>NZ_JAFFZF010000012.1:0-112574 GCF_016924115.1 Gordonia sp. BP-119
ACGCACAGCAATGTGTTCAGGTGACTGGTACTAATCGGCCGAGGACTTACCAACAACACCCACAACATCACCAAACCTCAGGTTCGGTTGGTGTTCGCATCCACTATGTACTTCTGAAACAACACACAACAAAACAAACAAACACTGTTGTGCGACAGTTGTTTCACAAAGTTACGGCGGCTATAGCGGAGGGGAAACGCCCGGCCCCATTCCGAACCCGGAAGCTAAGCCCTCCAGCGCCAATGGTACTGCACCCTAATCAGTGTGGGAGAGTAGGACACCGCCGAACACAATTTCAGAAAGGCCCCGCAACCCTCGTGGTTGCGGGGCCTTTCTCATTGGTGATCAGCTCAGGTGGTGGACGTCCGCCAAGCCGTATACGGGCGTGGGGATTCCTTCATATCGCGCCTTCAGCTGTAGCGCGAGATACAGCGAATAGTGTCGCGATTGGTGCAGATTTCCGCCGTGGAACCACAGGCCCGGTTGCTGGGTGGGCTTCCACATGTTCCGCTGCTCGCCCTCCCAGGGGCCCGGGTCCTTGGTCGTCTCGGAACCGAGTCCCCACACCTTGCCGACACGGTCGGCGACCTCCTGGCCCATGAGGTCGGCGGCCCAGCCGTTCATCGATCCGTACCCTGTGGCGTAGACGACCACGTCGGCGTCGATCTCGGTCCCGTCGGCGAGCACCACCGAATTCTCGGTGAGGTGGTCCAGTTGACCGTGGACCAGCTTGATCGTTCCGTCGGCGATGAGTTCGCTCGCGCCCACGTCGATGTAGTAGCCGGATCCGCGGCGTAGGTACTTCATGAAGAGTCCGGAGTCGTCGTCGCCGAAGTCGAGCTCGAAGCCGGCCGCCTCGAGTCGTTCGTAGAATTCCTTGTCCTGCTCGCGGATCTGGTCGTACACCGGTACCTGGAACTGGTGCATGATCCGGTAGGGCAATGAGGCGAAGGTGAGATCCGCCTTCTTGGTCGTCATTCCGGAGGCGACCGCCTCCTCGCTGTACAGGGAACCGAGGGCGATCGACCGCAGCGAGTCGGATTTCACGATGTGGGTCGAGGAGCGCTGCACCATCGTGGCGTCGACGCCGTTGTCCACCAGCGCCTTGCAGATGTCGTGCGCGGAGTTGTTGGAGCCGATGACGACGACCTTCTTGCCGAGGTAGCCGTCCGGTCCGGGATGTGCGCTCGAGTGGTGTTGCTCGCCGGCGAACACATCCTGCCCGGGGACCGAAGGGACGGCAGGTTTGCCGGACATCCCGGTCGCAAGGACCAGCTGCGTCGGATGGAGCGTGAGGCGCTCACCGTCCCGGTCGACCTCAACCGTCCACCGTGACTCGGCCTCGTCGTACTCAGCGGACAGACACGTCGTCTTGCTCCAGTACGGAACCTCCATGACCTTGGTGTAGAACTCGAGCCAGTCGCCGATCTTGTCCTTGGGTGCGAAGACCGGCCAGTTGTCGGGGAACGGCAGGTACGGGAGATGGTCGTACCAAACCGGGTCGTGCAGGCACAGCGACTTGTAGCGTTTGCGCCACTGGTCCCCGGGACGGTCATGGCGATCGACGACGACCGACGGCACGCCGAGCTGGCGGAGTCGTGCGCCGAGCGCGATACCGCCCTGCCCGCCGCCGATCACCAGCACGTACGGTTGCGCCGACCGTCCGAGCGACAATTCCTCGTCGGCCTTCTTCTCCGCCCAGGAACGGGTGTCGGGATCGGAACCGTGCACCGCCCCGAGCGGTCGATTCGGGCCGGCCGACTCCTCGTGTCCCTTCAGTTCCTGCATTGTCGTCAACAGCGTCCAGGCCTTGTCCTCCCCGGCGTCGCGCCCGCCACCGTCGGTGCCGTCGTCGTCGCGACGGATGCGCAGGTGTCCCTCACACCGTCCGACGGCGGTCTCGAACGCGATGAACGCCGAGACGACGCCGTCCCCGTCGTCGGTGGCCGGTTCAGTGGTGGTGAAGTTCGACGGGCGGGTGTCCGCGAGACGCGCGGTCAGCATGTCGGCGATCTGCTCGTGGCCCTCCACCGTCTTGATGTTCCAGGTGAATGCTGTCAGGTCGCGCCAGTAGCTGTCGGTCAGAAACGCGTTCGTCGCGCGGGCGATGTCGTCTGCGGCGAGTGCGGATTCGAACTCACGCAGCCAGGCGTCCATCCGCTCCTGCGGGGTGCGGTCGAGATGGACCAGCGGTTCCAATGTCTGAGTCATGATGCCTCCTCGAGATGTGCCCCGCGAACGTGATGTGGAACACAGCGGGTTGTGGACAGCAGACGCCCCGGCGCCGGGTGGCGGCAAGGGTTGCAGGGGGTTGCGAGGGGCGAGGTACGTTGTCGTCGTCTGTGACGTGACGCACAATCGAAGAGATGAACGCTTACGAGTCGGCCTCCGAGCTGGAGCCCGCGGTCCACGCCGGCGACGATCCGCGCGAGTTTGCGTCCGTTCTCAGCGCGGTTCACGACGCGGCGATGTCGGGCGGGCGCATGCCGGCGCGTCCGCGGAGCGTCATCGACGACTCGTGGCGGCGACTCCGACGTGCCGGTCTCGACCCGGACGTGGACTGTGCCGGGGAACGGACGCTTCAGCTCGAGGAGCTCGAGGAACGCCGCCGACGCTCCGGCCTGGCGGAGGTCGTGGACGAGCTGGCACGTGGCCTCGACTCGCTGATCGCCGACGGCGACAACATCCTGGTCGTCTCGGATGCCGATGGGCACGTGCTGTGGCGGAGCGGATCGTCGAAGGTGCTCACGCGCGCGGACACTCTCGGATTCGTCGAGGGTGCCGACTGGGCCGAGGGCTCGGTGGGGACCAACGCGATTGGTACGGCACTGATGTCCGGTCGTTCGGTGCAGGTGTTCTCGGCCGAGCACTTCGTGCGCAGTCATCATTCGTGGACCTGTACCGGTGCACCGATCAAGGACCCGCGGACCGGTGAGATGTTGGGGGTGGTCGATGTGAGTGGTCCGGCCGCCACCATCCATCCGACCACCTTGGCGCTGGTGCATGCGGTCGCCCGGCTGGCCGAATCACAACTACGCGAGAGCCACCACCGACGACTCGATTCGTTGCGGGCGGTGGCCGCGCCGATCCTCGCCCGCATGCCCGGCCCGGCGTTGGCGGTCGACACCGACGGGTGGGTCGCCGCCGTGGACACCGTGTGTCCGCGATCGCGACTGATCCTGCCGCCGCGGCTCGGCCCCGGCCGGATCTTCGTGAATGCGCTGGGGGAGTGCGACGTCGAGGCGTTGCCCGGCGGATGGTTGGTGCGCGTCGCGGAGACCTCGGACGCATCCACCACACGGGTGATCGTGCGGGTACCGCCGGACGCGTCGGGTCTCCGAAATGTCGAGGTCACCGTCGAAGGCGCGAGCGGTGCCTGGACCCATCGCTGTTCGCCCCGGCATGGCGAGATCCTCACCCTCCTGGCGCGACGGCCCGCCGGCGTCACCGCGGCCCAGATGTCGATGCATCTGTTCGGCGTCGACGACCGGACGGTCACCGTGCGGGCCGAGATGTCCCGGCTGCGCAAGTACTTCGGTGGTCTGCTCGTGGCGGGCCCGTACCGGTTCGTCGATGGGGTCGACGTCGAGGTGATCGCCCCTGAGATCACCACCGTGCACGACTGATCTACACGGGCTCAGTCGTACTCGGCGACCACGAGCCCACGGTCGAAGGCGTATACGATCGCCGCCGCCCGGTCGCGGAGGTCGAGCTTCGTGAAGATGTGGTTGATGTGGCTCTTCACGGTCACCTGCGAGATGCCGAGGGCCGCACCGATTTCCGCGTTGGTGCGGCCGCGGGCGATCAGGCGGAGGACATCGGTCTCGCGGTCGGTGAGTCCGGGCACGGTGCTCACCTGCTCACGCCCCGACCGTCGGAAACCGTGGAGAACGCGTTCGGTCACCGCCGGGTCGAGGAACGCACCGTCACGGACCACCGCGCGGACCGCCCAGATCAGCGAGTCGGCCGGCGAGTCCTTGAGTATGAATCCGGCCGCTCCGGCGCGCAGGGCACGGGACAACAGGGCGTCGTCGTCGAAGGTGGTCAGGATCAGCACCGGCGGCGGCTCCCGCAGGGTGCGGACCATCGTGGTGGCGGTGATGCCGTCGACGTCGCGCATCCGCAGATCCATCAGGACGATGTCGGGCCGGTTTTCGGCGATCCCGGCGAGGACTCCGGAGCCGTCCGCGCACTCACCCACGATGTCGAAGCCGTCGCGCAGGCGCAGGATGCGACGCAGGCCCGTACGGATGAGCTCCTGGTCGTCGACGAGGAGAACCCGGATCGGGTCGGCCGCGGGATCGGTGGGTGCGGTCGTCGTCATGCGGGCACCCCCGCGGTGAGCGGTCGCGACGGCAGCGTCGCGTGGACCGACCAGGTGCCTGCGCGGTGCGCTGTCTGGAGCGTGCCGCCGAGCAGTGCCGCGCGCTGGGTCATTCCCTCGATACCGGTGCCGTCGCATTCTCGAGGCCGATCCTCGGTCGCCGGGTTCTCGACCGTGAGAGCCACTGCATCGGCCACCGACACCGAGACCGAGGCCTGCTTGGCCACCGAGTGTTTGACGACGTTGGCCAGGGACTCCTGGGTGATCCGATACAGCGCCGCACCGACCGGACGTGGCAGCTCGGTGAGGTCGCCGACGAGGCTGAAGTCGATGTCGACGCCGGCCTTGCGGTAGTCCTCGACGAGCCGGACGAGGTCTCCGGCGCCCGGTGACGGGGCCGTCGATCCCGTCGGCTCGGTCGTCCCCAGTACGTGGACGATGGTGCGGATCTCGGTCATCGCCTGTCGGCCTTGGCGTTCGGCGTCGGAGAGTGCCTCCAGTGCCTCCTCGATGTCACGGTCCTGTTCGAGCACGCGACGGGCGCCGGTGACGTTGAGCATGGTGATCGACAGGGAATGCGCGATGACATCGTGGATCTCGCGGGCGATCCGCTGTCGTTCGTCGCTCGCGGCGCGGTCGGCACGCTCGGCGAGCACCCGGGCCCGATTGTCGGCCAGACGCTTCTGGATCAGCATCATGTACCCGATCAGCCAACCGCACGCGACGCCGAGCGCGTAGATGGCCGGTGACTCGAGACCGCCGACGGCGCCGAACCACACGATGACGACGAGGCAGGCCGCCGTCACGATCAGTCCGCCGAGAAGGGGATACATCGCGGCGGCGATCGCCGCCACCAGGACGAGTTGGAGGGGGGCGGCGTCCGTGGGCGTCGGGACCATGAGGAAGCAGACCGTACTGGTGATCACGGCAGAGCACGGGTACGAGGTCGGCGGCAGGGTCAGGTCGAGCACCAGCGAGAGCACGGCGAGGACCAGCGCCGCGATCACCCACCCGATCTGATCGAACGAGAAACGTTGTGCCGTCGACACCAGGGTGACCACGACGCTCGACGACAGGATCACCGCGGGGTACAGAGGCGGGTAGTCGCCGCCCGCCCGTTCGATCCGCCGGCGCAGCCCCGCGCCCATCTCCGCTGTGAAGCCCGTCACCGTTCCAGGATAGTTCCGCAGAACTGCCGAACGTCCGCCTCACGGTGGATTCGGCTGTCCACCCTGGGGTGGAGAACCGGTCAACCCGCGGGATGGCGACTCGGGACTTTGGCCTCCATAGCGTTGTGAGCAGCCGATATCGCCGACCGAGGAGGACATCATGAGCACGCTGCGGACACGACCCCGGCGCTGGGAGCGCCTCGAGACCCGACCAGGGCCGACAGATCCCGCCCTGGCCCCGCCGATCGACGCGCGCGGCGTACCGGTGCCGGGCCACGCGGGGTTCGGCCGTCCGGTCGTCGTCGGAGTCGACGGGAGTGACGCCTCACTGCGTGCGGTGAAGGTCGCCGTTCGACTGCTCGGCGATTCCGGCGACCTGATCCTGATCTGCGCCACGCGGCGTCGTCGGAAAGAAGCGAGCACCACGCTGCACGACGCCCTCAAGGACGAGTCCTATCTGCTCTCCGGTCAGGCGGGAGTCGACGAGACCCTGCGGACCGCCGCCGAACTCGCGAGGTGGCACGGTGCACGGACGGTGTCGACCATGAGCGAGGTCGGCGACCCGACGTCGGTCCTGCACCGGGCAGCCCGACGTGTGGAGGCCGGCGCCGTCGTCATCGGAACCGGTGGGACACGACCGGGCTGGACCGCCCGACGTCTCGCCGGACGCCTCGACGCCGACGTCACGCTGATCGTCACCGACGGGTCGGTCCATCTGCGCCGACGGGCGGCGCGGGTCGACGATGTCCGCGACACCACCTGGACCTTCCCCTGGCCGGCGCCCGCACCGCGACCCGTGTAGCGACGGCCGCGTGACACGATGTGCAGATGCACATCACCGACGAGTCGAGGCTGCGGGAGATCGTCGGCCATCCGATGGAGCTCATCCGCGACAAGGCGCGGAACTCACTCGCCGACGTCGACCGGGAATGGCTCGCGGAGTCGCCGATGGTGTTCCTGGCGACCGCCGACGAACTCGGACGGATCGACGTGTCGCCCAAGGGCGACCCGGCCGGCAAGGTCGTCCACGTCATCGACGACCGGCACATCGCGATACCCGAGCGGCCGGGCAACCGTCGTGTCGACGGTTACCTGAACATCCTGCGAAACCCCCGAGCGGGCTCGATCTTCGTCGTGCCCGGTCGCGGCGACACCCTCCGGATCAACGGCCCGGCGCGCATCGTCGGCGACGCCGACTACTTCGACGACCTCACGGTCAGCGGTAAGCGGCCGATCCTCGCGGTGGAGATCACCGTCGACGAGGTGTTCTATCACTGTCCCAAGGCGTTTCTCCGATCCGATCTGTGGAAGCCGGACTCATGGCGACCCGACGCGCTGCCCTCGGTCGCGGAGATCACCCGGCGCGTGATGCCCGAAGCGGGCAACGAACGGTTCACCGAGGACAGCTTCCGTCCCTACCTGTACTGAACACGGAGACTACGTCGAGGCATCGTCGAGGGCGTCAACGAGCGCATCGGCGAGTTCATCCGCGGGCTCGAGGGGCAGTGTGTGGTGGGTGCCGCTGCCGAGGACGGCGACTGTCGCTGACGGCAACAGCTCTCGCACCCGCCGCGCCACGACGTTCGCTTTGTGCGCCCGGCTGTCCGGCGCGAGGATCACTGTGGCCGAAACACCTCCGTCGAGACGCGACAGCGCCTCGCGGGTGGGTCGTTTGGGCACGACGGTCGGCGGGGTGGGGAATCGGGCTCCCGCGCAGTACATGTCGTGCCATCCGGGGTCGAGTGCGGCCGCGCGAGTCTCCCATCGTAGGAATCGTCTCTGGCGTCTCGGATCGGGAGACAACAGGATCGGCAGAGCGCGCAGAAGGTAGGCCGGGCGCAGACCGGTGAAGCACGAAGTGGGGTCCACCAGGGCTAGTCGGCCCACCCGTTCCCGGGCGGGACCGACGGCGTAGGCAAGCGAGATCATGGCGCCGTAGGAATGTCCAGCGAGATCGACACGTGCCACTCCGAGTCCGTCGAGGACCGCCGACAGCCACTCGACGAGCTCGCCCATGGTCTGCGGAGGCCGGCTCACGCGGGAGCGTCCGGCGTCGCCGATGAGGTCGACGGCGTGAACCCGGCGTGTCTGCGCGAGACGATGGACGACGTTGACCCAGGACATCGAGGTCGCCCCGCCACCGGGGAGCAGGACCACCGGCGGTGCCCCCATCTGGCCGTAGTCATTGACCCGGGTGGTGCCGAAGGGGGTCTCGATGTCGAGTGGTGTTGCGCACGAACGTCGTGCCAGAGAGTCGTAGCGCGCGAAGAACATGGCGCCGTCGGGGGTAGCGGCGAAGTCGTCGATCGTCCGCTCAGGCATGCGGACCTCCCTCGGTAATATCTCGACTATCGAGAGACTAGACCATCAAACGATTCGTCGTATAGTCATCCCTGTGGCTGACGACGATCTGGTGCACCGATTGCGGTCGCTGACCATGGAACTCGATCTCTTCGGCGCCGGATTCGCCGCGCGAAACGGGCTGCACGCCACGGATGTCCGCGCCCTGGTAGCACTGCTCGACCGGCACCGGTCCGGCGACGTCGCATCACCTGGATGGTTGGCCGGACATCTCGGCCTCAACAGCGCGTCCACGACCGCTTTGATCGACCGCCTGGAAGCCAAGGGGCTGGTTTCCCGTGCGCGGGACGCGACCGACCGCCGGAGGGTCGCGTTGCAGGTCACCGATGCAGCGCACGAGATGGGGTGGTCGTTCTTCGGGCCGCTCATCGAGAAGGTGATCGAGGTGTCCGACGGCTACTCCGAAGACGAGTTGGACACCATCCGTAGTTTCCTCGATCGGATCACCGCCGCCGTCGCCGCCGCGGGAGACCGCTGACCGGCGAGCGTCTCGACCGCTCAGTGCGAAGCTCGGGCCGGTCACCACACGAGACGGGATCGCGCTTCGTGGTGACGGTCACACCGATACGCTCGAGTGGCGATGCGGCATCCGGGTGAGTTGGGTGCCGCTCACCGACGGCGAAGGGATGGCCATGGGCCGGTACATCGAAGCGTTCACACGGGCAGCTGACGATCGCGAGGGATTCTGGCTCGACGCAGCCGCCGCGGTGGACTGGGTGAAGCCGCCCACGTCGGCGCTCGACGACTCCGCCGCCCCGTTCTTCCGCTGGTTCCCGGATGCCACCCTCAACACGTGCGCCAATGCCCTTGATCGCCACGTCGCGGCCGGACACGACCGGACCGCGCTGATCTGGGACTCGGCGATGGTGGGCGAGGTCCGTCGGTACTCCTACGCCGAACTGCTCGACGAGGTCTCACGATTCGCCGGTGTCCTCACCGGGCAGGGGATCGGTTACGGCGATCGCGTGGTGATCTACATGCCGATGATCCCCGAGGCGGCCGTCGCGATGCTGGCGTGCGCGCGGATCGGCGCGGTGCACTCGGTGGTCTTCGGCGGTTTCGCTGCTCGTGAGCTCGCGACCCGTATCGACGACGCCGAGCCGGTCGCCGTCCTCACCGCCTCGGGCGGTCTGGAACCGGGCCGGGTCGTCGAGTATCTGCCGATGGTGGCCAAGGCCATCGAGTTGTCGGCGACGCCCCCGCGCGTCGTCATCGTCAAGGACCGTCCCGAGATCGGCAGTGTCGCAGCGGATCACGAGGGTTGGCTCGACTGGGACGACGTGCTCGCCGGTGCCGATCAGGTCGAGCCGGTTCCGGTCGAGGCCACCGACCCGCTGTACATCCTCTACACCTCGGGGACCACCGGGAAGCCCAAGGGCGTCGTCCGCGACAACGGCGGGCATGCGGTGGCCCTGACATGGTCGATGGCGAACATCTACGACATCTCTGCCGGCGACGTGTGGTGGACCGCCTCGGATGTGGGGTGGGTCGTCGGACACTCCTACATCGTGTACGGGCCCCTCCTCGTCGGAGCGACATCGGTGATGTACGAGGGCAAGCCGGTCGGTACCCCGGACGCGGGCGCGTTCTGGCGTGTCATCGGCGAACACGGGGTGAAGGCGTTGTTCACCGCACCCACCGCGATCCGCGCCATCCGCAAGGCGGACCCGGACGCCACCGAACTGAGCAAGTACGACGTGTCCTCGCTAGAGACGTTGTTCGCGGCGGGCGAGCGACTCGACCCGGACACGTTCACGTGGGCCTCGGAGGTACTCGGTGTCCCGGTCGTGGACCACTGGTGGCAGACCGAGACCGGTTGGGCGATCGCGGCGAATCTCCGTGGGCTGGAGCCGATGCCGATCAAGGCGGGCTCGCCGACGGTCGCCGTTCCCGGCTACCGCGTGGGCGTCGTCGACGCCGAGGGCAATTCGCTGGACCCGGGCGAGGAGGGCAACATCGTCATCGGTCTGCCGCTGCCGCCCGGAACCCTCGCCGGGTTGTGGCGCGACGAGGAGCGGTACCGCAAGTCGTATCTGTCGGCGTTCGACGGCTTCTACCTGACCGGTGACTCCGGCTACGTCGATGCCGACGGTTACGTGTTCGTTCTCGGCCGGTCCGACGACGTGATCAACGTTGCCGGACACCGGCTCTCGACGGGCAGTATCGAGGCGGTGGTGGCGTCGCACCCGGCGGTGGCCGAGTGCGCGGTCATCGGCATCCACGACGAACTGAAGGGCCAGCGTCCCAGCGGGTACGTGGTGCTCAAGTCCGGCGTCGACATCGACGCCGAGACTCTGCGCACCGAACTCGTGGCCATGGTGCGCGACGAGATCGGGGCCGTCGCGACGTTCCGCGACGTGACGGTGGTGCCGGCGCTGCCGAAGACACGGTCGGGCAAGATCCTCCGAAAGACCATGCGACAGATCGCCGACCACGAGGAGTACACCGTGCCCTCCACCATCGAGGACCCCGATGTCCTGACCGCGCTGGCCGCACAACTCGAGGGCTGAGTCGATGCTCGATGGTGTGCTTCGCACCGCGATCCGGCTGGTGCCGTTCGTCGGGCTGGTCGGCGCGATCATCACCACGATCGTCGACGTGTCGACCCCGGGTGGTGACCTGGGCCGGGATCTGCTCGAGAACTCCGTGTTGTGGATGATCGGTGTCCAGGGATGGATGACCGGGTGCGGCCACATGTTCTTCGGCGAGCCGATCGCCGAGTCGATCGGGTGGCCCCCGAAGACGCCGTGGCAATGGGAGGTCGGGCTCGCCAGCCTGGCGACGGGTGTCTTGGGCGTGATCGCATCGGGTTTCGGTGACGAGTTCACCCTTGCCACCATCATCGCGTTCTCGGTGTTCTACCTGGGCGCCGCGGTCGGGCACGTACGGGAGATGGTGACCCGGCGTAATTTCAAGGCGGGCAACGCCGGTCCCATCTTCTTCTTCGACGTGCTGGTACCGATCTACCTGATCGTGTTGTACGCGTCGGTCACGTAGCGGAGACTTGGCGCGTGCACCGAGACGAGCACCGCGAACTCCCGGTCGATCCGGACGAACGCCCTGTGCACCTGCGTGTGCAGGCCGTCGCCTGGGTGTTCGCCGGCGGGATTCTCGGCACCGGGCTCCGGCTGTGGGCCGAGAACTCGTTCCCGGTCGTCGAAGGGCAGTGGCCCTGGGCGACGTTCGGGGTGAACGTCGCCGGCGCGTTCGTGCTGGGAGCGTTGCTCGAGTTGCTAGTGCGTTCGGGACCCGACGACGGATGGCGCCAGCGCATCCGTCTCTTCGGCGGCACCGGCATCTGTGGGGCGCTGACCACCTACAGCACCTTCGCGCTGGAGATCACCGAACTGACACGGGCTTCGGCGGTCGTGACCGCAACCATGTATGCGGTGCTGAGCGTGGTGCTGGGGGTTCTCGCGGCGGGTTGCGGGATCGGAGTCGCATCGACGATCGCCGGGCGGAGGGAACGATCGTGATCGCGTTCGCCGTGATGGTGGCGGGAGCGCTCGGAGCCGTCACCCGGTTCGTCGTCGACGGAGCGATTCGACACCGATGGCCGTCGACGACGCCCTGGGGCACCCTCGCGATCAACGTCAGCGGGTCGGCACTGTTGGGTGTGCTCGCCGGTCTCGTCGTCTTCCACGGGGCGCCGCACGACTGGCAGCTGGTCCTCGGGACCGGATTCTGCGGTGGCTACACGACTTTCAGCACGGCTGCGTTCGAGACGGTGCGGCTGGGGCAGCAGGAGGACAGGTGGCGGTCCGCCGCGTACGCCGTCGGAACGCTGGTCGCGTCGGTGTTCGCGTGCGCGGCCGCCGTGTGGGTGGTGCGGCTCGTCTGATCGCCGGCCCACGAACGACTCGGCCCCGCGACGGAAGCTCCGTCGCGGGGCCGAGAGGCGTTGTGTCAGATGATCACTTGAGTTCGGCGCTGCTCTTGTTCAGCACCCGCCGGGCGATGATCAGATTCTGGATCTGCTGGGTGCCCTCGAAGATGTCGAGGATCTTGGAGTCGCGTGCCCATTTCTCCACCAGCAACCGCTCCGAGTAGCCGAGGGTGCCGGTGAGTTCGACGACCTTGTTGGTGACGTCGGTGGCGGTGCGGCCCGCCTTCGCCTTCGACATCGACGCCTCGGTCGAGTTCGGCTGCTTGTTGTCGGCCATCCAGGCGGCCCGCATGGTGTGCAGGTACGCGGCCTCGAAATCCGCCTCCATGCGCAGGAACTCGGCAGCGGCGGCGTGCTGGTCGGCGGCAGGCCGATCGTAGTCGACCTCGATGCCGGCCTCGTCGAGGATCGCGCGCAGTTCCTCGAGCGCGGCACGGGTCACGCCGACGGCCATGCCGGCCACCAGCGGACGGGTGTTGTCGAAGGTCTGCATGACCCCGCCGAAGCCCTTCTTGGTGTCGACCTCGGGTGAGCCGAGCAGGTTCTCCTTCGGGATCCGGCAGTTCTCGAAGCGGATCGCCGCGGTGTCGGAAACCTTGATACCGAGCTTGTGCTCGAGGCGTTCGACGGTGACACCCGGATGGGTACGCGGCACCACAAAGCTCTTGATGGCGGCGCGGCCGGCGCTCTTGTCGACGGTCGCCCAGACGACGATGTGGGTGGCGCGGGATCCCGCTGTCACGTAGATCTTCTCGCCGTTGATGACGTATTCGTCGCCGTCGAGGGTGGCGGTGGTCGAGACGGCGGCCGAGTCGGAGCCGAAGCCGGGCTCGGTGATGGCCATGGCGGCCCACACCTTGCCGAAGCGCTCGAGCTGCTCGTCGGTCGCGACGGCGGCGATCGCCGAGTTCCCCAGTCCCTGATAGGGAATCGAGAGCATGAGGCCGACATCGCCCCAGGAGGTCTCCATCACGTTGACGACGGACTGCATGTTGCCGCCGTTGACCACGGCGCCCTCGGCCTTGGGCTTGTCCTTCTTCTGTTGGCTACGTCCGCCGTCGGCGCCCGCACCGGCCTGTCCGGTCTCGGACAGACCGTCGTAAAGACTTGCCAGCGTGTCGAGTTCGACGGGGTAGTCGTGCTCGCGCAGGTCGTACTTGCGCGAGATGGGCCGGAAGATCTCCGCGGCCGCCTGATGGGCCTGGTCGACGGTGACGCGCAGCTTCTTCGGGAGTTCGAGATTGATGCTCATGAAAGGTTCTTTCGCTACGTTCGCAAAACGCGGTCAGAGGACGACGATGCCTTCGCCGATGCCGGCACCGCGGAGATCGCGGTACCACCGCTCGACGGGGTGTTCCTTGGTGAAGCCGTGGCCGCCGAGCAGCTGGACGCCGTCGAGGCCGATCTGCAGCCCCTTGTCGATGGTCAGCTTGCGGGCCAGTGCGGCTTCGCGGGCGAAGGACAGACCCTGCTCGGCGCGTGCGGCACCGCGCAGCGTGACGAGGCGGATCGAGTCGACCTCGGTCGCCATCGTGGCGACCATGAAGGCCACCGCCTGACGGTTGGAGATCGGCTCGCCGAACGCCTCGCGCTCGTTCACGTAGGGGATCACGTAGTCGAGGACGGCGCCCGCGGTGCCCGCGGCCAGCGCCGACCAGCCCAGCCGGGACAGGCGAACGACGTCGCGGTACGCCGACGTCGCGGCGTCGGCCTCGCCGCCGATGATGGCGGTCGCCGGTACGGCGACGTCCTGCAGCAGCAGACGACCCATGCCCGCGGCGCGCACACCCATGCCCGGGTCGGCCTCGACGATCAGGCCCTTGCTGTCGGATTCGACGATGAAGAGGGCCGGCTTGCCGTCGAGCTGGGCGCCGACGATGAACAGTTCCGACGAGCCGGCAGCCGGGACGAAGGACTTGACACCATTGAGACGGAACCCGCTCGGCACGCGAGTTGCCTTGGTGCTCAACGAGAAGGCGTCGAACAGCGGACGCGGCTCGGCGATGACGACCGCCGACTGGGGCACGTTCTCCCCGGCGAAGTCGGGCAGGTAGGTGCGCTGCTGCTCGTCGGTACCGAAGTTGGTCAGGGTGGTGGCCACGCCACTCGGCGCGAGGAGCGGAAGCGCCAGGCCCATGTCGCCGTAGGCCATCGCCTCGGCGACGAGCGCGTTGGTCACGACCCCGCGCTCGGAGGCGGCGCCCTCGAACTCCTCGGGGACGTTGATCATGGTGATGCCGAGCTCGGCAGACCGCTTGACCAGGTCTTCGGGGGCCGCCGCGGCGGCGTCGGCATCGTGTGCCGCCGGACGCAGGAGCTCGGTGGCGAACTCCTTCACCGTCTCGGCGATCATCTGCTGTTCGTCGTCGGGGGTGAGGTTGAAGTAGTCCTTGGGCGTGCTGGTGAGACGCTTGGCCAGGCCCGAGCCGCCGCCCTGAGCGGCCTTGAACGCTCGGTTCGCCGCCCCGAGGGTCTGGAATCCGGTCTTGGTGCCCTGGTAGGCGATGCGGTTGATCGGTTCGCGGATCTTGTACTTCTCGGCGAACTCGGAGCCCGTCACCGTGGTCAGGACGCGCATCGCGGTGCCGATGAAGTTGCGCGGGTGCGGGTTGCGGCCGACTGCGGAGGTGTCGCGCGGTTCGGTGTGGGTTGTCATGATCACCAGCCGTTTCTTTCCAGTCGCCCCGGTGGGGGTCTGTGCGTGGATCCACGTGTGGGTGGAGGGTCGATGCGACCTATCTTACTCAGTAGTAAGTCCATACCTTACTTCGGAGTAAGAAGTTTGTCACGCACTTGCCCGACACCACCGTTCCGCACACCCGCTACGCTGGCCGCATGACCCTCGATCACCGCCGCGAACAGGGCTTATCAGGCACTCAGGTGGTGGGCGCGACGACCGTCGCGGTGGTCGGTGCCGCCGCGCTCGGCGCCGCGTGTGTGTTCAGTCCGAGTGGTGTGGAGAGCGGACCGCCGCTGTGTCCGTTCGCGGTGATGACCGGCCTTCCGTGTCCCGGCTGCGGACTCACCCGGAGCTGGGTTGCCTTCATGCACGGCGACGTCGGGTCCGCGTTCACCTTCAATGCCTTCGGTCCGGTGTTCCTGGTGCTGACCGCGGTGACCGTCGTCGCGGCGACGGTCACCCTGGTGCGCCGTCGCGGGGCGCCGCTCGCCGGCTGGCGCGACCGCGTGCTCGGACCCGTCGGCGCCGTCCTGCTGGGGGTGTGGCTGACCTACGGTTTCGTGCGAATCCTCGACGCCGCGTTCGGGTGGGGGTTCTTCCCGGTCGTCGTGTGAACGGGCACAGTGGAGTCATGCAGATCACCCACTTCGGCCATTCCTGTCTGCTCGTCGAGATCGACGGGACCAAGGTGCTCTTCGACCCGGGGAACTTCTCCCACGGTTTCGACGGCCTCAGCGGTCTCGACGCCATCCTGATCACCCACCAGCATCCCGACCACTGCGACGTCGCGAAGCTCCCCGACCTCGTCGCCGCGAACCCCGACGCGATTCTCTACGCCGATCCCCAGACGACCAAGCAGCTCAACGACGACGACGTGGCCGGCACGTGGACGGCCGCCCGCAGCGGGGACCAGATCGAGATCGGTTCGCTCACCGCGCGTTTCACCGGCGGCCGGCATGCCGTCATCCATCCCGAGATCCCGGTCATCGACAACGTCGCCTATGTCCTCGGGACCGCCGACCAGCCGGGCCAATTCATGCATCCGGGGGACTCGTTCTACATTCCGTTCGAGCATGTCGATGTTCTCGCGCTGCCGTCGGCCGCGCCATGGATGAAACTCAGCGAATCGGTCGACTACCTCCGGGCGATGGCGCCGCGCGTCGCCGTCCCCATCCATCAGGCGGTCCTGTCCGACGCCGGCAGCGGCATCCACTACGGGCGACTCGCGGACATGAAGGACGACGCGACCGAGTTCACGGTGCTGGAAAAGGAGAGCGCCACGCAGGTGTGAGGGGCCGGGAGGTGGCTTCGACTCGGTTCGTCGCTGCGCTCCTCACCGGCTCAACCAGCGAGGGGGGCCTGCGAGCGGGCTCCCTCCGGTCCCTGAGGAGCGAGCTTGCGAGCGTCACGAAGGGTCGACGCGCAGCGCTCCCAGCACCTCGTCGTGCAGCAGTCCGTTGCTGGCGATCGCACTGCCGCCGGCGGGTCCGGGCGTGCCGTCGAGGGCGGTGAAGCGTCCGCCTGCCTCGCGTACCAGGATGTCGAGCGGCGCCAGGTCCCACAGCGAGACCTCGGGTTCGGCGGTCACGTCGACCGCGCCCTCGGCGACGAGGCAGTAGTTGAAGAAGTCGCCGTAGCCGCGCACGCGCCACACCCGGTCGGTGAGGTCGATGAACTTCCCGCGGATGCCGCGATCGGCCCAGCCCGACAGGCTCGAGAACGCGAGGCTCGCCGACCCTAGATCGGCCACCCCGGACACCGACAGGCGTCGGACATCCTCGTCGAAACGCACGTGCGCACCGAGACCTGTTGCCGCCCACCAGCGTCGGCGAAGTGCCGGTGCCGAGACAACCCCGACCGTGGGTACGCCGTCGATGAGGAGCGCGATCAGCGTGGCCCATACCGGGACGCCGCGGACGAAGTTTTTGGTCCCGTCGATGGGATCGACGACCCACTGCCGCCCGGAGAACACGGCGTCGCCGCCGAACTCCTCACCGAGCACGGTGTCGGCGGGACGACGGGCCGAAAGGCGTTCGCGGATCAGGGTTTCGCACGCCAGGTCGGCATCGGACACCGGTGTGAGATCCGGCTTGTCGTCCACCTTCAGGTCCACGGCGCCGAAGCGGTCCATGGTGAGCGCGTCGGCGGAATCGGCGAGGGAGAGCGCGAGCTCGAGGTCATCGCTGAACGTCGTCGGACCGGGAGGGACGGACATGCCCGGTAGGGTAGCTGTCATGGTGCTGACCGTGACGTTCACCCTGTTGATCGCGGCTCTCGTGGTGGTGCTGGTGGTGCAGTGGCAGCGCGGCCGCAACCCGCAGCCGATGTCGGCGGCCAAGGCCTCCCAGTTCGTACAGGGCACGTTCACGGTCGTCGGGGTCTCCGACCGCGACGACGAGCCGACCAAGAGCGCGGCCGACAAGGACGGAAACCGGTTCTGCACCATCTCCGGGACGATCGTCGGTCCCGAGACCAGTCCGACCGAGGTGTACGGGACGCTCGTGCTGGGCGCGGGCGACCCCTGGCCCCAGGTCGGCGACGATCTGCCGGTCCTCTACAAACCGCAGAAGGCCGCGACGTCGTGGCGGTTCGGGGTGATGCCCGAAGCCGGTCCCGGCCCAGTCTGATCCTCCCGGGCGCTCGCGTGCCCGTCTGTCGGTACTCTGGATCACCGTGCATCCCGACGTGACCGCAGACCTCGAATCCCTCGACGCCACCTTGACCACCGTGGAGAAGGTGCTCGACCTCGAGGAGCTCCGTCGTCGCATCGACGAGCTGGAGATGCAGGCCTCGGATCCCGACCTGTGGAACGACCAGGACCACGCCCAGAAGGTGACCAGCGAGCTCTCGCACGCGCAGTCCGAGTTCCGGAAGGTCTCGGAGTTGCGGCAGCGCCTCGAGGATCTACCCGTGCTCTACGAGCTCGCCGAGGCCGAAGAGGGTGACGACAAGACGGCTGCGCTGGCCGACGCCGATGCCGAACGTGAGAGCCTGCGGACCGACATCGAGGCGATGGAGGTCAAGACAATGCTCGCCGGCGAGTACGACTCGCGCGACGCGGTCGTCAACATCCGCTCCGGTGCGGGCGGCGTCGACGCGGCGGACTGGGCGCAGATGCTGATGCGCATGTACATCCGCTGGGCCGAGCAGAAGGGCTACGGCGTCGAGGTCTACGACACCTCCTACGCCGAAGAAGCGGGCCTCAAGAGCGCGACGTTCGCGGTGAAGGCCCCGTACATGTACGGCACGCTGTCGGTCGAGCAGGGCACCCATCGGCTCGTGCGTATCAGCCCGTTCGACAACCAGAGCCGCCGTCAGACATCGTTCGCCGAGGTCGAGGTGCTGCCCGTGGTGGAGACCACCGACCACATCGACGTCGACGAGAACGACATCAAGGTGGACGTGTACCGCTCGTCGGGCCCCGGCGGGCAGTCGGTCAACACGACCGACTCCGCGGTCCGGCTGACCCACATCCCCACCGGCATCGTCGTGACCTGTCAGAACGAGAAGAGCCAGCTGCAGAACAAGGCGTCGGCCATGCGCGTGCTGCAGGCCAAGCTGCTCGACCGCAAGCGCCAGGAGGAGCGCGCCGAACTCGACGCACTCAAGGGTGACGGCGGTTCGAGCTGGGGCAACCAGATGCGCTCCTACGTGCTGCACCCGTATCAGATGGTGAAGGACCTGCGGACCGGCGTCGAGGACAACAATCCGACGTCGGTGCTCGACGGGGAGCTGGACAAGTTCATCGAGGCCGGGATCCGCTGGCGGATGGCGACCGCCGAAGCGTGATGCGCGATCCCGGAGTCCTGCTGCTCGCCGCGCCGCCGAGCCCGACCGAGGTCCTGATCGGTCGGGTCTATGTGTGGATGGCCACCAACGGCTTGGAGATCCTCATCTGGATCCTGGGCGCGGTGCTGCTCGCCCGATTGATCCGGTGGGGCGCCGACAAGTACGCCTCCCGGGTGGACTCGCGGTTCTCCACCAGCGACCTCATCGTCCAGACCGAGGACGCCAAACACCGTCGCGCGCTGGTCGACGTGGTGGCGTGGACGCTGATCGTGGTGATCGGGATCATCGTCATCGTGCACACCCTGTCGGTGTTCGGGATTCCGCTGAGCGGATTGACCGGTCCGACCGCGGTGATCGGTGCCGCCCTCGGCTTCGGTGCGCAGCGCATCGTGCAGGACATCCTCGCCGGGTTCTTCGTGGTCGCCGAGAAGCAGTACGGCTACGGCGACGTCGTCAACCTGACTGTCACGGGCAACGCGCCGGCCGAGGGAACGGTTGAGGACGTGACCCTGCGGGTGACCAAACTGCGCACCGCCGAGGGTGAGGTCATCACCGTCCCCAACGGCCAGATCGTCAAGGCCACCAACCTGTCCAAGGACTGGGCGCGCGCGGTCGTCGACGTCCCGGTCCCGTCCGAAGCCGACATCGGGCTCGTCAACGACACGCTCGACCGGGTGGGCCGGGAGTTCTACGCCCTGCCCCGGTGGCACGACCTACTTCTCGACGCACCGTCGTCCCTCGGTGTCATCAGCCTCGAGCTCGACGCCATCACGGTGCGCATGGTCACTCGTACGCTTCCGGGCAAGCAGTTCGAGGTCGGGCGCGCGCTGCGTGTCCACATCATCCGAGCGCTGGCGCGTGAAGGTATCAATGTGCCCGCCCGCGAGGTCCGGTCCGCGGGTGGGCCGCCGGCGACACACGCCGATCAGGGCAATCGGGACGGGGGAGACTGATGGCTGAGACACCGAATTCCCCGCGCCGGAACGAGCCGGCTGGGGACAGGCCTGACGAGAGCCTGCCCCACGACGAGCAGCCCGGCGAGGGTGGGCCTGGTAGAGACATCCCCGCCGACGACGCCCCGACACAGATCATCCCGACGCAGGGCATCCCCCCCGAGGCCCCACCGCCGCAGCAGTCGCCGGACGAGTCCGACGGCAAGCGAGGGCACGACTGGCAGCACATCGCCCGCACCCGGATGCGGACCAGCACCGCGATCTTGGTTACGGTCTTCCTTGCCTGTTGCGTGCTGTACGGATACACCTCGCAGCGCTACGGTGTGGTGTACTCACCGGCACGGCCCGCGCCGACGACATCGCAGACGGTCGAACCGACGTACGAGCCGCCACCGTCGACGTCGTCATCCACGACCACCACCTCGACGGAACCGTCGACGACCGACTCGACCAGTGGCGTCGAGGGTACGGACGGCTCGTCGACGGACGGGGCCCCGGCGCCCGCGCCCGGTACGAGCCGCGAGACCATCCCGGGTCTGCCCAACATCCCGCTCCCGAATTTCGGCGGACAGACGCCGACCACCACGGTTCCGACACGCTGAACCGGCGGGGAATTCGCTGGTCAGGCGGGTGGCTGAGCTGGGGCGTCGTGCCTGAACGCACTCTCAGGAGTCGTCGTTACACTGGCACATCGTGATCAAGCTGGAGAACGTCACGATGCAGTACAAGGCGTCCAGTCGACCCGCTCTGCGAGATCTGAGCTTCGAGGTCGACAAGGGGGAGTTCGCGTTCCTGATCGGTCCGTCGGGATCAGGTAAGTCGACGTTCTTCCGTCTGCTCCTCAAGGAGGACCGCCCGACGAGCGGCGAGGTGTACCTCGGGGAGTTCCACGTCAACCGACTGAAGGCGCGCAGCGTGCCGAAGCTGCGGCAGTCGATCGGGTGTGTGTTCCAGGACTTCCGTCTGCTCCAGAAGAAGACGGTGGCCGAGAACGTCGCGTTCGCGCTCGAGGTGATCGGTCGGCCTCGCTCCACCATCCAGCGGGTGGTGCCGGAGGTGCTCGAGTACGTCGGCCTGGAAGGCAAGCACGATCGCATGCCGAACGAGTTGTCGGGCGGCGAGATGCAGCGCGTGGCCATCGCCCGCGCCATCGTGAACCGTCCGCTGGTGCTCCTGGCCGACGAGCCCACCGGCAACCTCGATCCCGAGACCAGCGAGGAGATCGTCGACGTCCTCGACCGGGTCAACCGCCGCGGCACCACGGTGGTGATGGCCACCCACGACCGCCACATCGTCGACGCGATGCGACGACGGGTTCTCGAGTTCGACAGCGGCCAACTCGTCCGCAACGACCCGCAGGGCGTGTACGGAATCGGCTGACGCGCAGCCCGACCCGACACACTTCCCCGAGACCCAAGGACTGTCTGAGCAGACATGCGAGCGAATTTCATCATCAGCGAGGTTCTCCATGGACTCCGCCGCAACGCGACCATGACCATCGCGATGATCATCACCACCGCGATCACGCTGGGAATGTTCGGCGGTGGGCTCCTGGTGATCCAGATGGCGGACAAGAGTCAGCAGATCTTCCTCGACCGGGTGGAGATGGAGTTCTATCTCAATCCCGAGGTGACCGAACGCGATCCGCAGTGCGAGTCCGACCCATGCGCCCAACTTCGCCGCGGGCTCGAGAACGAACCCGGCGTCACCTCGGTGACCTACCTCGACAAGGACGAGGCCTTCAAACGCGCGAAGGAGATCTTCGCGAACAACCCCGATCTCGCCGAGAACATCGTCGAGGGCACGCTACCGGCCTCGCTGCGCGTGCGGGTGTCCGATCCCGGCCAGTTCGACGCGGTGCTCACCAAGTACGCGACGCGGAAAGACCTGGGGGTGGACGCCTTCAAGGACGACCGCAAGCTCGTGCAGCGGATCTTCAGCGTCCTCGACGGCGTCCGCAACGCGACCTTCGCCATCGCCTCGGTCCTGGCGATCGCCGCCATCCTGTTGATCATCAACACGGTTCAGGTCGCGGCGTTCACCAGACGGACCGAGGTGTCGATCATGCGCCTCGTCGGCGCGACCCGCTGGTACACACAGTTGCCGTTCCTACTCGAGGCGGTGGTGTCGGCCTTTGTCGGCTCGATGCTGGCCATCGGCGGTCTGCTGTTGGCCAAGAAGTTCTTCTTCGACAATGCGTTACGCGAGCTGTACGGGGTCAGCTTCTTCGCCCGGATCGAGCTGACCGACGTACTGTTCGTCGCACCGTGGCTGGTGCTCGGCGGAATTGTGTTGGCGGGTGCGACCGCGTATGTCACGCTTCGTGTCTATGTCCGGGAATGATCGGTCCGTCCGGGCGGTTCGGATTGTCGGCGATCAGCAACCGGTCGGTCACCAACAGGGCGATCGACCACACTACGAGGAGGTGAGTGTATGCCGCAGGAAAAAGGACGCAATGTGATCGCGTCCAACCGCAAGGCGCGGCACAACTACGCCATCCTCGACGTCTACGAGGCCGGCGTCGTCCTGGTCGGCACCGAGGTGAAAAGCCTGCGGGCGGGCAAGGCCTCGCTGGTCGACGCGTTCGCGACGATCGACGACGGCGAGGTGTGGCTTCATGCCCTGCACATCGCCGAGTACGGCAACGGCTCCTGGACCAACCACTCGGTCCGCCGCAAGCGCAAACTGCTGATGCACCGACGCGAGATCGACAACCTCGTCGGCAAGATCCGCGACGGCAACCTCACGCTGGTGCCGCTGTCGATGTATTTCAACGACGGCAAGGTGAAGGTCGAGCTCGCGCTGGCCCGTGGCAAGCAGGCGCACGACAAGCGCCAGGACATCGCCAAGCGGACCGCTCAACGCGAGGTCGAACGTGAGGTCGGCCGCCGCGTGAAGGGCATGGGCTGACTCAGGCGCCGGTGTCGGCCTGGCCCGGTTGCTCTGTCGGCGTTCCCGGCGGTGTGTTCGGTCCGTTCTGGTCGTCGGATTCGGAGCCGCTCTCACCCTCCTGGTTCTGTCGGCCCGGCAGGCCGCCCATCCCGGGGCCACGCATCTGCGGTTCACCCATCTGTGGTCCACCCATCTGGGGACCGCCGCCCATTCCGGGCCCGTTGCCGCCCTGCTGCCAGACGGCGGCCGGCGACGGCCGCTCGGGCGTCGTGTTGTCCCCGGTGATGTAGCCGGCGCCGAAGCCGAGTGCGCCCGCGACGATGGCCAGCCCGGCTGCACCGGCGATCAGGGCCGACCGGGCCGGTGCGGTCTTCGGGGCCACCGGGCTCGGTTCGCCGACCGGGCCGCGTGAATCGGGTGAGTTGCCCGCGCCGATGGACTCGTGGGAGTTCGCTCCCGGGGTCGGCGCCGGGCCCATGGGAGTGGTCGCGGCGTCGTCGGATGTCGTGGGCGCCGGCGGGGCCGGGGAGGTGCGGTCGGGGTCGTGTCCGCCAGGGGTCGGGGAGGTCACGTGGTCTCGCTCTCGTCGGTCGGCCGAGTCCGTCCTCGGCTCACGAGGTCTCCACAATCCCGGCGGTGTCTTGGTCGACGCTGTCGGTCAGCTGTGAAAGCGCTGGTGATCGCGGCGAGCGGTAGGCGACCGGTAATGGGAATGAACTCTGAGTGACGAGTTGTTAGACTGAAGTGCCCGCTGACTCCGGTCGGCGGGTCCTACTCGGGGCTGATCGGTTTCGACTTCGTGCGTCGAGATAGGGGAAGCGTGTCGGTGCAGGCTGGAGACCACCGTGAGCGTCGCAGCAACCAATTAAGCGCCGATTCCAATCAGCGCGACTACGCCCTCGCTGCCTGAGTAGCGCCGGCTAGTCTGTCGGCCCGGGTTATGCTCCCAGACCCGGTTGCCGGCATCATCCATGGGAGCTCACCGTCCTCGCCGGTCGCGGGTGAGGTCGGAACATCAAACAGCGACTGGGATCGTCATCTCGGCTTGTTCGCGTGACCGAGAGATCCGAGTAGAGACATAGCGGACTGCACACGGAGAAGCCCTAACAACACGACGGAGGACCCGGGTTCAATTCCCGGCAGCTCCACGAGAAGGCGCCCCACCGGATTCGGTGGGGCGCCTTTCGTTTCGCGCCGGCCGGTTCGCTAACCGGTACTCAGCGCATCGAGCGTCGCGCTCTCGCGATGCTTGCGTCGTTTGGTGACGACGCCGTGGGTCGGGCTGAACAGGTAGACACCGAAGAACGCGATGCCCTGGACGAGGACGACCATCCCGCCGGGGGAGGTGTCCTGGTAGTAGGAGACGTAGAGGCCGATGACCCCGCAGATCGCCGAGATCGCGGGCGCGATGACGAGCATCCGGCCGAAGCGATCGGTGAGCAGTCGGGCCGTCGCGCCGGGGATGATGAGCATCGCGACCACGAGCACGATGCCGACCACCTGCAGCGCGGTCACCGCGGTGAGGGCGAGCAGCGCGAGAAGGGCCGCGCCGAGGAGTTTCGGGCTGAGTCCGATCGCGAAGGCGTGCGTGCGGTCGAAGGCGTAGAGGGTGAAGTCGCGTCTCTTGAGCAGCAGCAAGGTCGCCACGATCGCACCCAGGATCGCGATCTGCACGAGATCCGACGTCGAGACGCCCAGGAGGTTGCCGAAGATGATGTGGTTCAGGTCGGTCTGGCTCGGCGTCACCGAGATCAGCACCAGGCCGAAGGCGAAGAGGGTGGTGAAGACGATGCCGATGGCGGCGTCCTCCTTGACCCGGCCGCCGTCGCGGACAGCGCCGATCAGTGCCACCGCCAGGAAGCCGAAGATCACCGCGCCGATGGCGAACGGCACGCCGACGATGTAGGCGAGGACCACGCCCGGCAGCACCGCGTGCGAGACCGCGTCACCCATCAGCGACCAGCCGATCAGCACGAGCCAGCACGACAACAGCGCACACACGACCGAGGCGATCAGCGTCGCCCACAGGGCACGCGTCATGAACGCGTAGGCGAACGGGTCGAGAAGGATGTCGACGATGTTCACGAGACCTCCTCGTGGCGATCGGTGGCGAGGCGCCCGGACTCGAGGCGTTCGGACTCGAGGCGTTCGAACGTCGGTCGGGCGAGCGGATCGAGCCCGAACGCGCGGACGAGGTTGTCGGTGGTGATCACCTCGGCCGGCGCGCCCTGCGCGATCACGCGGCGCATCAGCAGGATCGCCTCGTCGGCCAGCTCGGGCAGGACCTGCAGATCGTGCGTGGACACCAGGATCGTCGTCCCGGCATCGGCGAGTTCGCGTAGCAGTGCGGTGATGGTCCCCTCGGTGCGTTTGTCGACGCCGGCGAACGGTTCGTCGAGCAGCAGGATCTCGGCTTCCTGTGCGATGCCGCGGGCCACGAAGGCCCGCTTGCGCTGCCCGCCGGACAACTGGCCGATCTGGCGGTCGGCGAAGTCGGTGAGCTCGACGCGTGCGAGGGCTTCGTCGACGGCGTCGTGGTCGGCCCGCTTGGGGCGGCGCGTGAATCCGAGATGGCCGTAGCGACCCGTCATCACGACGTCACGGACCGAGACCGGGAAGCTCCAGTCGATGTCCTCGGACTGCGGCACGTAACCGAGCGCGCCGGCCCGACGCGCCGCGGCGGGGGTCCGGCCGCCGAGCCGGACCGTGCCGGTCGTCGGGGTCACCGACCCCACGATCGTCTTGAACAGCGTCGACTTGCCCGATCCGTTCATCCCGACGAGGCCGCACACCTGGCCGGACGGTACTCGTACCGACGCGTGGTCGAGCGCGAGGATGTCGCCGTACCGTACGGTCACGTCCGTCACCTCGATGGCGGAACCGCTTGTCGCTGAGACGTTCACGTGTTGCTCCCGGTCAGGCCCGACACGATGGTCGCGACGTCGTGGCGGATGAGGTCGAGATAGGTGGGTACGGGGCCGTCGGCCTCGGAGAGCGAGTCGACGTACAGGGTGCCGCCGAACCGGGCGTCGGTCGCGTTCACGACTTGTCGCATCGGGGCGTCGGAGACCGTGGACTCGCAGAACACGCCGGGGACACGGTTCGCCCGGACGAAGTCGATCGTCTCGGCGACCTGTTGCGGCGTCGCCTGCTGTTCGGCGTTGACCGGCCAGATGTAGCGCTCGACGAGTCCGGCGTCGCGGGCGAGATACGAGAACGCGCCCTCGCAGGTGACGAGGGCCCGCTCGTTGGCGGGTAGTCCGGCGAGTGCGGAGGTGAGATCGGTCTGTACCTGCTGGAGCTGCCGCTTGTACGCGGTCGCGTTCGATTCGAAGGTGGCGGCGCCGTCGGGGTCGAGCTCGGTGAACGCGCGCACCATGTTGTCGACATAGATCTGCACATTCACCGGACTCATCCACGCATGCGGATTCGGCTTGCCCGCATAGGCATCCGACGCAATGTCGATCGGTTCGACACCCTCGCTGACGACGACGTGCCGGACGTCGAGGCCGTCGACGAACTGTGCGAACCAGGCTTCGAGGTTGAGACCGTTGTCGAGGACGAGCGACGCGGTCGCGGCCCGGCGGATGTCGCCGGGAGTCGGCTCGTAGCCGTGGATCTCGGCTCCCGGCTTGGTGATCGACTCCACCTGCAGACGGTCGCCGGCGACCTCCGAGGCGATGTCGGCGAGCACGGTGAACGTGGTGAGCACGACCTTCTCGTCGGGCAGCCGACTCGACAGCGTGCATCCTGCGAGGATCGTGCACACGGCAGCAAGCAGTGCCCCGACGGTGACGAACCGGCGACGCACGAGCTTGGGCATGCCGACACTATAGTTTCGGTTCGCCGAACTTTCTAGTTCGGGGGCTACGTGCCCGGGAGCAGCGTCATCGGCGTATCGCGAGGAGATGGAACTCGGCGAAGCGGTGGGTGTCGTCGGCACGCTTCACCGTGCGCCACTCCTCGTCGAAACCAGCGTCGGCCAGGGCCGCCGCCATCCGATCCGGGTGCCAACGCCAGGCGGGCGCCACCCGATGATCGAATTCGACGATCTCGTCGGTGTCGATCGTCTGCCCGGCGACCAGCACGCCGCCGCCGGTGGGCATCCGACCGGCCCAGCCGTCGAGAATGCCGGGAACGGACGCGGGTGGCACATGGATCAGGCTGAAGCGCGCCACGATTGCGGCGACGTCGATGTCGTCGAGCTCCGTCGAGGTCAAATGCGCGTCGTCGAGAACGAAGCGTAGGTCGGCATGCGACGATCTCGCGATCCGCAGCATCTCGGCGCTCGGATCGACGCCGATCACATCGAGACCGGCGGAAGCCAATTCCGCCGTCACACCGCCCGGTCCGCAACCCACGTCCAGCACGGTCCCGGGGATCCCGCTCCCGCGAACGTGGTCGACGAAGGACTCGATCACACGGCGCTGCAGCGCGTTCGAGAACGGCGAGGGGAATGTCTCGGCGTACAGGTCGGCGAGGGCGTCGTAACCGGGCTGATACCCGGCAGAGTCGTCGCCGGCACTCATGCGATCCGGACTCCGCGCGGCAGCTTGCCCGCAGGGATCCGCAGACGACGTGCCGCGGCACCGTATCCGAGTCCGCCGAGCGCCAGATAGATCCCCAGGCCGACGTACCACGAGTGGCCCATCTCGGACGTCTCATGTGCTGCTTCACGGGCGCGATGGCCGGTGGGGTCGCTCCCGTCGCTGTAACCGTAGGAGATGTCGGCACATGTCCGCGGGCCGATGTACGGACCCGCCCGGACTGCCGACAGAGTCCGTGCGATCTCCTGGGCTGCCGTGCTGTCGGAGGTCCTCATCGGGTTCTGCGGCGGCGAGGAGACGGCGTCGGCCACGATGAAGAACGGGTTCGGGGCGAGGAGCCACCAGATGCGTTCGTGGTGGTGGAATTCCTCTCCTCGGGTGACCTCGCGACACGTCCAGGTGGGCGTCGGGCTCGATGGATCGGTCACCGTCGTGTCGGTGCGGACCACCGAATGCGTCTGCGCGACTGTCGGATACAGCAGGCCGAACACCACCGGCAGGCCGAGCAGGAGGAAGAAGACGGCGGCTTGCGTCAGCACCGCGGACCCTGCCGGTCGCGCCGTCACCGCGGAGAACCCGAGTCCGATCCCCGCGTAGCAAGCGAAGACGAGCGCGAGGACGACCGCGCCGACCACCCCGCGCCAGATCGGCTGGGTCGCTTCGACCAAGCCCCAGATCACATACGGTGCGGCGACGGCGACCAAGGCCATCCCCGCCACCCAACTGCCGATGAGCTTGCCGAGTGCGAGTTGCCAATTGCTGATCGCGGTGTCCTGCACCACGGCCAGGGTCGCGTCCTTGCGGTCACCGTTGATCGTGGTCGCCGCCAGGGTTGGGGCCACGATGATCCCGAGTAGCACCAGGAATCCGATCAGGAGCCCGTACAGATTCGACGCCCACCCGGCGTAGGTGCCGCCGAATGCCCCGACGGCCAGGTACATCGATCCGAAGACGGCGAGGGAGGTCACGACGAAGGCGACGACGAGCGTGGCCTTCCATCTCGTCGTCCGTAGCCGTTGGCGGAGTTCGAGTTCGACGATGACCCCGACCATCCGCCACCACGACGAGAATCGGGCCCGCGGCGAGACATCTGCTTCGTGCGTCTCGGTGGTCATCGGCGCTCCGGGTCGAGTGCGAGGTAGGCATCTTCGATGCCGGAGGACACAGGAGCGAATTCGCTGACCGCCGCACCGGACGACACCACCTGCGCGAGGTGCCGCGCGGCAGCGGACTCGTCGTCGAAGCGAACTTCCCGCGCCTGCCCGGGCGGCTGCCCGACGAGCCGGATCCGCCACACCCCGCCGGCCGCACCGTGCGGTGTGCGGGTTCGGCCCCCGGTCATCAGCACGACGTCGTCGACCATCTCCTCCAGCTCGGAGAGGATGTGCGAGGACACCAGGATGGCGCACCCGTCGTCGGCGAGGCGGCGCAAGTGGCCGCGCAGCTCCATCCGTGACCGCGGGTCCATTCCGGATGCCGGCTCGTCGAGCAGCAGAATCCGGGGCCGGTGCACCAGGGCTCGGGCGAAGCCGAGGCGCTGTTTCTGGCCGCGCGACAGCTCGTGCGCCGGCCGTGTCGCGAAATCGGTGAGATGGACCGACTCGAGCAGTTCGGCGGCGCGTTGCCGCGCCTGGGTGGTGGGCATTCCGTACAGCTTGGCGAAGGTCGTCAGGATCTCGTGCGTCGTGAGGCTTTCCCAGGTGCCGAAGATGTCCGGCATCCACCCCGTCAGTCGACGCATGTCCGCCGGCTTCGCCGGCGCGTCGTCGACCACGATCGCACCGGTGTCGGGGGCGAGCAGGCCGGCGAGAAGCAGGAGCAGGGTGGTCTTGCCCGCCCCGTTGGGCCCCACGAGCCCGGTGATCCTGCCGGATCCGAGTTCGAGGCTCGCATCGGCGACGGCCGTGTGCCGGCCGAAGGTGCGCGAGAGCCCGGTCGCGACCAGTGACATGGCTCGACCGTAGCCGAGTGTCAGATGACCCCGGCCGTCCGCAACGCCGCGATCTCGTCTTCGGGCAGCCCGAGCAATCCGCCGTAGACGGCCTCGTTGTCGCAACCGGGGGCGGGGGGACCGGCGTTGCGGATGCCACCGGGGGTGTCGCTGAACTGTGGCACGACGCCGGGACCGAGGACGGTGCGGTGCGCACGCTCGTCGTAGTGTTCGGCGATCATCCCCCGTGCCTGTAGATGCGGGTCGGCGACCACCTCGGCGACGGAGTTCACCGGTCCGACAACGACTCCCGCGGCACCGAGTACTTCGGTCAGCTTCTCCGGTGTGTACTGCCGCGACCATTCGCCGATCAAATCGTCGAGCTCGTCCTGGTTGCGTCCGCGCGCGGCGTGATCGACGAAGCGGTCGTCGGTCGCGAGCTCGGGTTGTCCCATCGCCGCGCACAGCCGGGCGAACACCGAATCCTGGTTGGCGGCGATGATGACGTGAGTGCCCGCGCTGGTCGGGTAGAGGTTCGACGGTGCGATGCCGTCGAGCCGGGTGCCCGACGGGCCGCGGACGACGCCACCTGCGTCGTAGTCCGCGATGGCCGATTCCTGCACGGCGACACACGATTCGATGAGGGAGGTGTCGACGACCTGCCCCTCGCCGGTCACCGAACGCCGGTACAGTGCCGCGAGGGCGCCCTGCGCGGCGAACATACCGGCCAGGGTGTCGCCGAGTGACAGCGCCAGCCGGGGCGGGAGCTGTCCGGGGTAGCCGTTGAGATACCGCAGACCGCTGGCGGCCTCGGCGACGGAGGCGTACCCGGCTCGTGTCGAATCCGGGCCGGTCTGGCCGTAGCCCGAGACCCGCACCACGACGATGCCCGGGTTGCGAGCGGACAGTACATCCGGGCCGATGCCGAGCCGCTCGAGCGTCCCGGGACGGAAATTCTCGACGATGATGTCGGCCCGTTCGACGAGATCGAGGAACAGCTCGCGCCCTCGGTCCGCCCGCAGATCGAGGGTCACCGCCTTCTTGTTGCGGCCGTGCACCGTCCAATAGAAGCGGTGACCGTCGACCTCCGCCTGTCCCCAGGTGCGGATCGGATCGGGCTTGCCGGGCGGTTCGATCTTGATGACGTCCGCGCCCATGTCACCCAACAGCCGTGCCGCGTGTGGTCCGGCGATGAGCGTGCCCAGTTCGAGGACGGTGACGCCGTCGAGCGGGCCGGCGGGACGGTCGCTCATCGGTCTCGGCGAGGTGTCGGTCATCCAGACAGTGTGGCCGGTCACCCGGCGTGCGCCAAGGGTCGGCCCGGGTGGCCGGCCGATCGCGGTGCGGTCTCGCCTGCTGGCTCGACACACTCGGAACGTTTGAAACAAATCAACCCCGATGTGTCAATGAGTACGAGCCGACGCTAGGGTGTGTGTCGTCGAACACACCGAAGGGGCGGGCAGAACATGGTTGATCAGGCGCCGGGCACGGGACTGCTGCCGGACATCCGGTTGGCGGACATGGTGTCGGGAGTCGCGTCGTTGCGTCGTGACGCTGGCACGATCCTGCGGACCCTACCGGCGATGCTGCCCACACCGCCGACCACGAAGATGTCCATCGGCAAGCGGTTCCAGCAGAGTGCGCAGAAGTACCCCGACCGGGACTTCCTCCGGTTCGAGGGTGCGTCGATCACCTACCGCGAGGCCAATGCTCGGGCCAACCGGCTCGCGGATCTCCTCACTCGCGAGGGTGTCGGGCGCGATGACGTGGTCGCGGTGCTCTCGCGTAATCACCCCGATGTCGTCATCGCGATGTTCGCGATCGTCAAGATCGGGGCGATCTGCGGAATGCTCAACTTCAATCAGCGCGGCGCGGTGCTGGAACACAGTCTCGGACTCATCGAGCCGAAAGTGGTTCTCTATCAGTCCGATCTGCTGGAGGCGCTGGAATCGGTGCCGACCGGATGCCGACCGGAGAAGGAGTTCACCTTCGCCGAACTCGCCACACTGACCGCGCGCTGCTCACCGCTCGACCGGCCGGTCACCGACTCGATCGAGGTCGGGTCGACCGCGATCTACATCTTTACCTCGGGCACAACGGGTTACCCGAAGGCCAGCAAGATGAGTCATTACCGCTGGCTGGTGGCGATGAACGGCATCGGCGGGTTGGGAATCCGTCTGCGCGGCGACGACGTCATGTACACGGCGTTGCCCTTCTACCACAACAACGCTCTCACGATCTCGGTCTCGTCGGTCCTCGCATCGGGCGCCTGCCTGGCCATCGGCAAGCAGTTCTCGGCGTCGAAGTTCATCGACGAGATCATCGAGAACAACGCCACCGCGTTCGCCTGCATCGGTGAGCTGTGCCGCTATCTCCTCGCGCAGCCGCCGAAGCCGACCGATCGCGCGCACCGCCTCCGGCTCGCCGTCGGCAACGGTCTGCGCCCGGACATCTGGGATGCCTTCACCGAGCGGTTCGGTATCGACCGCGTCGTCGAGTTGTATGCGGCGAGCGAGGCGAACATCGGTTTCATCAACGTCTTCGGCTTGTCCAAGACGGCCGGGTTCTCGCCGTTGCCGTACACGATCGTCGAATACGACGACGAGACCGGCGAGCCACTGCGCGGTCCCGACGGGCGGGTGCGGCCGGTCGGGAAGGGTGGTACCGGATTGCTTCTCGCGCAGATCAATTCACGGGTACCGTTCGACGGTTACACCGACCCGGCCGCGACCGAACGAAAGATCGTCCGCGACGCGAAGCGCAAGGGCGACAAGTGGTTCAACAGCGGCGACGTCGTCCGCGATCAGGGCTTCTCGCACATCGGCTTCGTCGACCGCATCGGTGACACCTTCCGCTGGAAGGGCGAGAACGTGGCCACCACCGAGGTCGAGGCGGTGCTCGACGCGCACCCCGCCGTCGAGGAGGCGGTCGTGTTCGGTGTGCCCGTTCCGGGGGTCGACGGCAAGGCCGGCATGGCGGCGGTGAGCCTGCGCGACGGCGAGACCTTCGACGCCGACGGTCTCGCCCGACACGTTCGCGACGGTCTGCCCGCGTACGCCGTGCCGCTGTTCGTCCGGATCGTCGAGGCGCTGGAACACACCTCGACGTTCAAGAACATGCGCACCGAACTCCGCAAGCAGGCCTACGGGCAGACCGGCGACGATCCGCTCTACGTGCTCGTCGGGGAGAAATACGTCGAGTTCTATCCGGAGTTCGTCGAGGAGTTGGCCGGCCGGCCGACGCGCTGAGGTCAGGCACCGCGCAGCGCGGACAGGCGCTCGCCGACGAAGTCGAGCGCGCTGCGCTGCCAGAGCCCGATGTGATCGAGCATGGCGTGACCGCCGCCGGGGACCGGGATGAACTCGGCGTCGATTCCGAGTGCCGAGAGCTCGTCGATGCCCTTGCGGGTCCGTTTCGCGAGCGTGCGCGTGTCGGCGTCGCCGTGCACCGCGACGACCCGCGCGCCGGGCTGGATGTGTCGCCAGTCGGCGAACTGCCACCACGGCGCCAGGCCGAGGACGCCGATGACCCGGCGGTCGGCGGCGAGATGGGCGGCCACGCGTCCGCCCATCGAGTGTCCGATCGCGACCACCGGCACGCCCGGGTGCCGTCGGCAGATCTCGTCGAGTGCCGCACGGGCGGGGAGCAGAGGCGAGTTGTCGTCGCCGTTCCAGCCGTACACGCGGTAGCCGACCTGGTGGACGCGCACCGACCGGCCGAATCGCAGTCGCAGCGACCAGGTGAACGGGTACATGCGCAGGGCGGACGGCTGCCAGGGACTGAACGGTTTGTGGCTGTTGTCCGTGCCGCCCGGCAGGACGAGCACGAGCAGGCTGGGGGATCGGCGTCCGGGGGACAGCAGTCCCGACAATCCGGCGATCAGCATGTGTGCAGGCCCCTTCGATGCGACGTCGACGATCGTCCCACCGTAGCGATTCGGTATCCGGGTCCGGACGGATCGGTTCGTCGACCGGGCGAACGGCGTGTGGAGTGGCACAATCGCGGTCATGGCACATCCTCGCGCTGGTACCTTGGCCCTGCCCGAAGACCTCGTCGACGTGGACGCCCTGGCGCGTGCCTATTACGACAACACACCCGACCCGTCGGACCCGTTGCAGCAGGTCGTGTTCGGGACGTCGGGGCATCGCGGATCGAGCTTCGACAACGCGTTCAACGAGGCCCACATCCTCGCGACGACGCAGGCGATCGTCGACTACCGCCGCTCCGCCGGGATCTCTGGTCCGCTGTTCATCGGGTTCGACACCCACGCTCTCTCGGTCCCCGCCTGGCGCACCGCACTCGAAGTGCTCGCGGCCAACGAGATCACCGTCTACACCGCCGAGAGCGACTCGTTCACACCCACGCCGGCGGTCAGCCGCGCCATCCTCATGTTCAACCAGGACAACCCGGGGGTGCTGTCCGACGGCATCGTCGTGACGCCGTCACACAATCCGCCGCGGGACGGCGGATTCAAGTACAACCCGCCGACCGGCGGTCCCGCAGACACCTCGATCACCTCGGTCGTCGCGGCGCGGGCGAACGAACTGCTCGAGCAGAAGCTCGACGGTGTCGCGCGCATCCCGTTCGAGCGTGCGCGCGGCAGCGAGTTCGTGCACGACTACTCGTTCCTCCTCAACTACATCGACGGACTCGGCGATGTGGTCGACATGCGGGCGATCCGCGATGCCGGCATCCACATCGGCGCCGACCCGCTCGGCGGCGCGTCCGTCGGCTATTGGGCGCTGCTGGGCCTCCGATACAACCTCGAACATCTGACGGTCGTTAATCCGACGGTGGACCCGACGTTCTCGTTCATGACGCTCGACACCGACGGCAAGATCCGGATGGACTGTTCGTCGGCCAACGCGATGGCCTCGCTCATCTCCTCCCGTGATTCCTACGACATCGCGACCGGCAACGACGCCGACTCGGACCGGCACGGCATCGTCACGCCCGACGCCGGTCTGATGAACCCCAACCACTACCTGGCCGTCGCGATCGACTACCTCTTCACGCACCGGCCGCAGTGGTCGGAGTCGGCGGCCGTCGGCAAGACGCTCGTGTCGTCGTCGCTGATCGACCGGGTGGTCGCCGGGATCGGACGACCGCTGCTCGAGGTTCCCGTCGGCTTCAAGTGGTTCGTCGACGGCCTGCTGAACGGTCGCGTCGCCTTCGGTGGTGAGGAGAGCGCCGGGGCGTCGTTCCTGACCTTCGACGGCAGCCCGTGGTCGACCGACAAGGACGGCATCATCATGGCGCTGCTGGCGTCGGAGATCCTCGCGGTGACGGGCAAGTCGCCGTCGCAGCGCTACGCCGAACTCGCCGAGGAGTACGGGACGACGGCGTACGCGCGGATCGACGCGCCGGCCAGCCGGGAGCAGAAGGCGGTGCTGTCGAAGCTGTCGCCGGAGCAGGTGACGGCGACGGAACTGGCGGGCGAACCCATCTCGGCGATCATGACGACCGCACCGGGCAACGGCGCCCCGATCGGCGGCCTGAAGGTCACGACGGAGAACGCCTGGTTCGCGGCTCGTCCCTCGGGGACCGAAGACGTCTACAAGATCTACGCCGAATCCTTCAAGGGCGCAGACCATCTCGCGCAGGTGCAGAGCGAGGCGCAGCACGTCGTCGACGCGGCGCTGGGGGCGTGAGCGAGTAGCGGGACGGCGGTGGTGGTCACCGCCCCGGTCCGGCCGGACGTTCCCTCAGACAATTTTCAGCGCGGCGCCGTTATTGTCGGAATGTGAGCAAGAAGCGCAAGCCGGGAGCATCGGTGCCCCGCACCACCAACTCGAAGTATCAGCCGAGCGCGCCGTCGAACACGATGACCTACGTGCTCGGCGGCATCGCGGTCCTGGTGATCGCGGGCCTCGTGATCGGCGGGATCTGGTGGAGCGGACGCGATCAGGGTGACACCGATCAAGCCGCGCTGGCGTCGAGTTCGACGATGATCGTCGGTCCCGAGACCGCTCCGCTCATCGACGTCTTCGAAGACCCGATGTGTCCGGTGTGCAAGGTGTTCGAGCAGCAGTCCGGACCGGCCATCACCAAGGCCGTCACCGAGGGCAAACTCCGCGTGCGCTACCACACGCTGCACTTCTTGAACTCGCGGTCGGCGACCGGTGACTACAGCTCGCGGGCTGCCGGTGCGCTGACCTGCGTGGCCGACGAGCAGAACACCGATCTGTTCCTGCGATTCCACAGCGCGCTGTTCGCCGCCCAGCCGCCCGAGGACGGCACCGGCAACATCACCAGCCCCGAGCTCGCGCGTCTCGCCACCGAGCAGGGCGCGACGCCGGCCACCGCCACGTGCATCACCGACAATGCGAAGGTCGCCCAGGCCGAGGAGAACGCGCAGAAGTCGACCGACGAACTGTCGAAGGCGACCGGCGGCCAGGTCGGCACCCCGACCGTGCTGCACGACGGCGAGCCCGTCAACGGCGTCCTCGAGGGCACCGGTTGGCTCGACAGCATCCTGGGTGGTGGCAACTCCTGAGTCGCGTGACGCCGACTCGACACCGATCGGGTCGGCGTCCTGGCGATTTGGCTGGTATCGCCGAGATGGTGTAACTTCGCCAGTGCCCTTGAACAGGGCGGAACAACAAAATACGGGGCTATGGCGCAGCTGGTAGCGCACCACACTGGCAGTGTGGGGGTCAGGGGTTCGAGTCCCCTTAGCTCCACCGAACGAAGCCCGTTCCGACTGATGTCGGAACGGGCTTCGTCGTTGGTGGGATAGAGCCTGTCGAACCGAGTTGCGTAGTGACAGCTAGGCGCTCTACGGAGGCGGCGACGTGTTCTAGCTACCGGATTCGAAGTAGGGTGCGATATCCCTGACGAAATCGGTTGTGCCAGAGGCTGCGAGAGCATCGAGGAACTGTTCGGTGGTCACCGGTGGGCGACGACGCTTGTCGGCGGTTTGGGCTACAGAGGCCACCGCACGCGCCGGATTGCGGTGGAGTAGGTCCAACAGGAACTGGTCGGAGCTGCGTATGTGCAGCCCCAGCGGCTCCACAACTGCTTTGGGAAAATGCTGGATGTTGTCGGTGACGATCGCGGCCGCGTGGCCTCTCACGGCGGCTGCGACAACGTGTCGGTCGTCGGGATCGGGCATTCCTGAGATTGCCGTTTCAAGTGGTTCCCAGCCTTCGACGCACGCGTCCTCGAAGGCATCGTTCATTGCATCGACCCGCAAGCGTGCGGTCGTCTCTGAGACTCGTCCTTTTGTCGCCCGATTGATACCGCGCACCGTCTCGTCCATGATGCGGTTGCTCCACAGAGGGTAGAACGCCCGGTGCTCGGCGAAGGTGAGCAGCAGATCGGCCTTGTGGATCGGCACCAGGACACACGCGTCGAGCATCACGCGAAACCCCGCCACTACCGCTTGCGCTCCTCGGCAATCTCGCGGCGAGATGTGCGCATGGCTTCCCGGTAGTCCTCGGCGGGCACGTCGTACAGACCGCTGTCTTCGGCGTCATCGACGAGAGCTTGCAGTGCCCCGCGCCGCTCGATTGCGCGCTGTGACTGATACTCGAGTAGATCGCCCAACTTCACGCGCCGGTGTCGGCTGCCTTCTACGGTCTCGAAGGGGATTCTGCCGCTCTCCAGCAGTTTGATGAGAGTAGGGCGGCTGATGCCGAGGTAGTCGGCCGACTCCTGCGTCGAGAGTTTCTGGTCGACCGGAGCGACAACGACCGCGCGGTGCGCGCGCATCGCATCCACGATCTGTGTCAGCGTCCGATAGACCTCGAGTGGGAGAGGAACTTCTTCACCGTCGGGCCCGACGAGCGCGGCGGGCTCGTGGTGGTGATCGAGGAACCGCGACAAATCCATGAGGGCGTCGAGGTCGGGGGCGTCGGTCGGGGGGAAGAATGTTCCTGTTCTGCGCGGTGCGGTAGTCGGGCTCATCTGACAAGTTTGCCGACTAATCGAAATATCCGCAATCCCTTGGTGGCTGTATTGGCAGCTTGGGGTCAGCGGTTCGAGTCCCCCTGGCTCCACCGAACGAAGCCCGTTCCGACCGATGTCGGAACGGCCTTCGTCGTCGAACGGGTCCGGTCAGTCGTGCCCGATGCCCACGGGCATGGGGAGGATCTCGACGCGGGCGAGGCCCGAGGTGACGGCCGGGTCGGCGGCGCTGATGGCCCGGACATCGTCCTCGGAGTCGGCGCGCACCACGCCCAGGCCCCAGTTGCCGGCCGGGTCGAGGACGGGACCGAAGATCACGGCGGTGCCGTCGGCGAGCAGCCCCGACCAGTACGCGCCGTGGCGGCCCATGATGGCGGCCTCGTCGTCGGACATGTCGCCGGGACCGAAGGTGGGACGCGGCGGGACGAGTTTGTACACGAAGTGGGTCATGTTCTGACGCTCTCTCTTCAGGGGTGGGTCGATTCGATGACGTCGACGCAGGCCGCCAGGGCGGCGGCCCAGCCGCCGGAATACGCGCCGGAGCTGTAACCGCCTGGCGCGGCGCAGTCTTCGCGAAGCTGTTCCTCGCTCAGATGCTCCCAGCCGCGGTGTTCCACGGACACCCGCGTCAGAGCCGGACCGAGCGAGGTGAACGACAGCTCGACCTCGGTCGGCTCGGGAGTGTTCAGCCACGACATGACGAACCGACTCGGGGGTTCCCACACCGCCAATCGACCCCATTCGGCGGTCGTGCCGTCGTCCCAGGTCTCATAGACCCGGCCGCCGGTGAACTCGTCGATGGTCACCGTCCGTGCCCGGTCCCCGCCGATCGACATCGGCTGCAGCGGCCACCAGACCCCGATGGTCCGGACAAAGGTGGTGAAGACGTGGTCGAGATCGCTACGGACGGTGGTGGATTGACGTATCGGCGGCCGTCGGAGCGGGAGAACGGCACCGCCATCGCGACTTCCGGCGTCGGCGACCTCGCGTTCACCCGGCACGGTTCACCTCGTCGGCGTCGGTCAGTCCGCGTTCGGCCTCGACCAGTTGCCGCGCGACGTCGAGAGATGACGCCCACATGTCGTCGAGCAGGTCGCGTAGTCGGTCGATGCCCTCGGGTCGGGCGCGGTAGATGCGTCGGGTCCCCTCGCGGCGTTCGGCCAGCAACCCGGCGTCTTTCAACACCGTGATGTGCTGAGAGATCGCGGTGCGGCTGACGTCGAACCGGGCGGCGATGTCGCCCGCGGACAGCTCCTCGCCGGAGACGAGTTCGAGGATGGCGCGGCGGCGGGGCTCCGCCATCGCGCGCAGGGCCTCGTCGACGCCTGGGGACTTGTCGGTCACGCCCAGAGTCCGATCGAGTTGCCGTCGGGGTCGGCGAACATCGCGAATCTGCCGTACCCATCCGGGAGGTCCGTGGGCGGCACGAGTGCCTTGCCACCGAGCGTCTCGGCCCGGTCGAGGGACGCCTGCAGATCGTCGACGCGCATGTAGACACTCACCCCGCTGGTCCCGCCGGGTTCGGACACGGCGCCGATGCCGCCGGAGACGGCGCCGTCACCTGCGCCGGTGTCGACAAGCGAGTATTCCGGGCCGGAACTGTCGTCGATGGTCCAGCCGAACAGATCGCGATAGAACGCGGTGAGACGGGTGGGGTCATGCGAGGTGATCTCGAAGAATGCGACTGGTGCTCCCATGAGGACTCCTTGTGCCGGTATGTGTCGGTAATGGCTAACGTTAGCGATTGCTGACGGAACACGCAAGGGTGTGGAGAGCCATGACCGGTCTCGGCCTGTGCCCTAGAGTCCAGCCATGGGTGTCGCACTGTCGTCGGAGGTCGTATGCGGGATTCGGTGAGCCACGACCGGCCGTGGCGGCGCTCGGGTGCTTTCCGCTACGGCCTGCGGCGGGTGCGGAACGCCGTGCGCCCGCCGGTGACCGTCTACCCGGCACCCGATGACATGATCAAGGACGCCGATGTCCCGGTGGTGATGCGCGACGGGGTCGCCCTGCGGGTCAACGTGTATCGACCGGTGGGGGATGGTCCGTTCCCGGTCCTGCTCTCGGCGCACCCCTACGGCAAGGACGCGCTGCCGGTCCGGACGTGGTTCGGCTGGAAGATCAATTTCCAGTACCGGATCATGAACCAGCCTGCGCCGGTCCGCATCTCTAGTGAGACCGGTTGGGAGGCGCCCGATCCCGCGGTCTGGACATCGCGGAGCTACGTCGTCATCAATGCCGACCTGCGCGGCGCGGGGACCTCGGAGGGAACCGGATCGCTGCTCTCCGACGCCGAGGCCCTCGATGTCCACGACCTGATCGAGTGGGCCGGCCGGCAGTCCTGGTCGACCGGAGCGGTCGGCATGCTGGGCGTGTCGTATCTCGCGCTCTCGCAGTACAAGGCGGCAGCACTTCACCCGCCCCACCTCGCGGCGATCTGTCCGTGGGAAGGGTTCACCGACCTCTACCGCGACTTCATGAAGCCCGGTGGAGTCGACGAGAGAGGGTTCTCCCGCATCTGGGCTCTCGTCACCCGGAAGGCCGCCCGGTTGTCGGAGGACATCGGTGCCGAACGCCGCCGCCACCCCCTGCGAGATGACTGGTGGCAGAGCAAGACACCGAATCTTACGGCCATCGAGGTGCCGATGCTGGTGTGCGCCAGTTTCTCCGACAGCAATCTGCACAGCGCGGGTTCGATGCGTGCGTTCGAGCGGGCCGGGTCGGCTCACAAGTACCTGTACACCCACCGCGGACCGAAATGGGCGACGTTCTACAGCGACGACGCGGTGGCGACCCAGCACGCGTTCTTCGACCGACACCTGCGCGGGGACACGACCAGGACCCTGCCACGGGTCCGCCTCGAAGTCCGGGGGTCGCGGACCGAGGTCACCGATGTACGCGAGGAACATGAGTGGCCGCCGGCGGCGACCACGTGGACCGAACTGCTACTCGCCGACGGTGATCGTCTGACCCGGGTCACCGGGGGAGGCGTGGCGAGTGGTTCGTCGGTTCTCGACCTGCGCGGGGCCGGGCTGGCCTACGACCTTGCCATCGATTCTCATCTCGAACTCCCCGGACCGATGAGTGCTCGACTATGGGTCAGCCTGCCGCGCGGTGGGGATGCGACGTTGTTCGTGGCAGTGGAGAAATGGGCCGGAACGCGGTGGGTCCCGTTCGAGGGTTCATACGGATACGGCCGGGACCGCATCGTGACGGGTAGGCAGAAGCTCTCCCTGCGAGCACTGGACCGCGATGCATCGTCGGTGGCCCGGCCGGTGCACAGCTTCGACCGCGTTCAGTTGCTGGAGCCCGGTCAGATCGTGGAGATAGAGGTCGGACTCGGTTCGTCGGCAACATCTTTCATGCCCGGCGATCGCCTGCGGCTGGTGCTCGCGGGACGGAACATCGACCGGGGCAACCCGTTGACCGGACATTTCCCCGCCCGCTATCAGACCGGTCCCCGCGGAACGTGTCGGATTCATCGGGGCGGAGATCATCCCTCGATGCTGACGGTGCCGCTGATCGAGGCGACGAATCCGGCGGCCGGTCTGAATCCGTGACGACAGCTGAGGAGAGTACGTGGTGACGACCGAACCCCCGACCTGGCTGCTACTGCCGGGAACCCCGCTGTCGCCGGCGGTGTGGGACGGCGTGCGTGCCGAGCTGGCCGAGTACGGACACGTGATCACGCCTGCGATCAGCCCGCCGCCGGGTTATGCGGATGACGATCTACCCGCGCGGCTCGCCGCCGGGGTCGCGGAATCGGTTGCGTCCGAGGCGCCCTGGCATGTGGTGGGACATTCCTTCGGCGGACAGGTGGCCCTGGAACTCGCGATCCGGCGCCCCGAGCTCGTCTCCCGCCTGACGCTGCTGTGCACCCGAGACACGCCCTTCCCGGCATTCGACGCTGCGGCAGCCGCCGTCGAGGCCGACACCGTCGATGTCGACGGCACACTCGGACGCTGGTTCAGCGCAGACGAATTGCGCAACGATGGACCGGTCGTCCGCTACGCTCGCGAAGCCGTGGCCGCCGCGGACCACGCGTCCTGGGCGTCGGCGCTGCGCGCGATCGCCCACTTCGACTGTTCGCAACGCACCGCGTCGATCTCGTGCCCGGTGACCGTGGTCGCGGCCGAACACGACACGGTGTCCGACGTCGCCTCCATGAGAGCCATGCATCAGCGGATACCGGGATCGGACTTCATCGTCTGCGCCAGGGCCTGGCATATGAGCATCTTCGACGACCCGGCCGCGGTGGCGCGAATCCTCCTCTGACGACCGACGAATCTCGACCGTCGGGCTTCAGGTCGCGTCGGCGATGATCTGCCGCTGGGCCGTGAACATCTCGGCCAGATTGTTGCTGACCGTGGTGTCCATCGCGGGCGGTGCGTCGTCAACCGTGTTGTGCGTGACCGTGAACGATACGCCCCGCTCCTCGCCGACCACGATGATCCCGGCGAGGTGAACCTCGATCGCACCGACCTCGTACTCGCCGGTCATCCGGACCGCTTTGTAGTCACCGTCGATCGGCAGCTCGACCTTCTCGAGCGCGAGAGTGACCGGGACGTCGCCGTCCTCGAGGGTCAGCGTGAAAGACGAACAGGCGGAGACGATCTCGTCGAACTCGTCGTAACCGTTGTCGGCCGGCTTGGTCACGTCGGCACTGTAGTTGTCGAGACCGAAGAGTATCTCGTTGGAGGACGAGGTCTCGGTGAGCTCGCGCTCCGCGCGTTCGTTGCCGGTCTGCTGAGACTGGACCAGCGTCGCACACTTCTCGTTGTCCACGGTGCTGCCGTCGTCGTCGGTACTGCCCGTCTCCGTGCTGAATTCGCCCGTGATGTCCGGGAACTGGTCTTCGGGCAGCACCAGTTGGAGGGCCGAGGCGGTCGGGATCGACGGTTCGTCGTCGCCACCACCGCGCAGGGTCAGCGCCAGCACCACCGCCACCACGACGATCAGTACGAGGACCAGTCCGCCGCCGCCGATGAACCACCACTTCTTGCTCCCGCTCTTGGCCGGCGGGGGCGGTTGCTGACCGAACGGCTGGCCATACGGTTGTTGAGCGTACGGATGCTGGCCGTAGGGTTGCCCGCCATAGGGCTGTTGGCCGTACGGCTGCCCACCGTACGGGCCCGGGTTCGGCGGCTGGCCGGGAGCCGGCTGCGGACCGCCGGGTTGGTGACCGCCAGAAGGCGGCCATCCGGGTTGCTGCGGCCCCTGCGGACCCATGGCGGTCGGCTGGTTGGGGTCGTAGGGACTGCCCACGGTCGGCTCCTCTTGGTCGGTGACCTCGGGAGATTACCGCGCTTCGGTGGGGGCATCGCCGGGTTTCATGCGACCGAATGAGCGACGTCCGGCAGACGGGTCCGGACGTTCACAGGAGCGCGGGCGGTGAGTATCTCGGTTCGTACAGCGTGATCTCTCCGGCACCGGGGACCTTGACCCGGACAGTCACGCCCCAGCCCTCATCGGTCGGGGTGCCCGCGAACTCGGCGCCTCGGCCGGCGAGTTCGCGCATGGTGGAGTCGAGATCGTCGCACATGAACGACACGTCGAACTTCTGATCGGTGCGCCCGGCGCTTCCCTCGTGCTCCCAGGCATTCGGGTGGGCTCCGAGTTCGCTGGGACCGGTCTGGAAGATCAGCCAGCCGCCGCCCGTGTCGACGTGCGGGAAGCGCAACACGTTGCGGAAGAAGGCGCGGGCGGCGTCCGGGTCGTCGCAGTAGATCAGTGTGTGCACCGCGGTGATCATGGCGATCAGAGTAGTCCGGCCGCGGGAGTCGAACCGGCGTTGTTCGCAGAAGCCCGAACCGGCTCCCAGCGCTGAATCTCCGTCCCCGTGAGTCGGCGCGAAGGGCAATATACCCTTCAAACCTGTTGAGGGGGAGGCAAATTCGCTGGGAGGACGATCCCGCGCCGGTTGCTGGCCCTTCGTGGCTCGTCGCTAACGCTCCTCACACCTCCGGGAGCAGGGCTGGGACCTGCGGGTTTACAGTCTTTCGGATGAGGCAGTAAGGGGAAGGTCAGCTCACCGCCTTGGCGACCAGCGTCGCGATGGTCTTTTCCGCCTCGGTGTCCAGGGTGCTGACCGCGAACGACGTCGGCCAGAATCCGCCGTCGTCGAGGTTGGCGTTCTGGGTGAACCCGAAGGTGGAGTACCGCTCCTTGTCGTCGTGCCCGCTGCGGAAGAAACACACCACCTTGCCCTGCGACGCGTAGGCCGGCTGTCCGTACCAGAGTTTGGGCGCGAGGTCCGGCGCGGTCGCGGTGACGATCGCGTGGATGCGTTCGGCCATCGCGCGATCGGCCGGGTCCATGGTCTCGAGCTTCGCGAGCAGATCGAGTTCCTCGGCCGCCTTCTTGTTCCCGCGCCCGCGGGTCTTCTCCTTCTCGAGTTCCGCGGCGCGCTCCTTCATCGCGGCCCGTTCCTGATCGGAGAATCCTCCAGAGCTGCCCATTCGCGTTCCCTTCGCGGTCGACGGCCTCGGGGCCGAGGCAGCTCTCACGGTAGTGCGCGGCGGGTCTAGGGGCTTCTCGATTCCGAACCGGTCACAGGTCTCGACGCGGACTCACACCCGCCCTCGCAGGATCGCGTTCCAGTACAGGCGCGGGAGGGCATATCGGTCGAAGGCCCACGCACTCCGGCGCGGTTTGAGCGGGTCGATGACCGACGGCAACGACGACGTGACGGTCCCGTCGCGGTCGAACTCGGCGGCGATCAGATGATGTGCGTCCGTCGCGATCGGAGCGACGGTGTACCCGTCGTAGGCGGTGAGCTCCTCGCCGGCCCGCGCGGCCGCGATGTTGTCTGCGAGCACCGAGATCTGCCGTCGCAACCCGCCGCCCGACGGGTCGGTCGCGATCGCGGCGCCATCACCGGCTCCCCAGATGGACGGATGGGTGCGGTGACGCAGCGTGCGCGGGTCGATGTCGACGAGCCCCCGGCCGCGGGCGCCGGCCAGGTCCGAGTCGGTCACCAGGTCGGCACCTCGGAAGGGCGGGACGAGGTGCAGCATGTCGTAGTACACGTCCTGGGTGTCCGAGCCGGTGACCACGGTGACCCGGCGATCGACCGGATGCAGTCGTACGGAGCTGTCGAGCAGCACGCGGACGCCGAGTTCGTCGAGGCACTCCGAGAGGCGGGCGTCGAGGGCATCGACGCCGAGCAGGCGGGGCCGGTCTACGGTCAAGGTGATGTCGAGCGACTCGAGGATTCCTCGACGCCGCCAGTGGGCGGCGGCCAGGAAGAGTGGTTTGAGTGTGGTCCCGGTGCAGCTGACCGGCGGACGCGGGACGGTGAACACGGCCCGTCCACCCCGCGGCATCGAGGTGACGAGATCCCAGGTCTGTTCGGCCCGGTCGAGATAGTTGCTGGCCACCGCCGGGTCGGCGATCGCGAGCTCGATCCCCGGCATCGCGTCGTGATCCGGTACGAGTCCGACGGCCAGGACGAGGTCCCGGTAGCCGATGTCGGCGCCCGAGACGCAGCGGACCGTTCGCTTTCCCGCGTCGACGACGACGGCGGTGTCGCGCAACCACGTCACCCCGTCCGGCGTCACCGATCGCTGCGTGCGCTCGGCGTCCTGCAGCGTCGCCTGACCTCCGCCGACGTAGGAGAGCAGTGGGCGGTACGTGTGGACGGCCTGCGGTTCGATCACCGCGACATCGGTGACGCCCAGGCGCAGCAGTCGCGCCGCCGCGCTGAGGCCGGCGTTTCCGCCGCCGACGATGACGACGTCGAAGTGTCGGGTCTCGCGAGATGAGGTCATGCGGGTCAATACCCGGCCGGGCGCTCGGGAAAACCGGGGGAGTCGGCTGCCGCGTGCCGGAGCCGCCTCGGCCGGGTCCTCGTGGTCCGAGAGCTGGGTGCGACCATGGACCGATGACCGCCACGCTCGTCGCCAAGGACGTCGCCGGGGGATATGCCCACCGCGTCCTCTTCGACCACCTCGATCTCACGGTGGCACCCGGCGACGTGATCGGCGTGGTCGGTGCGAACGGTGCCGGGAAGACCACGCTGCTGCGGGTACTCGCCGGTGATCTCGCGCCCCTGGAGGGGACGGTGACCCGTGCACCGTCCGACGCTTTCGTCGGATGGTTGCCGCAGGAGCACGAACGGGTTCCCGGTGAGGTGGTGCGCGCGTACGTCGCCCGCCGGACGGGGTGCGCGGCGGCGACGACCGCGATGGACGCGGCGGCGGACGCGTTGGCCGACCCCGACGCCGCGGCGCCGGGAGATCCGGCCGAGACGTATGCGGCCGCGCTCGACCACTGGTTGGCCACCGGGGCGGCCGATCTCGACGAGCGGCTGCCCGCGGTCCTCGCCGACCTCGGGCTCGGTGACGGTGTCATCGACCCGGATGCCACCCTGATGGCGGATCTGTCCGGCGGCCAGGCCGCCCGGGTCGGGCTCGCCGCGCTGCTGTGCTCGCGCTTCGACATCGTGCTCCTCGACGAACCGACCAACGACCTCGATCTCGACGGTCTCGCGCGCCTGGAGGAGGTCGTGGCCGGCATGCGGGGCGGCGTCGTCCTCGTCAGTCACGACCGAGAGTTTCTCGCGCGCAGCGTCACCCGGGTGCTCGAACTCGACCTCGCGCAGCACACCAACACCGTGTACGGCGGCGGCTACGAGAGCTACCTCGAGGAGCGTGCCGTCGCCCGCCGTCACCGTCGCGAGGAGTACGAGGAGTTCGCGGCCAGGAAGGCCGACCTCGTCGCACGCGCTCGGACCCAGCGTGAATGGTCGAGCCAGGGTGTCCGCAATGCCATCCGGAAAGCGCCGGACAACGACAAGATCCGACGCCGCGCCGCCACCGAGTCCAGTGAGAAGCAGGCGCAGAAGGTCCGGCAGATGGAGAGCCGGATCGCTCGGCTCGACGAGGTCGCCGAACCGCGCAAGGAATGGGTTCTCGAGTTCACCATCGGGTCCGCGCCGCGCTCCAGCTCGGTGGTCGCCACCCTCAATGAAGCGGTCGTGCGACAGGGGGATTTCGTGCTGGGCCCGGTGTCGTTACAGGTGAACGCCGGCGAACGCATCGGCATCACGGGCCACAACGGTGCCGGCAAGACGACGCTGCTGCGGCTACTGCTCGGTCGCGTCGAACCCGACGAGGGGACCGCGCGACTCGGTGCCAACGTCGCGATCGGCGAGATCGACCAGGCGCGTGGCCTGTTCACCGGTCCCCGGCCGCTGGCCGAACGGTTCGAAGCGCTGGTCCCCGAATACTCCACCGCGGACGTGCGGACGTTGCTCGCCAAGTTCGGCCTGCGGGCCGATCACGTGGACCGGCCGGTCGGAGAGCTGTCACCCGGCGAACGCACGCGGGCCGGACTCGCCCTGCTGCAGGCGCGGGGCACCAATGTCCTTGTCCTCGACGAGCCGACCAACCACCTCGACCTGCCGGCCATCGAACAACTCGAGTCCGCTCTCGATTCCTACGACGGCGCAGTGCTTCTCGTGACCCACGATCGGCGCATGCTGCAGAACGTGCGCGTCGACCGGCACTGGGACGTCGACGGCGGCCGGGTCGGCGAGCGCTGAGTTCTCTCAGCCCGCGAGCCGGGTGTCTACCCCACGCACGTCCGCGGGCAGATCCTCCTCGGCGCTCCCGAGCCCGAGGTGCTCGCGCAGGGTCGTGCCCTCGTACTCCGTGCGGAACAGGCCGCGGCGCTGCAACTCCGGCACCACGTAGTCCACGAAATCGTTGAAGGTGCCCGGGGTTTGCGCACTCGACACGATGAACCCGTCGGCCTCACCGCCGGTGAAGGACTCCTCGATCTGATCCGCGACATCGGCGGCCGTGCCGACGAACTGCGGCAGCAGGACTCCCTGGGCGTAGAGCTTGCCGATGTCGCGGAGGGTGAGACTGTCCCGCTCGGAGAGGCGTCGGGCGACGTCGAACAGCCCCTGTGTGCCGCTCACCTGGACGTCTTCGACGGGAGCGTCGAGATCGTAGGCGGAGAAGTCGTGGTCGGTGTGAACCGACAGCGTGATCAGGCCGGAGATCGGATCGGCGAGTTCGTTGTGGAACGCCTGCTTCTCCCGGGCGATCGACTCGGTCTCGCCGATGAACGGGATGAACGCCGGGAAGATTGTGACGTGGTCGGGATTTCGGCCGAAGTTCACCGCCCGCGACTTCACGTCGTCGTAGTAGGCCCGGCGTCCCTCCGGGGTCGGGTCGATCTCGAAGATCGCCTCCGCCCACCGCGCGGCGAAGTCCTTGCCGGTGTTCGACGACCCCGCCTGGATGAGTACCGGGCGATGCTGCGGTGAGCGGGGCTGGTTGAGCGGACCCCGCGTGCGGTAGTGCGTGCCTTCGTGGTCGACGGTGTGGATCTTCGACGGATCCGCCCAGACGCCGGACTCCTTGTCGGCGGTGACGGCGTCGGCATCCCAGCTCGACCACAGCTTGATCGCCGTGCTGACGAACTCCTCGGCACGCACGTACCGCTCGTCGTGTCCGACGTGGTCGTCGAAGCCGAAGTTCTGCGCCTCGGCCTGCGACAGCGACGTCACGATGTTCCACGCGATCCGTCCACGGGTGAGGTGATCGAGGGAACCGAAGACGCGCGCGAGTTCGTAGGGGTGAAAGTAGGTGGTGGACTTGGTGACCGCGATACCGAGTCGCGTGGTGACGGCGGCGATGCTCGCCGCGACCAGGCTCGGATCGATCGTCGCGGCGGCCTGAGTGCCGCGCCGGAAGGGTTCGGACTGGTTACCGCCGAACCGGACCGGTGCGGCGAGCAGGTCGGCGAAGAAGGCGAAGTCGAACTTGCCGCGTTCGAGGATGCGGCCGACCCGGTGGTAGTGGTCTGGCCCGAAGTAGTCGGTCTCCGAGCCGGGATGACGCCATGCGGCGTGCGAATGGGTGACGGGGGAGGCGATCAAGAAACCACCGAGGTGGAGCTGACGGGTCACGAGTGGGGTCCTTCGGGTTCGGGATCGCGGAGTCGGTCCGGTGGCGGCGACGCGCGACGGGTGCAGCGAGACGGTCGGGACAAGTCAAGGCGCAGGGTCCGCCGGAGGCCAGGGTTGAGCCCGTCGTGATCGCAACAGACCCTTGACATACAACCAATTGGTTGTATGTTTGAGGCGTGGCCGAGAATGCAGGCGAACCGACAGACGAGGATCGGGCCGACGCCCTGTTCCACGCGTTGTCGGACCGCACCCGTCGTGACATCCTGCGACGCGTGCTCGCCGGCGAACACTCGGTCTCGGTGCTCGCCGCGAAATACGACATGAGCTTCGCGGCGGTACAGAAGCACGTCGCCGTCCTGGAGAAGGCCGGTCTGCTCACCAAGCGTCGTTCCGGACGCGAGCAGCTGGCCAGCGGCGATGTCGCGGCAGTGCGTTCGGTGGCCTCGATGCTCACCGAGCTCGAAGCGGTGTGGCGTGGTCGTATCGCCCGCATCGACGATCTACTCACGCTCGAATCACCCTCACCCACAATCACACCGGAGGAATGACCAATGCCTGTCATCGATGTGACACCCGACCTGGACGCCCGGACGATCACCATCAACGCCGAGTTCGCGGCCCCGATCGAACGGGTGTGGCAGATCTACGCCGATCCGCGTCAGCTCGAGAAGATCTGGGGCCCGCCCACCTATCCGGCGACCGTCGTCGACCACGACCTGCGCCCGGGCGGCAAGGTCACGTACTACATGACCAGTCCCGAGGGCGAGAAGTTCGGCGGCTACTGGAAAGTCGAATCGGTGGACGAGCCCACCGGCTTCACCTTCCTGGACGGCTTTGCCGACGGGGACCTCAACCCGATCACCGACATGCCCGAATCCCGCAATTCCTACGCATTCACCGAGACGGACGGTAAGACCGTCGCCACCTTCATCAGCACCTACGACTCGGCCGAGGCGTTGCAGAAGGTGCTCGACATGGGAGTCGTCGAAGGTGCGTCGTCGGCGATCAACCAGATCGACGAGTTCCTCGCGGCCTGAGGGTCACAGGTTCGAGTTGAGTGTCGGAAACCCCTCGGGCAGTTCGGCAGCCGGGCCACCGGCGCCGGACCCCGTGGGCTCGACCTCCAGCCCGTGCGTGTAGGCGGCCATCGAGATCGACCCGGCGGCATGGCCGTCCACGAGCAGATTCAGCGGGGCGTCCCCGGCGAGTCCGGCGATGTACAGCATCGGCAGATAGTGGTCCGGGGTCGGCACGGACTTGTCGAAGTCGGGATGTCCGTCCAGACTCAGCACACTCGACGGCTTGTCCAGCAACACCTCTCGGGCCGCATCGTCGAACCGGTGGGCCCAGTCGAATCCGCTGTCGGGCTTCGCGAAGTCGACCGCGCGTAGGTTGTGCACGATGTTGCCGCTGCCGATGATCAGCACACCCTGGTCGCGGAGCGGGGCGAGCCGGCGGCCCAGTTCGTAGTGGTGTTCGTAGTCCTTGAAAGCGTTGAGCGACAACTGGAGTACGGGTACGGACGCATCCGGGAACGTGTGCACCAGCACCGACCACGTGCCGTGGTCGATACCCCAGCTGTCGACGTCGTGACCGCACCACGTGGGTTTGACGACATCGGAGACCATGTCGGCGACATCCGGGTCGCCCGGGGCAGGGTACTCCACGTCGAAGAGGTCCTGCGGGAAACCGTAGAAGTCGTGGATGGTCCGTGGCCGTGGCATCGCCGTCACGGCGGTGGCGTTGGTGTACCAGTGCGCCGAGATCACCAGGATCGCTCGCGGTTTCGGCACCGATGCACCCAGAGCGGCCCAGGCCTCGGTGTACTTGTTGCGCTCCAGGGCGTTCATCGGGTTGCCGTGACCGATGAACGCGACCGGCATCGTCCCCGAGCTCGTCGCGTCTACCGCTGACATCGTCGCCTCCTCCGGCCGATTGCGGACGGAGTCGACGCTACTCCGGAATCGACGAAGTCGCCGACAGGGGTTCGGCGCCCGTGAAAATTCGACAATGCACAAGCGCTGGTCAATGCTGATTGCCGCGGTCCTCGCGATCGTTCTGGCGGCGTGCGGCACCGGGGGCGGTGCCGAACCCGCGTCCTCGTAGGCGTCGTCGTCCAACCCGCAGCAGGCGGCGCAGATCGAGTAGATCGTCGAAGGACTGATGGAGTCCCAACACCTCAAGTCGGTGATCGTGCGTGTCACCGACGACGGCCAGGAGGTGACCACCAAGGCGTTCGGCGAGTCGCAGACCGGTGTGCCCGCCACCGCGGACATGCACTTCCGCAACGGGTCGGTCGCCATCGCCTACGTCGCGGCGGTGCTGTTGCAACTCGTCGACGAGAAGGCGGTCGCCCTCGACGACATCATCGCGACATGGGTGCCCCAGATCCCCAACAGCGACCGGGTCACCCTCCGGCAACTGGCGACGATGACGTCGGGGTATCAGGACTATGTGCTCGGCAACGACGCGTTCGAGATCGAGGAGCTGACGAACCCGTTCAAGGCGTGGACGACCGACGAGATGTTGTCCTACGCGGTGAACAAGCCGCTGCTCTACGCGCCGGGGACGAACTGGAACTACGCGCACACCAACTACGTGATCCTCGGCCTCGTGCTGGAGAAGATCACCGGTGAATCGGTCGCGGATCTACTCCGGCAGCGGATCTCCGAGCCGCTCGACCTCGACAAGACGGTGTCGGATCTGACGGCGGTGATCCCGGAACCCGCCCTGCATGCCTACTCGTCGGAATGCCGCGGGATTCTGAACCCTCCACCGTCGACGCCGTTCTACGAGGAGACGACCGGCTGGAACCCGTCGTGGAGCATCACCCACGGTGCGATCCAGACGTCGAACATCTACGACGTCGAGGCGACGGCCCGGAAACTCTTCGCGGGGGAGACGCTGTCGGCCGAGGGCTACGACACCATGGTCTCCACCCGGCTCCGCGGCGTGGCGCGTCCGCTGGCCGGTTGCTCGACGTGCCGGCCGATGAACGAGGAGTACACCTACGGCATGGGAGTGCTGACCGGCGGCTGGATCGTGCAGAACCCGTTGTTCAACGGCTACGCGGCGGTCGTCGGGTATCTCCCGTCAGAGAAGATCGCCATCGCGGTGGCGGTGACCTACGACGCCGAGGCGTTCGGTCCGGACGGCTCGTACGCCAACGGCGGCAATCCGATCTTCGCGCAGATCGGCGCCCTGATGGCCCCCGACTCCGCGCCACCGATCCCGCGGAACTGACGCCGCCGCGAGCCCCGGCCGTCGTGCTGCGAAAACCCACCCAGCGCGGGTGCCATAAGGTGGCAGGTATGGTCGACCGCCTCCCCGACGACGATCTACGGGTCGGAAACCCGGAACGCGAACGGGCCGTGACTCTTCTCAACGACGCCTTCTCGTCGGGATATCTGGAGATCGCGGAGTTCGAGGACCGGTCCGGTCTGGTGTACGCCGCCAAGACCCGCGCAGACCTGCGAGCCGTCCTGGAACACCTGCCGAACGCCGGTCGCCTGTTCAACGAGCCGGGCCAGGCCGTAGCCGCGACCCCGGCCGTCGCCGTCCCTTCGACCGGGCCCGTGCACCTCGCGGCCGAGTGGGAGACGGTTCGACGCAAGGGCACGTGGCATGTTCCGCCGTCGACGCTGGTCACCGGCAGCATGGGCACCGTCGACATGGACTTCACCCATGCGACGTTCCCCGGCCCGTCGACGATCCTGCAGCTGCAGGTCTCCATCACCACGGTGAAGCTCCGGATCGGCCCCGATCAGGAGATAAGGTACGGCGACCTGCAACTCTCCGGATGGTCGAAGGTGAAGGACAAGGCCGGCGCACCGACGCGTCCGGGCGGACCGGTGATCGAGCTGACGGGTTCGGCGTCGGGAATGAACCGGCATCGTCATCAAACGGAGCTGACGCACCGAACCGTATCGACCGGGGCTGACCGCTCGCCGTTACGCGAACGCTGGGCGGGTGGCCTACTTGTGCTCACGCTGAACTCAACGGTGTCGCGAGTGTTTCCCGATTCGTAACGTTGCCGCACGTGGCCGACCGAACACTCAGTATCAGCGCGCCCGGCGATCCGCGGGCGGTGGACCCGGGGTCGTCCGACTCCCCATCGGCCAAGGCGGACCGGTCGTCCCGGCTGCACACCATCCTGCGCGCGCTGTCACCCATCGCCGTTCTCGTGCTCTGGCAGGTGGGCAGCGCACTGGGGATCATCCCGCAGGACAAGCTGCCCGCACCGTCGCTGATCGCCGAGGCCGGGTGGGAGGTCCTGAACAACGGACAACTCCTCGACGCGATCGCGGCGTCGGCGCAGCGGGTCGCGATCGGACTGACGATCGGCGTCGCGGTCGGGATCGGTCTGGGCTTGCTGGTCGGCCTGAGCAAGTTCGCCGACTCGGCCATCGACCCGAACATGCAGGCTATACGCGCACTTCCGCTCTTCGGTCTGATCCCGTTGTTCATCCTGTGGTTCGGCATCGGCGAGATGCCCAAGGTGCTGCTCGTGTCCCTCGGCGCGCTGTTCCCCCTCTACCTGAACACCTCCGCCGCGATTCGCCAGATCGACGGCCGCCTGGTGGAAAGCGCTCGCGTGCTGGGCTTCTCGCGGCTCACCACCATCCGCGATCTCATCATCCCGGGTGCCATGCCGCAGATCCTGGTCGGTCTGCGCCAGGCCCTGGCGATCGCATGGCTCAGCCTCATCGTCGCCGAGCAGATCGCGGCCACGTCCGGGCTGGGATACCTGATCAACAACGCGCGCGACTTCCTGCGCACCGACATCATCTTCTTCGGCCTGATCGTCTACGCCGCAATGGGTTTGATCACCGACGCCATCGTGCGCGCGCTGGAGCGCTACACGACCCGATACCAGAACCGGTGACGCCCCCAACCCGCACATCCCGAGTCCAGGAGGCCCGACCATGACCGCCATCGCCACCCGAGATCTCGAGGTCCCGTCCCCCGACGACCTGGTCGACCCCGCCGGATACGCCGCGGAAGTCGAGAACGCAAGCCTGAGCTACGGGGACAATCTCGTGTTGCGGGACGTGACCCTACGGGTCGGGGCGCACGAGATCGTCGCGCTCATCGGACGCAGCGGCAGTGGCAAGTCGACGCTGCTTCGCCTGCTGGCGGGCCTGTCGCAGACCGAGTCGGGCAGCGTCCGGACCGCCGGTCACCCGGCGGTGTCCTTCCAGGAGCCGCGACTCTTCCCCTGGCGCACCGTCTTACAGAACGTCGCCTTCGGCCTCGTGCGCGAGAAGGTCGGCAAGTCACAGGCCCGCGAACGCGCGTGCCGCACCCTCGGCGAGGTCGGCCTGAGCGACAAGACGGCTGCGTGGCCCGCGCAACTCTCGGGTGGTCAGGCGCAACGGGTCTCGCTCGCCCGTGCGCTCGTGGCCCGTCCGCAACTGCTGCTGCTCGACGAGCCGTTCGGCGCACTCGACGCCCTCACTCGGCGCACGATGCACGAACTGCTCATCTCGCTGTGGCGCGACAACGGGTTCGGTGCACTCCTCGTCACCCACGACGTCGACGAGGCGTTGCGGCTGGCCGACCGCGTCGTCGTCCTGGCCGGTGGCGAGATCGTCGAAGACCTCACCGTGCCCCGTCCACGTCAGACCGGCGACGCCGATGATCCCGACTCCGAGATCCCGCGCCTGCGAGCCGAATTGCTGACCGCACTCGGCGTCACCGATTCGGCGCGCTGACCCTCCCGTTCCCTGACCGAAAGCCGATCTCGATGACACACCACCATCTTTCCGTGCGCGCATCCCGGCCCCGACGGCGCCGCGTGCTCGCCGCCGTGCTGGCCACCGCCGCCCTGACCCTGGGCCTCGCGGGCTGTGTGCAGCGGGAGGACACCGCCGAATCGATCGCGAACGAGACGGTCGACGTCGCCTCACTGCAGGACCTGACCCTCCGAGTCGGAGACCAGAAGGGCGGCACCGAAGCCCTACTGCGCGCCTCGGGCGAACTCGAGAAGCTCCCGTTCACCATCGAATTCTCCACCTTCACCTCCGGCCCGCCGCAGATCGAGGCCGCCACCGCAGGCAAGATCGACTTCGCGGTCACCGGGAACACGCCGCCCATCTTCGGCGCCGCGGCGAACGCGAAGGTCAAGATCGTCACCGGGTACGCGAACAACGCCAGCGGCGACGCGATCCTGATCCCGGGAACGTCGTCACTGGCCTCGGTCGCCGACCTCAGGGGCAAGAAGGTCGCCGTGGCGAAGGGCAGCTCGGCCCACGGACATCTGCTGCTGCAACTGAACAAGGTGAATCTGACCCTGGGGCCCGGCAAGGACGTCGAGCCGGTCTTCCTGCAGCCCGCGGATGCGTTGTCGGCGTTCACCTCCGGGAACGTCGACGCATGGGCGATCTGGGACCCGTACACCGCGATCGTCCAGCTCGAGAACAACCCGAAGACGCTCGTCACGGCCGAAGGCGTATCGAACGGTTACGGTTTCGGGATCGCGGGCGACGAGGCGCTTGCCGACCCGCGTCGCAACACCGCAGTACGGGAACTGGCGCTCGGGATCGCGCGGGCCGCCAACTGGGCCAAGGCCAACCCGGAAGAGTGGGCCGAGCAGTACTCCGCCGAGGTCGGGATCGACCCGCGGGCCGGCGCGATCGCCCAGGGCCGCAGCCTCCGACCCGCGATCGCACTCGACGACAGCGTCGTGGCGTCGGAGCAGGAGCTCGCCGACGCCTTCGCCGACTCCGGGCAACTCCAGGGGCAGGTCGACTTCGCGACGTTCGTCGACAACCGCTACGACGAGGCCCTGGCACCGCTGTTCGGCACGCCCCAGTCCTAGAGGTGCGAGAAAGGGACCACGCCCATGAGCCATTTCCATTGGTTTCTGCCGACCGCCGGTGACAGCCGCGGGATTGTCGGAGCCTCACATGCATCGGCGACGAAACGGCACCCTCCGGGTTACCGTGCGCCAGACCTGCCGTACCTGATCGATGTCGCACGCACCGCCGATCGGCTCGGCTACGAGAGTGTCCTGACCCCGACCGGAACCTGGTGCGAGGACGCGTGGCTGACCACGGCCGCCGCGATCACCCACACCGAGCAGTTGACCTTCCTCGTCGCATTCCGCCCCGGGCTGATCTCGCCGACCCTGGCCGCACAGCAGGCGGCGACGCTCCAGCGATTCTCGGGTGGACGGATCGCGGTCAACATCGTGACCGGCGGTGACGAGGTCGAGCAACGCCGGTTCGGTGACTGGGTCGACCACGACCGCCGTTACGCGCGCACCGACGAGTTCGTGCAGATCGTCGACCGGCTCTGGTCCGGTGAGACCGTCGACTTCGACGGAGAGTTCTACCGGATCGCCGGGGCGTTCCTCGCGGATCCGCCGACCGATCCACCGCGGATCTACTTCGGCGGGTCGTCGGACCCGGCACTGACCGTTGCGGCCTCGCGTGCCCAGGTCTACCTCACGTGGGGCGAGCCGCCGGCGGTGGCCGGAGAGAAGATCGCGGAGGTGGCGCGACGCGCCGAGACGGTCGGCCGGTCGCTCGAATACGGTGTGCGGCTGCATGTCATCGCCCGCGAGACCTCCGAGGAGGCGTGGCGGGTCGCCGACACACTGCTGCAGGGGATCTCCGACGAAGAGATCGAGACCGCGTTCGCCCTGCACTCGGTCTCGGACTCGACCGGTCAGCGCCGGATGGCCGAACTCCACGGCGGACGTCGCGATGCGCTCGAGATCCATCCCGGCTTGTGGGCGGGGGTCGGGCTCATCCGTGGGGGAGCCGGCACCGCGCTCGTCGGCAGCTACGACGAGGTCGCGGCGCTGATCGGCGAGTACGAATCCGAGGGCTTCTCCCACTTCATCCTGTCGGGCTATCCGCACATCGAGGAAGCGCACTGGTTCGCCGAAGGCGTGCTGCCGGTGATCCGAGACCGCGTCGACGCCCTGAGCTGACAGCACGTTCTGGGCCGCTCGGGCCCAGCGGGACAGGTCAGCGGGCGAGCCACTCCGACAACCGGTCCGACGACCATGTCGTGACGATCCGGTCGGGGTCGATGCCGTGGTCGACGGCCCGCCGCGCGCCGAGGATCTTGAAGTCGAGTTGCCCGGGTGCGTGGGCGTCGGAGTCGATCGCGAACAGGCAGCCCGCGTCGTCGGCGATCTCGATCAGTTCGTCGGGCGGGTCGACCCGCTCCGGACGGGAGTTGATCTCCACGATGGTGTCGTGGGCCGCGCAGGCGGCGAACACGGCCTCGGCGTCGAAGGTCGAGGGTGGGCGGTGGCCCCGGCCGCTCAGCACTCGCCGGCCTGTGCAGTGGCCGAGGACGTGCACCCGTGGATCGGAGACCGCGGCGATGAGCCGGTCGGTCATGGCGTCGTGCGCCATGCGCAGATTTGAGTGCACGGATGCGGTCACGACGTCGAGTCGGGCGATCATCTCGTCGGTCTGATCGAGCGTGCCGTCGTCGAGGATGTCGATCTCGATTCCACGGAAGAGACGAAAGTTGCTGCTGTGACCGGTGTTCCAGTTGTCGATCGCCTCGATCTGGGCGGCGAGCCGTTCCGGGCTCAGTCCGTTCGCGACCGTGAGGCGCGGCGAGTGGTCGGTGATCGCGAGCCAGTCGTGGCCGGAGGCCTCCGCAGCCGCGGCCATCTCGTCGATGGGCGCCCCGCCGTCGCTCCAGTCGGTGTGGGCGTGCAGGTCGCCGACAACGGCCTCCACGAGGCCCTCGGCGCCGTCGGGGGCGAGGGGTGGATCTTCGCCCTGCAAACGTGCGAGGTACCCCGGTAGCTCACCGTCGGCGGCCTCGGCGATGACCGCCGCGGTGGTCTTGCCGATTCCCTTGATCGCGGTGAGAGTGCCGGCGACAGCCCGTGCGTGTAGCTCGGACGGGTCGAGTCCGGCGGCCGCCTGCCCGGCGCGGCGGAAGGCCTCCACGCGGTACGTGCTCTCCCGGCGACGCTCGAGCAGCCACGAGATGCGCTCGAGTGCGCGAATCGGGTCCACCGGAGCCGACAGCGGGGTCAGGGGCCTCATCGGCGAACAGCCCTTTCAACGCCTGTTGCCCGGCACGCGAAAGGCGGCCGGGCAACAGGTCTCATGTGTGATGACGGTCAGGTCTGACCGATCAGTGTGCGGCTTCGAAGGCCTCGATGATGCTCTGCGGGATGCGACCGCGATCACTCAGTTCGTAACCTTCGCGGATGGCCCACTCGCGAATCGCCTTGGTGGTCTCCTTGTTGCGTCCGCCCCCGGTCGCAGTCGACGCCGTTGCGGTGCGCTTGGTCACGCGACCGGTCTGGCGGGAGATGTCGAGGTACTTCGACAGCGAATCGCGGAATTGCTGCGCGTGCTTCGACGAAGTGTCGAACTCGTAGTTCTTTCCATCGAGTGACCACCGGACGGTTTCGTACTGATCCAGCACCTTACCGTCGAGATCGTCGATGACCTGAACGATTTCCTTTTTCGCCATGAATTGCTTGTCCCCTCGAATTGTGTCATCCGACCAAGACGGACGTGCAAGGCCTGAAAACCTGCGTCCCCCCGTTTTGATCTATTCCAACTGTGCACAGCTTAGACCCAAACCATGAGTACTTGCTGAGAACCCCCGCCTAGACCATAAATCATTGAATAGCGTTAGGGAAGTCGAGACACGGCCGTTTGTTAACCAGTCGGATCCACGCTGGTGTCGACGGCGGGTTACGCGCAGTGGCGGTCCGGTTCGAAGTAGGTGTGCGCTAGCTCGTGGGCACTGCCCCGGTCGTCCGCCGGGACGATTCGTCCGATTCCTCCGGTGACACGCTCACCAACGCTTCGGGTGCCCGATCCGCTGCATAGATGGTTTGGTAACCGTTCGGGGTGATTGCGAATCCTGATTGAGAACGCGATTCGAGACAGAACATACCGACGGTCTCAACGAGACAAGAAAATCGCGATATCGAAATAGTGCGACCGAAGTCGACAATCGAACTGCGATACAGAACGGGATATCGATTGGCGCACGCACCGCGCTGCGGTCCATCCGGTCCCAGGACGGCGTAATCCCGAGCCCAGTCGCAGGCGCCCGACGCGGACGACGGACGTTCCGCCGAGGAATCGTCGTCCGCATCCTCATCGATCCGACAGGCGAGGGCCGACGAACCGTTGGTACCGGTCGAGCAATTCACCGCCCGATCCGGCGTCGAGAAATGGAAACCGGACGAGTCCTGCAGCGGCGAATCCTCCGTCACCGAGCCCTGGTGGAAACGCGAGTTGTCGACGCGTGGTGCCACTGCGACGACTCGCCCGATTGTCCAGTCGGGCAGATTCCGCGCCGAGTCCTCGCCGGTGGTCGATGTCGTCGACGAGGACTCGATTTCGGTCACCGTCGACAACTCGTCGGTGGGCGGAATGACGATTCGGGACGGGCCGGAGTCCGACGGCAGGGAGCATCCGGCGAGTGCGACCGAAACGGTCAGAGTCCCGATTGCCGCGGTTGCGCAGATCACGCGCAGGAATCGGCGGTCGCGGGACCGTGATGTGGATTCGGGGCGGGGTCGCCGATTTCCGTACCCTTGCACTGTGCCGACCCCCAAGATCGTCCTGTTCTACGTCTTCGTTCCGCTGCCCGATCCCGAGGCCATCCGGTTGTGGCAGCTGGCGGTGTGCGAGTCGCTCGGGGTCCGGGGCAGGATCATCGTGTCACGCCACGGGATCAACAGCACCGTCGGTGGCGACATCGCCGCGGTCAAACGCTACGTCAGGACGACCCGCGCGTACCCCGGGTTCGCGGGGGCGGACATCAAATGGTCCGACGGCACGGGCCGGGACTTCCCGCGGTTGAGCGTGCGCGTCCGGCCCGAGATCGTGACCTTCGGGGTTCCGGACGAGATCGAGGTCGACGAGAACGGGGTCGTCGGCACCGGAACCCGGCTGAGTCCGGAGCAGGTGCACGAGCTCGTGGACGCCCGCGGCGACGACGTGGTCTTCTTCGACGGGCGCAACGAGATCGAGGCCGAGGTCGGGCGATTCGCCGGCGCGGTCACGACCAAGGCGCGCACCACCCGGGACTTCGTGCCGTTGATCGAGAGCGGCGCGTTCGATCACCTCAAGGACCGGCCGATCGTCACGTACTGCACGGGCGGCGTGCGCTGCGAGGTCCTCAGCACGGTGATGCGGAACCGCGGGTTCGCCGAGGTCTACCAGCTCGACGGTGGCATCGTGCGTTACGGCGAGCGGTACGGCGACGACGGGCTCTGGCAGGGTTCGCTCTACGTCTTCGACGACCGCATGGGCGTGGAGTTCTCCGACCACGCGGAGGTGCTCGGCCGCTGCGTCGAATGCCGTCGTCCGACGAGCAATGTCGCCAATCACCCCGATCGGGACGGCCGCGACCTCGCCGTGATCTGTGCGGACTGTCTGGAACCCGGCCGCCGGTGATGAGCGCTGCGAAGACCCCCGATCGCCGCGGTCCGGTTCCGGTCGTCGTGGTGGCCGGGTATCTGGGTTCGGGAAAGACGACACTGCTCAATCATCTGTTGCGGTCTGCCGGGCGCACCGGCACCCGTCTGGGCGTGCTGGTCAACGACTTCGGCAAGGTGAACATCGACGCGCTGCTCGTCTCGGCGCAGGCGGACGGCACGGTGAGCCTCGGGAACGGGTGCATGTGCTGCACCGTCGACGCCGACGGCCTCGCGAACGCGCTCACCTCGCTGGTTCGTCCGAGCGCTGGGATCGACGCCATCGTGATCGAGGCGAGCGGGATCGCCGAACCCAAAGCGCTCATCCGGATGGTGACGTCGGTGGCGGACGCCCGACTCCGCTACGGCGGACTGGTCTATGTGGTCGACGCCGCGCACGTCGAGGAGGTGCGCGGTACGCATCCGGAGCTGGACTCGCACGTCGCGATCGCCGACCTCGTGCTCGTCAACAAGGTCGACCTGATCCCGGATGAGTCCCGGCGCGTCGTCGAAGAGCTTGTCGCACAACTCAATGCGACCGCACCGCGGGTGGCGACCCGGAATGCCGCGATCGATCCGGCGCTCCTGTTCGATGTCGTTCAGCGCGACGTCGCGCAGGCTCGGTCCGGCCAGATGGCTTTCGACGAGTTGCTGCTCGACGACGCGGGTCACGCTGACCACGAGCATCTGCACGCTGAATACGAGTCGGTGTCGTTCTCCAGTGACCGGCCGATGGATCCGCGGCGCCTGGCGCGATTTCTCGAACGTCCGCCCAATGGGTGTTTCCGGATCAAGGGAATCGTCCATTTCGACGTACCGAGGCATCGGCAGCGGTTCGTCGTGCACGGAGTCGGCGGCTTCGTGCGCGTGATGCGCGAATCCTGGGAAGGGCGGCGTCCGGCCACCGAACTCGTCGCGATCGGGCGCGGTCTCGACGAGGCGGCCGTGCGCGCCGAGCTGGAGGCCGCCGTCGCCCGACCGGAGGACGCTGCGGACGAGAACGGCATCCTCGGAATCCTGCGGCACCTGACGGACTGACCCGCGACACGCTCGACACGCCGATCGGAGAGGTCACAGCTCCCTAACGAAATGCCGTTCTCCCAGGACGACCATTTCGGAATCCCGCATTCGTTTGTTTCACTGTTATGTCTGTGACCAGTGTGACCAGTGGTACTCAACGGGAGGGAGTGAGGCAAGTGACCAGCGCCTCGGCGCGTCGCGGCCTCGACAGCGCAATGTTCCGAAAGACGACAGCCCAACGCCTTGCCACGATCGGCTTCGCCATGGTGGCCGCCACGTCGATGGCGGTCGCCTCGAACGTGGTCGCGGCACCCGCCGAAGCGGCCCCCGCCCGCGGGACGGCACTGGCGGGGAAGACGATCTTCCTCGACCCCGGTCACCAGGCCTCGGCCGCCGGTCACGACCTCAGGGCACAGGTGCCGGACGGGCGCGGTGGCAAGAAGGACTGCCAGACCAGCGGTGCGTCCGGTGTGAACGGCGCCAAGGAGCACACGGTCAACTGGCAGATCGGGCAACTCGTGAAGGCCGGCCTCGAGAGCCAGGGGGCTCGTGTGGTCCTGAGCAGGCCGGACGACACCGGGTGGGGCGGTTGTGTGGACGAACGCGCCGCCGCGGCCAGTCGCTCCGGAGCCGCGGTCGCGGTCAGCCTGCATGCCGACTCGACGGCGCGGGGAGCCGACGAGTCCAAGAAGGGCTTCCACATGATCGTGCCGTCGCTGCCGGTCCCGGATGCCACCGTCGACCGCGTGCAGTCCGGCGAGGGACGCAAGGCCTCGACCACGATGCGCGACGCCTTCGTCAAGGCCGGGTTCCCCTCGGCGAACTACGCCGGCGTCCGCGACGGGATCCAGACCCGTCCCGACATCGCCGCGGTGAACCTGACCAAGGTCCCGGCGGTGTTCATCGAGATGGGCAACCTCGCCAACCCCGGTGAGGCCAAGGCGCTTGCCGGCCGGGACGGTCAGGTCAAGTACGCCATGGCGATCACCGACGGAATCCTGAACTACGTCAACGGGAACGCCGCGACCGGAGCGGGCCCGGCGCCGTCGGTGCCGACGGACGACGCCAGCGGACTGTCCTCGGTCATCCCCTTCGTCGAGCAGCTCCTCGCCACCGAGGACCCCGAAGCCGTGGCGCGGCTGCTGATGACCCAGGGCCAGGACGTGTCCGCACAAGTGCTCAAGGCGATGCTGACCATCGTCTACGCGCTCTTCGACGGGAAACTGCCGATCGGCTGACGTCGCCGGCGCGCGGCCCGATCCGGCGTGGGCGATCCGTCGATTGGCTGAGGTCCGCCGCGGCGGACGGCTAACCTCGCGTCATGGGTCTCAAAGAGCTGCTGTTCATGGACACCCCGGTGCCGTCGCTGCGTGGCCGCAAGGTCCTCATCACCGGCGCGGCGAGCGGAATCGGCAGGGCCACCGCCCAGGCCGCCGCCGCCCGGGGCGCCGAACTGGTGCTCACCGACCTGCACGCGGATCAGCTCGACGAGGTCGTCGCGGCCATCACCGCGGCCGACGGAACGGTCCTCTACCACGTGGCCGGGGACGTCTCGGACTTCGACTGGGTGGCCGGGTTCGCCCGCCAGGTGGACGCCGAGGTCGGCGTCATGGACGTGGTGATGAACATCGCCGGGATCTCGGCGTGGGGAACGGTGGAGGATCTCGAACACCGGCACTGGCGGAAGCTGGTCGACGTCAACCTGATGGGGCCGATCCACATCATCGAAAGCTTTGTGCCGCAGATGATCCGACGGGGGCGCGGTGGACACATCGTGAACGTCTCCTCGGCCGCCGGACTGCTGGCGCTGCCCTGGCACGCCGCATACAGCGCCAGCAAGTTCGGGCTGCGGGGCGTGTCGGAGGTTCTTCGATTCGATCTGCGGCGTCACGGGATCGGGGTGTCCCTGGTATGCCCCGGCGGGGTGGACACGCCACTGGTCGACTCCGTGGAGATCGTCGGCATCGACCGCGAGAACCCGCGGGTCAAGGCCGCCATCAACGGATTTCACAAGGTCGCGGTGTCGCCCGACGTGGCGGCGGCGGCGATCCTGACCGGGATTCGCAAGAACCGCTTCATGGTCTACACCTCGTTCGACATCCGGTTCGGGTACTGGTGGGCGCGAAAGTTCGCACTGCCGTATGAGATCGCGATGCGAGTCGCCAACGATCGTTTCGACCGGCTCGCGCGAGTGAGTGCGAAGAGTCTCGAGGCGACGGCGACCGACGAGCATTCCTCCCGGTGAGTCCCGCCTTCACCAAGACGCTGCGCCAGAGCGGCCCGCGGGGCGGTCATCCTGACTTCTTCGCGGCCGAAGCCGCCGGGTTGCGCTGGCTGTCGGCGTCGGGAGCGCCTGTCGTACAGGTGATCTCGGTGAGCGAAGACGCCATCGAACTCGAACGTCTCGAACGCGGTCGGCCATCGCCCGGAGCGGCACGGGAGTTCGGGGTCGCGCTCGCTCGGATGCACGACGGGGGCGCCCCGCAGTTCGGTTCCCCGCCTGCTGACGCGGACGGAACACCGTTCTCCGGTCAGCTGTTCATCGGTCGCCGAGAGTTGAGCTCGGTCGAATACCGGTCGTGGGGTGAGTTCTATGTCCGGGAACGGGTGGAACCGTATCTGGCCCCGGCACGCGCGGCCGGGAACCTCACGACCGAGGACGAGGACGCGGTCCGCGACGCATGTGCCCTGATCGCGGACGGCGTGTTCGACGACGACGAGGGGCCGGCACGCATCCACGGCGACCTCTGGAACGGGAATGTGATGTGGACTCCGCGGGGCGTGGTGATGATCGACCCGGCTGCGCACGGCGGTCATCGGGAGACCGATCTGGCGATGCTCGCATTGTTCGGGTGCCCGCACCTCGATGCGGTCCTCGACGGCTATCGAGACGCGCACCCGCTCGTCCCCGGCTGGCAGGAGCGCGTCGACGTCCACCAACTGCATCCGCTCGCCGTGCACGCGGCCGGCCACGGACCCGGATACGGCTCGTCGCTGGGCCGCGCGGCGCGGGCGTCCGCCGCGCTCGCCCGCGGCTGACACACGCCATAATCGTCGGCGTGACTCACAACGCGCTGCCCCGACCCGGTGTCCTCGTCGTCTCGGCGACGCGGGCCGAGGCCAGACATGTGCCGCCCGGGATGCGGGTGCTCGTGACGGGCATCGGCAAGGTGCGCGCGACGATGGCGCTGAGCCGGGAACTCGCCGGCGGGGCGCCGGTCTCCGAGGTCATCAACATCGGTACCGCGGGGGCCCTGCGCGACGGTGTGAGCGGCGACGCCGAGTTGGGTCTGTTCCTCCCGTCGGCCGTGCTCGAGCACGACATCAGCAGCACCGAACTACGGGCGATGGGTTACGAGATGACCGACCGCTGGGAGCTACCCGGCGGCGACGGAACGGTGTTGGCGTCCGGGGACACCTTCGTCGCGGATCCGGTTCGTCGGCGCGAACTCGCCCAGCATGCCCACCTCGTCGACATGGAGGGATGCGCGGTCGCCCACGTGAGTGCTGAGTTCGGCGTGCCCTGCCGCCTGATCAAGGCGGTCACCGACAACGCGGACGAGGGTGCGATGGAGTGGCCCGCGCTCGTGGACGCCGCAGCGCGTCGGCTGGGGCGTTGGCTGGAACGCAACGTCGCGAGCTGAGGCTCAGGACCGCGTGTCGGCGACTCCGGCCGGGGGGATGTCGGTTGCCGACTCGTACGTCGGGATGTCCGGGCGTCGCGGCGCGGGCGTGGCGTCCGACGGCGTGAGGTCGGGGGCCGCGAGGTCGGCGACCGTCGGTCGCCGTGCGCCCGTTGCGGTACGAGAACCCTTCGTCGCCGAGCGGGACGTCGCGGACGGCCGGTCCGGAGCGCCGGTCGAACGCGGTTTCGCCCGCGATCCCGGCGCGGCCTTGGTCGAGGAGGACTGCGCTGCCGATCGGTTCTTCTCGGGAGACGCCGACGGGGGCTCGGTGGCGGTTCCGGACGAACCGGCTCCCTTGGCGCGACGATGCGTTGCCGCGCGGCCCGAGGGCCGGTCGGCGTCGCCGCTCCCGGCCGCGGACCTGCTCGGGGGCGTCCGGCCCGCCTTGTCGCGACTCGGGGCCCGGCGTTTCGCCGGCTCGGCGGCCTCGCGGGTCAGGAACCATCGGGCGAGCACGATCCCCAGGGTCACGAGGAACGTCGTCAACATCCAGGGGAAGTCCGCCGCGATGGGGAGCAGGACATTGAAGACGAGGCTCTTCAGCCCCGACGACGCCTGCTCGGAATTGAGGCCGTACAGCGTGACGATGCTGACGAAGAAGGCGATGAGCGGGGGCTGCGCGGCGGCGGTGAACAGGGCACGACGACGCACCGCCAGCGCGGCGATCACACATCCGACGAGGTAGCAGAACTTGTAGATCGACCCCAGCGAATCGTTGCTGCCGGCGTCGATGGCCGCACCGAGGCCCGTGATCCCGGTGGCCAGGAGAACGGCGCCCCACCACGGCACACCGCGGACCGCGGGCAGTACCGACTGCTGGTCCAGTGGTACCGCGGTTTGGAGACGTTGCGGGGAAGGCACATGGTCACGGTACCGGGTCCTCGACAGAAATCGTTTCACCCCCGGACCGGGGCGTCGATGCCGCCTCCGGCGCCGTCCCAGGCCGGGCGGTCGGCCCCGCCGGGCGGCAGGTGTCGTGGATCACCGGTGGTCGTGGGGCGTCCGGGACATCGCCCAGCGCGTCGAGCTCGGCCAGCCGGCGTGCGGTGACGCCGAGGCGACTGTCCACCGAACCGATCGTCGAGTTGTAGGCGTCGACCGTGCGCTGCAGCGACGTGCCGAGGGTGCCGAGGTGAGTGAGCACCCCGGTGAGCCGCTGATGGAGCTGCAGACCGAGATCATGGATGACCGCGGCGTCGCGAGCCATCGCATCGTGACGCCATCCCAGTGCGACGGTCCGTAGCAATGCGATGAGGGTGGTCGGGGTGGCGATGACGACGTTGCGTGCGAAGCCGAACTCGAGGAGATCGGGGTCGGTGCGGGCGGCGGCTTCCAGGACGACGTCGCCGGGCACGAACAGCACCACCATCTCCGGTGTGTTGTCGAAGGCGGACCAGTAGGACTTCGCAGACAGTCGTGCGATGTGCGCGCGCAGGGCGCGAGCATGTTCGCGGATGAGTTTGTCGCGAACGGACGTGTCGGTGGCCTCGGCCGCCCGCAGGTAGGCGTCGAGGGGCACCTTGGCGTCCACGACGATGTCGCGGCCGCCGGCGAGGTGGACGACGAGGTCCGGCCGCAGCGTCGTGGCACCCCGGCCGTTTCCCGAACCGTTCGGATCGGAGGGGTCGGTGACCGACACCTGGGTGCTGAAGTCGCAGTGCTTGGTCATGCCGGCGAGCTCGACCACGCGCTCGAGCTGGACCTCACCCCATCGGCCGCGGGCGTGGGGGCTGTGCAACGCGTTGGCGAGCTGGCGGGTCTGGTCGTTGAGCGCGATCGACGCCGAGTGGATCCCGCGCACCTGCTCGGTCAGTCCGGCGTACGCGCCGATCCGGTTGTTCTCGACCCGGCGCAGTTCGTCGGCGAGCTGGGCGAGGTTGGCGCGCAACGGCTCGACGATGTGCGCAACCGAACTGCCGATCGCCGACGACTGCCGGCGTGCCGCGTCCTCGGTGGCCCACGACAACGAGGACGCGACGTCGTCGCGGGCGGCGCGCAGCATCTCCACCTCGGCGCGAGCCGCCGCCACGGTCGCGGCACTGCGAGCGGCGTGCGCCCACCAGCCCAGGGCGATCCCCAGGGCGAGGCCGACGACGAACGAGAGGGCGGCAGCAGTCATGTCGTCGATGGTGTCGGACACCCCCGACAAGTTCGGCCGGACCGCGGGCGACGGGCACTATCGGTCGTCGGAACCGCTCCGCTCGTCCGGGCCGCTCCGCGCGCCGGCCTCGAAGTCGAGCAGCCACTGCTTGGTGGGCAGGCCGTAGCGGAAACCGCCGAGGCTTCCGTCGCTGCGCTTCACCCGGTGGCAGGGCACGAACAGGGCAGCCGCGTTGCGCGCGCAGGCGGCTGCCGCGGCCCGGACCGCCGCCGGCTGACCGGCCAGTTCGGCGAAGCGGGTGTAGGTGACGGGGTTCCCGGCCTCGACCAGGCGCAGGGCGTCCCAGGCCGGACCGAGGAAGGTCCCGCCGGAACGTTGGACGACCGGAATCCGCGACGGCGCGGCGAGATCGCCGTCGTAGTACGCCGACACGGCGTCGGTGATGGTGCCGAGCGCGGCGGACGGCTGGATCGATTCCGGTCGTAGCGCGCGGTGGACGAGCGCCGTCAGGTAGGCGGGATCGTCGGTCCACCCCGACGCCAGGACCCGGTGGTCGGGATCGGCGACGACGGTGAACGCCCCGTTGGGAGTGGTGACGGTGGCGTAGCCGCCGACTGTCGTTGTGTGGCCGATGGATTGGGCACTCCCCGGTTCAGGGGTGTCGGGCCCGGAGGTGGCGGGGGTGGTGGCCGGTGCGGACATTGTCGCTCCTTGCGGATCGCTGGGATGTGATCGGAGAAGGGATCGCTACGAGATGCCGGTCATCGGAGTCTGCTCACCGCTCGTCACACGGCCTGTCCGGCGGCGTCGAGTCGGTGTCGCCACAGGTGCATGGTCGCGTACGAGCGCCACGGCGCCCAGTGCCGCGTGTCCCGCAGATCGATCCCGAGGTCGGCGGCAGCCCGGACGACCACGAGGTCGTTCGTGAGCAGGACGTCGGGATCGCCGGTGACTCGCATCGTGACGATGTCGGCGGTCCAGGGGCCGATGCCGGGCAACTCGAGAAGCTGGGCACGAAGATCAGACGCATCGACCCCCACATGCGGTTCCACCCGACCTTCGGCGAGTGCCGCCGCGACGTCGATCACGGCATCGATCCGCCGCCGCGGGCCGCGGAGGACCTCGTGTCCACGGGCGGCGATGACACCCGGCGTCGGGAAGGACTTCGACGCCGGACCGTCGACTGTCGTCGCCGTCTCGGACGGGGTGGCGAAGGCGTCGCCGACCGGTTCGCCGAGGGCCTCGACGAGCCGGTTCACCTGGTTGCGCGCGGCGGCGAGACTCACCTGCTGACCGAGCATGGTCCGGATGATCGTCTCGGCCGGGTCGAGGCTGCCGGGCGCACGGAGGCCCGGCGCCTGGCGCAGCAGCCGCTGCATCGTGGCGTCGGCGGCCAGTGCGTCCTCGGCCGCGGTGATGTCGGCGTCGAGGTCGAGCAGACGCCGGATCCGGTTGACCGCGACCCCCACGTCACGCATGTCCAGTCCGTGAAGGGCGACGACGGCGTGGTCGTCCTGCGGCTCCACCTCCGCCGACGCCGTTCGGTGGGGTAGGGCGAGGACCCGGCGGTAACGCCAGCCGTGCGGACTGTCCGGGGCGTCGACGACGGATTCGACCCCGGCCACGGCGTGCGCGTCCAGGAACCAGCGCATCCATGGCCAGCGATAGGGCGCGCGGAACGGCAGGCGCAGGGTGACGCTTCCCGGGGCGGAATCGGTGCCGATCGCATCCTTCCTGCGGCTGTGCAGGCGTCGAAGCTCGGTGGGGGTGAGTCCGAAAACGGCGCGGACGGTGTCGTTGAACTGGCGCACGCTGGCGAATCCGGCGGCGAACGCGACGTCGGTCATCGGCATCGTCGTGCACTGGATGAGCACGCGGGCGTTGGTGGCGCGAATTGCTCGGGCGAGCGCGAGCGGCCCGGCTCCGAGATGCCGGGTCAGCACGCGGGTGAGGTGCCGGGGTGAATACCTCAGACGCGCCGCGAGTCCGTCGACCCCTTCGCGCTCGACGACGCCGTCGGCGATGAGCCGCATCGCGCGAGCCGCCATGTCGGCGTTGATGTTCCACAGCGGGGACCCCGGAACGGCGTCGGGTGCGCAGCGTCGGCAAGCACGGAAACCCTGCTGCTGGGCGGCCGCCGCGGTGAGGACGAACGCCACGTTGGCGGGCCGGGGGGTCTGTGCCGGACACGACGGACGGCAGTAGATGCCGGTGGTGCGGACCGTCACGAAGAACTGACCGTCGACGCGGGCGTCGCGGGCCTGCACTGCGCGATAACACCGGTCGAAGTCCGGCGCGAAACCCCCGGTGTCGGGTTCTGTTGCGGTGCCTGTGCTCACCCGTCCACTGTGTCATCCGTCGACGTCCCGGTCTGGCGGGAATCGGACATCGCGACGGCATCCCACTGAGCGGACGAAAAGTGTGATCTGGGTTACATGTCTGTGGCAGCATGGCGCCATGACCACCCGGTTCGATGGCCGCCGCAGAAGTCGGCACGACGACCAGTCCCTGTCCGGACTCCCCGCGTGGGGGCTGGAGATGATGATGGGCCTCTACGGCCCGGAGACGATCAGGCGTGCCTGCGCCGAGGAAACCGAGCTCGGCATCACGGCGCGGACCGAGCGGGTCGCCCCGGCCGCCGGATGCGCTCCGTCGTCGGCCGAGCCCCCGCCGCGATCGGACGCCGGGCCAGCCGGGCGCGACGACACCCCGGTCGTCTTCAACCAGGTCGACGCTGAACTCGAGGCCATCAACTCGCTGGTTCGCTACCTCGGACGGAAATTCCGCCGCCGCTGATCATGTCGTCGGACGGACCACATGTTCGTACGACCGTCGCCGCGTCGATGTCGCATTGTCATGCCGATGTGTGAGGATCCTCGGGTGACCGACAGCTCGGACGATCAGCGCGCGGACGACTCGTCCGCCGACGCAAGACCAGACACCACCAAGGTCGGTGCCGACGCCGTCCTCGGCGGCGATGCGGTGCTCGGCGGCGGTGAGAAGACGTATCCGACCCGGCTCCAGGTGATGATGACCGGCCTGCGGTCGTGCGCGACGGTCGGCGCGCAGATCGTGTTGGTGGCCGCCGCGCTGTGGGTGCTGTTCTGGTTGCTCGGCAAGTTCTGGGTGATCCTGTTGCCGGTCCTCCTGGCCATCATCGCGTGCACGATCCTGTGGCCGCCGGTGCGGTGGATGCGCAACAAGGGCGTGCCGGCCGCCGCGGCGTCGTTCCTGATGATGCTCATCGGACTGGGTGTGTTCGCCGGTGTGATCGGGCTGATCGTCCCGTCGGTCGTCGACCAGGCGCCCGAACTGGCGAGCCGTGCGACCGATGGTGTGGAGCGTCTGCAGGACTGGGTGCAGGGTCCGCCGCTGAACGTCGACGACCAGCAGCTCGACAACATGGTCAGCACCATCACCGACCGACTGCAGTCGAGCGCGTCGACCATCGCGGCCGGTGTGTTCAGCGGCGTCGGAACGGCGACGTCGCTGCTGATCACGATGTTCACCTCGCTCGTGCTCGTGTTCTTCTTCCTCAAGGACGGTCCGAAGTTCGTGCCGTGGCTCGACCGCACCGTCGGCAAGCCCTCGGGCAACCACCTCGGTGAGGTGCTGACCCGCATGTGGAACAGCCTCGGCGGCTTCATCCGCACACAGGCGATCGTGAGTTTCGTCGACGCCGCGCTGATCGGTCTCGGTCTGTTCATCCTGGGCGTCCCGTTGGCGTCTGTGCTGGTGGTCATCACCTTCCTCGGCGGATTCATCCCGATCGTGGGTGCCTTCGTCGCCGGCGCGCTCGCGGTGTTGATCGCACTCGTGTCCAACGGTCTGACCACGGCCCTGATCGTGCTGGGCATCATCCTCGCGGTGCAGCAACTCGAGGGGAACGTGCTCCAGCCGTGGTTGCAGTCGAAGTCGATGGATCTGCACGCGGTGATCGTGCTGCTGTCGGTGACCTTGGGCGGCACGTTGTTCGGCATCACCGGCGCGTTCCTCGCGGTTCCCGCCGTGGCCTCGCTCGCCGTGGTGCTCCGCTACCTGAACGAGCAGATCGCCGAGCGGGCCGGCGAGTCGTTGCCACCCGCGAACACACCGGTCACGACCCAGGTCGGTGTTCCGAACGATGACCCGCCGAAGGATCCCCCGAACCCGGTGAAGGGGTTGCTCGACCGGGACTGACTCCTCGGACCGACGCCCCGCCGGGCGTCGCGCTGCCTGCCGATAGACTGGGCGCCCGTGAGTCTCACCCTGGGAATCGTCGGTCTGCCCAACGTCGGTAAGTCGACCCTGTTCAATGCCCTGACCCGTAACGACGTCCTCGCGGCGAACTACCCGTTCGCGACGATCGAGCCGAACGTCGGCGTGGTCGAACTGCCGGACAGCCGCCTGGGCCGCCTCGCAGAGATCTTCGGCAGCGAGCGGATCCTGCCCGCCACCGTGTCCTTCGTCGACATCGCCGGCATCGTGAAGGGTGCGTCGGAAGGTGAGGGCATGGGCAACCAGTTCCTCGCCAACATCCGCGAAGCCGACGCCATCTGCCAGGTGGTCCGGGTCTTCGACGACGGTGACGTCATCCACGTCGACGGTCGCGTCGATCCCTTCGCCGACATCGAGGTCATCGAGACTGAGCTGATCCTGGCCGACATGCAGACGCTCGAGAAGGCCATCCCGCGTCTGGAGAAAGACGCGCGCAAGAACAAGGACCTGGCCGAGACCCTCGCTGCCGCCAAAAAGGCGCAGGAGATCCTCGACACCGGCAAAACACTGTTCTCGCAGAAGGATTCGTTCGACCTGGCGTCGGTGCGCGAGCTGCACCTGATGACCGCGAAGCCGTTCCTCTATGTCTTCAACTCCGACGAGGGTGTGCTCACCGACGACGCCCGTAAGGCGGAGCTGCGCGCCGCCGTCGCACCCGCCGACGCTGTGTTCCTCGACGCCAAGGTCGAGAGCGAACTCCTCGAACTCGACGAGGAGGACGCCCAGGAGCTGCTCGACTCGATCGGGCAGGACGAGCCGGGCCTGACCTCGTTGGCGCGCGCCGGTTTTCACACCTTGGGCCTGCAGACCTACCTCACGGCCGGCCCCAAGGAATCCCGTGCCTGGACCATCCACCAGGGCGACACCGCGCCCAAGGCGGCCGGTGTCATCCACACCGACTTCGAAAAGGGCTTCATCAAGGCCGAGATCGTCTCGTTCGACGACCTCGACGCCGCCGGCTCGATGGCCGCGGCCAAGTCCGCCGGCAAGGTGCGCATGGAGGGCAAGGACTACGTCATGAAAGACGGTGACGTCGTCGAGTTCCGGTTCAACGTCTAGACAAGCGATGACGTCCGTGCCGCCGAACGAGGAGCTCTACCTCGCGGGCGGTTGCCTGTGGGGTGTGCAGGCATTCGTCGCGACGCTGCCGGGTGTGACCTTCACCGAGGCCGGCCGGGCCAACGGCACGAGCCATACCCTCGACGGTGAGTACGACGGCTACGCCGAATGCGTGCGGACCCGGTTCGATCCGGCTGTCGTGAGCGTCGACCAGTTGGTCTCGCACCTCTTCGAGATCATCGATCCGTACAGCGTGAACCGACAGGGGCCCGACGTCGGCGAGAAGTACCGCACCGGTGTGTATTCCGACCGGCCGGAGCACCTCGAACATGCGCGAGCCTTCATCGGTGCGCGGGCCGACGCGGATCGCATCGCCGTCGAGGTGCTTCCGCTGTTGAACTATGTGCGCAGTGCCGACGAGCACCAGGATCGGCTCGCACGGTATCCGGAGAGCGCGTGCCACCTCCCGCATGAGCTCTTGACGAAGTACCGCGACTGACGGTTCAGCAGTAGGTATCCCTCAGCGATACCTACTGCTGAACCCTCCGCGCCGAGTGCCCGACCATCCACGGCCGGCCGGCCGTGCACGGTCTCGCGACACGCTCATGGCCGTCGCCCATCGTTGCTAGCGTGACCTCCATGCCCATCACACTCGAGAACGTCGCCATCGCCGTGCGTGACCTCGACGCCGCGATCGCCTTCTTCACCGACCTCGGTCTCGACGTCATCGGCCGGGACACGGTCCGCGGGGAGTGGGCCGACACGGCGGTCGGGCTCGACGGCAACCACGTGGAGATGGCGATGCTGCAGACCCCCGACGGTCACGGGCGGCTCGAACTCTTCGAGTACATCCATCCCGAGGCCATCGAGACGCCACCCACGCAGCCCAACGACATCGGGATGCACCGGGTGGCGTTCTCGGTCGACGACATCGACGAGGCCCTCGAGGTGGCGGCACGGCACGGGTGTCATCCCGTGCGCGGCGTCGCCACCTACGAGGACGTGTACAAACTGACCTACGTGCGCGGGCCGAGCGACATCCTCGTCATGTTCGCCCAACGACTCTCGCCGGGCTGATCCGGCGCAGCTCGGGTCACGGGTTCTGACCGAAGGGGTTGCCGCCGAACGGCAACGGGGAACCGCCCGATCCGCTGCCGGATTCCGGCACCGTCGTCTCCTGCTCGTCGACGGCACTGCCCAGCTTCACCTGGACCGTCCGGGCACCCGAACCGGAACCGATGGTCACCGGCACGGTCTCACCCGGCTCGTGGGTGAGGATCTGCGCCATCAGGTCGGCGTAGTCGGAGACGGTGGTGTCCCCGACCTTGGTGATGACGTCGCCCTGCCGGATACCCGCATCTGCCGCGGGCCCGCCACGCTGCACCGACGAGACGGTCGCGCCCTCGGTCCGGTCGCCCGCCGACAGTGAACCCGACACTCCCATCACGGGTTTGGTTGCCTGACCGTCCTGCAACAGTTGGTTGGCGATGCGCTTGGCGGTGTTGATCGGGATCGCGAAACCCAACCCGAAGGACTGCGGCCCACCGGACGCGGCCTGGCCGGTGTCCACCGCCGAATTGACCGCGATCACCTGCCCCTGCAGATTCACCAGTGGCCCACCGGAATTGCCGGGGTTGATGGGGGTGTCGGTCTGCAGACCGTTGTACACGGTGAGCGACGAACCACTGGTGTCGCCGGCGGTCACCGTCCGCGACAGCGCGCTGACGATGCCGGACGTCACCGTGTTGGTCAGGCTGTCCGGGCTGCCGACGGCGACCACCTGCTGGCCGACCTTCAGCGCATCCGAATCACCGAGTGCCGCCGGGGTCAATCCCGACGCACCCTCGAGCTTGATGACCGCGAGATCGTACGACGGGGCGTTCCCGGTGACGGTGGCGTTGTGCTGATGCCCGTCGCCGGTGGTGACGACGATCGTGCTGCCGGAGCCGGCCCCGGCGACGACGTGGTGGTTCGTCAGGACGTAACCGTCGGGGGAGAGGACGATACCGCTGCCCACCGCCGTGCCGTTCGCGGTCTGGACCTTGATGTCGGCCGTCGACTTCGACGCCACGCTCGCGGCATACGTCACCGAACCGGGTTGCGCGTCGGCGGCGTTGGCCGCGGCGGCCGGTTGCGAGTTGAGGATCGGTACCGACGCGGCGTCGTGCCCGAGCAGCGAACTGCCTCCCATGCCGACGGCGCCGCCGAGCAGTCCCGCGAGGAGCGCGGTGACGATGATCGGCTTCGTCACGCCGGCCCGCTGCCGCGCGACCGGAGGAGGCGGCGGGGGTGAGACGAATGGCGGCGGGGTGGCCTGCGGGTTCATCGCCCAGGGCCCGGGCGGCGGCACCGGTCCGCGCGGCGGCGCAAAGGGTTCGGTGATCGGGTCGTGGTCGTCGTCGGGCATGGGGGTCTGGGGCGTGTTCACGGCACCACGATGCCTGCGCCTCATGTGAACAGGGCTACGGAAATCCTGCGGATTTGCTGACAAGCTCGACGCGGACTCTCAGGTGTCTCTGACCTGTCCACTGCGGATTTCCCGCGCCACGAGATATCAGTGTCGACCGAATGTGGTTCCGCGGTAATGTGACCCGCCGACCACCCGCATCCGACTCAACCCTCGAGGACAGTGACATTTCCATCGACCACGCGATCATCGCGGATCTCGACGATGCCGCCGGCACTCTCGCCGCCGCTTTCGACGCCTATCCCTGGACTCGATGGTCCATTCCCGAGGACGGCTATCGGGAACGGTTGCACCGACTACAACGGATGTATCTGGGATACGCCTTCGACCACGGTGTCGTGCTGGTCACCACGGACCGGTGCGGCGTGATCGCCCTGCTGCCCCCGGATGTGCCGGAGCCGGATGGACAGTTTCAGGCCGAAGCGGCCGCCCTGCACGGCGATCGGCTGGCCGCGGTCGCCCGGGCCGAGACCCCTGCGCACCCGGCAGGCGCATGGAACCTGGCGACACTCGGAGTCCACCCGGACCGCCAGGGCAAGGGGCTGGGAAGCGCGCTGGTCCGCGCCGGACTCGCCGCGGTCGACGACAGGACTCCTCCTCCGGGTGCGTGCGTCGCGCTCGAGACCTCCGACGATCGCAATGTGATGATCTACGAACGTCGCGGGTTCGTCGTCACCGCAACGACTCCGGTCGACACGAGCCTCGTCGTCCATTCGATGCTCCGCGATCCGGATGGCGGCGGGTTGTCGGCGACCGTGTGAGGACACTGCTAGCGTTCCGGCCGATGGCAGACTTCGAGTTGACCGATGACGACTTGCGGGTCGTCGTGCGTTGTGCGACCGAGTGGGCCGAAGAAGTGCTGCCGGTCTTCGAGCGAACGCGGCCCGACGACCCGCGTCCCCGCGCGGCCATCGAGGCGGCCCGGGAATCGCCGCCGGCGCACGCAGATCGACGCGACAGCGGACGGCGGCCTTCGCAGCGCATCGGGCCGCGAAGGACGCGCAGTCGGAGACCGCTCGACTGGCCGCCCAAGCCGCGGGCGACGCAGCGGCGGCGGCATATCTGCATCCGATCGCGAAAGCGCACCAGGTCGGTCACATCCTGCGGGCCGCGGTGAACCGGGTATACATCGCCGAACTCGACAGCGGCGGAGACCCGACGGTGGGGAACGAGATGATCGTGGCCGTGTGCAACCGGACACCACCCGAGCTCATCGATGTGCTGTGTCGGTACCCGGAACCGGGGGTCGGCGCATCGCGGGCGGCCCGCCTGATGGCCGAACTCGACAGCCGGTTGCGGGCGTCGGGCAGACGGACGACTGGGACGCCTGACTGAGACGAGTGGCCGCTCGCGCACATCAAATCCCCTGTGCAGGAACGGTTTTTGTTGATCATTCGCCTGACAAACGACATGTCGCATGACATGGTGTTGCCTGGCCGATGTGCGCAGTCGAGCTCGTCGGCCTTCCAGTTGGCACATGTCGAAAGGTCTCCAGTGTCCTCGTCTGAACTCGGTCTCACCATGTTGTTCGCCTTCATCGGTCCGCTCCTGGCGCTCTACGCCAACGGCAGCTAGGGGTACGGCGATTCGTCGAACCCGGTGATCGTCACCGGCCGCACGGATTCGCCCTGGCGATCCGTGCGGCCGGAACCGACGACCTTCCGGGTGAAAGTTGCACATCGTGCGCCGTTCGTCGTCGATTCTGCATCGGTGACTCCTTCCAGACGAACCGTCCTCGCCGCGGCGATCGTGGTCCTGCTCGCGGTGGCCGGGCTGCTCGTCCCGACGCCGGCGAGCAGTGCCGCCGCGCCCTCGGGTTGGCGGTACACGATGGTCGCGTTCAGCAATGCGAGTGCGCGCGACATGGACGTGTACGAGTCCTCCGACGGCCTCGAGTACACCCTGGTGCGCAGGTCCGCGTACCGGCCGCCGACGGGCTATGTCCGGGATGCGAGCATCTTCCGGCACACCGACGGCTGGTATTACGTGACGTAGACGACCGCCGACGGGGCCAGCATCGGGTTCGCGCGCAGCCGCGACCGCGTCAACTGGAACTTCCTGTACAACTGGCCGGTGCCGCTGTGCTGTGCGTTCCTGCCGGGGACCGGTGTCGGCAAGGGATTCGGCTCGAGCGGGTCAGGTTCGCCCGGCTCGTCCGGGTCGGCGGGTTCGAGTGACGGTCCGTCGTTGTCGCCGTTCACGACCAAGGCTTGGGCGCCCGAATGGTTCGTGGAGGGTGGCCGGGTCAACGTGATCCTGTCGATGTCAACCGGTGGTGGTTTCGTCCCCTACGTGATGACGGCGCTCGATCCCGGGCTGCGGATGTGGAGTCCGCCCGTGCCGATGTTGAGCATCGGCGCCGACCACGTCGACACCACGGTCATCAAGGTCGGGCCGACTTATCATGCGTTCACCAAGAACGAGACGCGAAAGTTCATCGAGCATGCGGTCTCGGGCTCGCTGTTCGGGCCCTACCGGTTCGTGCCGCCGGGCAACTGGGGTCGTCTCGTCGAGGGTCCCGCCGTCGTCCAGCTACCGAACGGCGCCTGGCGGATGTACCTCGACGCCTACCGGAACGGCCGATACCTCTACTCCGACAGCACCGATGGGATGCGCACCTGGTCGCCGGTGAAACAGATCCCGGGCATCTCCGGGACGGTCCGCCACGTGGGCGTGATGCGCGAGCGCGCCTGACGGCGACGGGTCCGCACGCACCGCTTTGCAGGCGGGGTCTGGCGCTACGCGCGATTCGCGTCCCGCTCAACAGGATCGAAGGGAATATTGCCCTTCGATCCTGCTCACGGGGATGGAATTTTCCCCCGGCCGGCCGCCGGCTGAGGTGCGAGCGAAGCGAGCAGGGGGTTATGCGTTTCATTCGAATTAGTGGAGGGCCAGGTCTCAGCCGACGGTGATGGCGTCGAGGCGCTGTCGGATGAAGTCCCCGGACACCACCGGTTCGAGTCCGGCGCGGCGGCCCACGGGTGGGGCGACGGGGGAGACGAGGGCGTCGTGATCGAGTTCGTAGAAGAAGATCAGCGAGACGAGGTCTTCGGCGGGTGCGTCGGGTTGCGGTGGCAGGACGCGGTGCCGGCCCGCGGGCCAGCGCCCGGCCGACCAGTACTCGAGGATGTCCCCGATGTTGACGGTCAGGGCGTCGGGGTTCCACGGTGCGTCGGCCCACCCCGATTGCTCGCTGTAGACCTGTAATCCGCCGGCGCCGGGTTCGCGGTCGAGGATGGTGACGGTGCCGAAGTCGGTGTGCGGTCCGATGCGGAACTGGCCGGGTTCGGGGGTTCCGACGTCGTGCAGCGGCGGGTAGTGGTTGATGTTGGACGACCACGTCGGCGTCGACGCGAGGTCGCGGAACGGATTGTCCGGGCCGACGAGGCCGAGTGCGGCGGCCATCAGCGCCAGCAGGTCGTCGGACAGCCGCCGCATCTGAGACGTCCACGCCGTGAACAGTTCTCGGAGTTCGGGCGTCTCTGCCGGCCACACGTCGGGGGCGAACCAGTACCCGTCGATCTCGGGTATGCCCACCGGCGTCTGCGCACCGGAGGTGAACGACTCCTTCAGGTCCGGCGGGGTCTCGGTGCCCTCGGCGAAACCGTTGGCCTCCTTGCCGGGACCGATCCAACCGCGGCCGCCGACACCGGCGGAGTACCGGCTCTTGACGTCGGCTGGGACAGCGAAGAACCGACGGGCCGCCGCGCGAAGGGAGGTCGGCAACTCGGGATCGAGTCCGTGCCCGGTGACGAGCAGGAACCCGGCCTGCTGCAGGGATTCATCGACAGCGGCGCAGACCCGTTGCGCGGCAGCACCTCCGGCCTGCCACTCCCGAAGGTCGACGGTGAGTACCGGGCTGTCGGTCATGACATCTCCACGTTCTCGTCGGCCGGGGCGACCCCGATGTCCTCGTTCCACACCGCAGGATTGGCCGCGATGTACGACGACATCATCTCCGCGCACCGCTCGTCGTCGAGCACGATGACCTCGACACCGTGCTCACGCAACCAGTCCTCTCCGCCGTAGAACGAGGTGTTTTCGCCGATGACGACCGTGCCGATGCCGAACTGGCGGATGAGGCCGGAGCAGTACCAGCACGGCGACAGGGTCGTCACCATGATCGTCGGCCCGTAATCCCGTTGCCGCCCCGCGGCGCGGAATGCATCGGTCTCGCCGTGCGCCGACGGATCGTCGGCCTGCACGCGCCGATTGTGGCCCGCGCCGAGCAGCGTGCCGTCGGCCGCGAAGAGGGCCGCGCCGATCGGGATGCCGCCCTCGTCGAGGCTCGTCCGTGCCTCCCGGTAGGCGACGTCGAGCATCCCGGACACGTCGAGACCGGCATGGCCGGGCAGCGAGATCGTCATGCTTCGAGAGTGCCGGGTGGCTCCGACGGTGACAACTGACAGATCGTCGTACTGCGGCCGAGGCCGCCGGTGCATATTGTCTTCGTCCATGACGCTCGATCGACCCCCGACGGATACCGCCACCCCGACGCTTCGGGAGATCCTCGACGACCACCTGGCGGTCGCCGAGCCGCGGGTTCTGAGCGGCCACGAACGTCTCGACGCACCCGTGCGGTGGGTGCATTCGAGCGAGATCTACGAGATCGGGCCGCTGCTCACCGGCGGCGAGTTGCTGCTCACGACGGGGCTCGGTCTGCGCGGACTCGATGCCGGCACCCGCAAGCACTATGTGCAGGACCTGTCGCAGCGCGGGGTCGCGGCGGTCGCGATCGAAGTGGGTCGGACGTTCGAGGCGGTACCCGAGGAGATGGTGCGGGCGGGATCGGCGGTCCGGCTGCCGATCATCGAACTCCGGGCGGTGGTCCCCTTCATCGACGTGTGCCGAGCGGTCAACACCGCGATCGCCGCCCGCGAGGTCGACGAGTTACGAGTCCGCTCGACTCTCGTGGAGTCACTCCACGACGACCTGGCGGCCGGTGCCGGGGTCGCGCCCATGCTCGGCCATGTGGCCGAAACCCTGCATGCGCCTGTCGTTCTCGTGTCCACATCCGGGGCGCTGCTGTCCGCGCACGGCGTCGACGACGACTCGGCGGCGTGGCGGGTCGTCGACCGGGCCGTATCGGAGGCCACGGTCCACAGCAAGGGACGTCCGATCGCCCGGCTGATCGTGGGCGAGCGCACCGACGCCGGCCCGGTCCCGTTCGCGCAGAGTCTGTTGCGTGCGGCCGCCGGTCCGGTGGCGGTCGGCCTGACCCGGACCGGGGTCCGGGGTTCGGCCCTGGCCGCGCGGCTCGTCGAAGACCTGGTCGACGCCAGACCGATGCGACCCGCGGATCTGCGGGCACGCCTGGCCGCCGCGGGGGTGTCCGTGGGGGCGCCCACCGTGGTGGTGCCCCTTGCGGCGGAGGCCCCCGACCCGCGGATGGCCGATGCCGCGGTCGCCGGCGCCGAGCTGGATTCGGTGGCACGCAGCATCGTCGACGCCACGCTCTACGCTCTGGCCGCGGTGCCGGCCGGGGGAGGAGAGGGCGCCACCGACCCGGTCGACCGGGTGGCGTCCTCGTTGACACGGCAGGGCAACCGAATCGGACGCACCACGGTCGTCGTCGGAAACCCCTGTGTCATCGACGATGTCGGGCCCGGCGCGGATGTGGCGTCCGTCCTCTCCGCCTCATTGCGCCGATGCGGGCGGCAACTCGGGCTCGCGGCGTCCACCGCCGCGGGCCTCGGGACGGGACGACGGGTGTTCACCTCGCGCGAACTCCTCGTCGACGAGGCGATCGGTGCGCTGGATCCCGCTCTTCGGACGGAGCTGCGGTCCCTGGTGGAACCACTCGTCGCGGCCGATGGACGCTCCTCGTCGGACCTCGTCCGGACCCTGGCGGTGCACCTGGCGCACGGCTGCAGCGCGACGCGGTCGGCTGCGGCGCTCCACATCGGCAGGCAGAGCCTCTATCAGCGGCTCGAACGGATCCGGACGGTCCTCGGTTTCGACCCCACCGACCCGGCCGTCTACGCGTCGACGATGCTGGCCCTGCGTTCGGTGACCCGCGAGGTTCACCAGGTGGCTCACCAGTTGTAGTCGAGGAACTTCCCGTCGAAGGTCACGACCACGCGGTCGCCGTTCGGGTCGGGCCGGCGTCGGATGTCGATGTTGAAGTTGATGGCGCTCATGATGCCGTCGCCGAACTCCTCGTGGATGAGTGCCTTCAGCGCGGGCCCGTAGACGTCGAGCGCCTCGTAGAAGCGGTAGATGGTGGGGTCGCTCGTCGCCGCCTCGTCGGGTGTACGCGTCGGCTGTTGCCGCAGACTCTCGGCGACGCCCTCGCCGAGGCCGAGCAGTTCCACCACGGCGGTGGCCTTCGTGGCCGGGACCGGATGTTTGCCCAGCAGCGCAGCGACGGTCCAGACCAACGGGGCGTCGATATTCTCGGCAATTGTCGCCCACGTCAGTCCCTGGCGAATCCGCGCGGCGTTGATCAGCTCTGCGGCATCGGTTTTCGGCATGATCGGGGTGGTCATCGTCATCTCCATCGATAGTGTTGGACCACACCCACATTGCCCATCGGCGGGCACGATGCCAAGTCGAGTCAGCGACTTTCGGCAGTGTTCACACGATCGACACGCCCACCGCAGACCGCGGCGACACCAGAACTTCACACCGCGACCTGGACCGAGTGAGGGCGGTGTAACAGGGAGACTCGTCGATGACACCGAACGGACATGTGGCCTCGGTTCCATGGGCGCATCAACTGAGGAGTTCGAGGAGAACCACATGTCCTATGTGAAACCGTCCGAATTCGCGGTGAAGATGGTCGACGCCGGCGAGTCCAAGGCGTTCATGTCCACCCGCGACACCCTGATCAGGGCGTTCATGGCCGGCGCGATCCTGGCTCTGGCCGCGGCCTTCGCGGTGACCGTCACCGTGCAGACCGGCCAGCCGCTGCTGGGGGCGCTGTTGTTCCCGGTCGGCTTCATCCTGCTCTACCTGATGGGATTCGACCTGCTCACCGGTGTGTTCACGCTGGTGCCACTCGCACTGCTCGACAAGCGACGAGGAGTCACGGTCCGGTCGATGCTGCGCAACTGGGGTCTGGTGTTCCTCGGGAACTTCCTCGGCGCCATCCTGGTCGCGGTGATGATGGCGGTCATCCTGACCTATGGATTCAGCGTCGCACCCGACGAGGTGGGACAGCGGCTCGGCGAGATCGGCCACAGCCGTACCGTCGGTTACGCCGAGCACGGGGCCGCCGGCATGCTGACGCTGTTCATCCGCGGCGTGCTGTGCAACTGGATGGTGTCCACCGGTGTCGTCGCCGCGATGATGTCGACATCCCTGCCCGGCAAGGTGATCGGGATGTGGATGCCGATCATGCTGTTCTTCTACATGGGCTTCGAGCACTCGATCGTCAACATGTTCCTCTTCCCCTCGGGTCTCATGCTCGGCGGTGACTTCTCGATCGCCGACTACCTCGTCTGGAACGAGATCCCCACGGTGATCGGCAATCTCGTCGGCGGACTCACCTTCGTCGGTCTGACGCTGTACTTCACCCATGTACGGACCGCTCCGGATCGTCGACCCCCCGCCCACGACGCGACGACCGAGGTCGACGTGGCCGCGCCGGTCCGTACGACGACCGCCTAGCCCGACGCCGACCCGTATGACGTCGTGCCCGCATTCCGGGCACGACGTCATATTGTTCGACAGGGTCATACGGCTGTCGCCGAAGACGGCTCGGCCGGGTCGTCCTGGAGGGCGCGGGCGTACCAGGCGCCCAGGCCGAGCAGGATGAGTCCGGTCACGATGAACACGATCACGCGGAAGATCCCGTCGAGGGTGGCCAGGTCGAAGAGGAACAGTTTCGCCATCGCGGCCGCGACGAGGACTAGACCCCCGGTGACCGCGGCGGTACGTGCGGCACCGGTGCGACGCCGGGCATAGGCCAGGGCCGTCCCCGCGAGGACCATCCAGCAGGTGGTCGCCAGCACGTGACCGGCGAGGAAGCCGTCCGACCCGGCGACCAGGACGCCTGCGGTCACACTGATCGCGGTGAGTGCGTAGACGACGACCACTCCGGCGGCGATATGGGCTGCGCGCGAGACCTTCTCGTCGGTGAGGCGGGCCCACCCGGCGGCCAGGACCAGGGCGCCGGCGGCCGCGAACACACTCGCCACGACGATCCCCAGAGACGCGTCCCGTCGCATCAGGTCCGCATCGGCGAGCACATACGGCGGCGCCGCGTCGAGTAGCGCCGCGAAACCGATGGCCCACAGGACCGAGCCACCGGCGAGAAGTACCCGCGAGGTCGTCGACCATGTCCGGGCGACAAGCGCGGTCACCGTTGCCAGGCCGAGCAGGACGGTGATCGCCACCGTGCCGTCGAAGGCCACCAGAACGGCGACGAACAGCAGCAGAAGGGCGGTCGCGGACCAGATCTGCGCAACGACGTCGGGCACGCGCGGGGTGGAGCCGGTACGCGAGTCGGGAAGCCCCGATCCGATCAACACGGTTCCGATCAGCGCGCCGGCGATGCAGGTCTGCAGGATCACCGCGCCCGGCATGTTCATCACCGCTCCGGCGAACAACGCGGGGATGGTCGTCGCACTCGCCAGACCGGCCAGCGTCTCCCGGAACTGCGTGGTGGGCATCGCGATCAGGGCGCCGGCGACCCCCAGCACGACGACCACGACGACCGCGGCCGCGAAGACGGTGTCGGCGGCACCGGCCGACGTCCAGCCGGCCAGCGCGAGGACACCGACCAGGGTCAACGGAATCGTGGGCGCGGCGAGCCGCACGGCATGCAGCCAGATCCAGTCGCGACCGAGCTGGACCCACGCCGATGCCGCGGCGAGGACCACCATGAACGCGATGAGGGTGGTGTCCAGTCCGCCGGTGAGCACCGGTGCCAGAGCGATCAACGGCACGACGACGAGCAGCCCCAGGTGTTCGCTGCGCCACCGATGGGCAAGCGCGAGCCCAGCCGCGGCGACGAGTCCCGCGACTCCGAGGCCCACGACGATGGGCAACCAGTCGTAGATCTTGGTCGCGGCCAGGACGTCGAGGTAACCCGCCGCGATCCCGGTGGCCGTCAGCGCGATGGCACCGATCCGGCCGTCGGGCCGGCCGCGCGACCAGATCCCGCCGGCGACGAGCGCCGCGGCGAGGACCGCGCCACCCGCGACGCGGAATTCCGGGCGGAGCAATCCGGCCTGTGCGGCCAGGACGAGGAGCAGTGCGACACCGATGAGGGTCACGCCCACGCCGGCGGTGGCGAGGATCTTGCCGATCAATCCGCGTTCGGCGGCCGCGCCGATCCGTTCGGACATCGACGGCCCGGCCGGCCGCGGAGGCGACGCGACCGGCGGATACGGTCGCGCACTCGCCGGGCGGGGCATCGGCGGAGGACCTTGCGGGCCCGGCGGAGCGATCGGGGGTCGTTGGTGGCCGACCGGTGGCGGCGCCGTCGGCAACCAGGGCCGGGACGGGGGTGTGGGCCGAGGTCCCGCGGCCTGCGCAGGAGCTGCCGCCACCGTCGGTGGGGTGAGGCCGGCGGCGGGTGGCTGCACGGCGGATTGCGGTGCGGGGGCGACGTCGCGAGCAGGCTCGTCGGGCTCGGCGACGATACGTCGCAGCTCGGCGAATTCGGCTGACACGGTGGACATCTGGCGTGCTATCGCGTCGAACTCGGTCGAGATCCGCGCCAGGGTGGCAGTACTCGGATCGCCGCCGAATGTGCTGCTGGGAGAGTTCATGTGTCGACGATGACCGGTCGCGCCCCGGCATGGATGAGTAGTCCTACCCACCAGGGGTGGGGGATTCGTGTGACGGGTGCGCGGCGACGTGATTGCCGGACGGCCCGGCAGGGTATCGCTGGACCATGACTGATCCGCACAATGCTGCCGACCGTGGACGCGCCGACGTCGAGAAGCGCTGGCAGGACACCGGAAGCTACCGGTCCGCGGCCCTGTATGTCGTGGCCGTGGTCGCGCTCGGCGCGGTGGCCTGCGCGGTCTTCCTCGCCGTCGACCGCGCCAATATCGTCCTCGCGTCGCTCGTCCCCGGTGTGTTCCTTCTCGGCGGGATCGGTGCGCTGGTCAACGCCTACCGCACCTATCGCCGGGGCGGCACCTGGCCGATGTGGCAGGGCGCGGCGTGGTTCCTGTTCGCCCTCATGCTCGTGGCGCTGGCGTTTCCCGCGATGGCGGGCTGATGCCTGTTTCCCACTGTGACGGGCTGATGTCTACTGTGGGGCCATGCCTGCGCAACGGGTGCGAATCGACAAGACCACGCCGCAGGTCTACCGAAAGCTGATCGCGGTATCCGCGGAGGTCGCCGCGGCCGCCGAATCGATCGGGCTGAGTCGGTCCCTCGTGGAACTGGTGAACCTGCGGTGTTCGCAGCTCAACGGTTGCGCCTTCCGCATGGATCTCCATGCGCAACTGGGCCGCTCCGCGGGTCTGACGACGCAGCAGATCGACGTCATGGCCGGGTGGCGGGATGCGCCGGACCTCTACGACGACGTCGAGCAAGCGGCCCTGGAGATCGCCGAGCTCGTCACCGAACTGCCGGCGCACGACGCGGCCGACCTCGCCTACGACCGGGCGACGGACATCCTCGACACCGACCAGACCGCGGTGCTGATCTGGGCGGCGGTGACCATCAACGCGTTCAACCGGATGTCCATCGTGAGCGGGTACCGCCCCCGGCCCGGCGCCTCGCCGCAGAAGGCGGCAACACCGTTCACCGGTGGCGCGACAGGCTAGTCGGCCGTCCTCGCCTCACCGCCCTTTGCGCGCGAACACCCAGCCGGCCGCCGCGAGTGACACCAGCGCGATCGCCGCGCACCAGGCCAGGCCCGTCACCGCTGTCGACGTCAGATCGTGCACCGGTGACCCGCCGGTGCCCATGCCGACCAGCAGGGCTCGAATGGACTCGATCACCGGTGTGACCGGTTGTGCCTCGGCGAAGCCGCGCAGCCAGGCCGGCATCGTCTCGGGTGGCACGAACGCACTCGAGACATACGGCAGGAAGAGCATGACGAAGCCGAAACCGCCTGCCGCGGCGGGCGTTCGCACCGCCACGCCGATGAACGCGGCGAGGCAGGTGATGGCCAGGATGTAGGCGAGGACCATCCCGGCGGCACCGAACCATTCGAACAGCGACGCCGACGGCCGGAAACCGATGGCGACCGCGACGATCAGGACGACCGCGGTGGACACGGAGTTCTTCACCAGGCTGGCCGCGACATGGCCGAACACCATGGTCGCGCCCACGATGGGCATCGACCGAAAGCGGTCGATGACGCCGCCGCTCATGTCATTCGCCACCGCCAGTGCGGTATTGGACGCGCCGTAACCCGCGCACAGCAGGATGACTCCCGGAGTCGCGTAGGTGATGTAGTCGGTACCCACCGACATCGCGCCGCCGAAGACGTAGACGAACATGAGCATGATGGCGATCGGCAGGACGAGCGCGAGGATCAACTCGTCCGGATCGCGGCTCATCATCCGCAGCGATCGCCCGAACATCGTGGTCGCGTCGATCTGCAGGTGCCGGAGTCGCTTCGACGACGAGCCCTCGGCGAGGACAGTGGTGAGACTCATGCCGCGACCTCGTTCCCGGTGGCCGGTTCGGCGGGTTGTCCGGTCGCCGCAAGAAACACGTCGTCCAGTGTGGGAGAACGCAATTCCCAGGCATCGACGGTGGCGACGGTTCGATCGACGAGATCGAGGACCGCGCGTGTGTGGGCCACCGACCGGTCGGTGGGCACGCGGACGGTGGTCGACTGGACCGACGGCCCGAAAGCCGCCAGGTCGGAGGCGAGGGCGGTGGCGTCGGCCGCGGTCGGCACGACGAACTCGAGCGCGGCCTCGCCGACGCGGCGTTTCAGGTCGGCCGGTGTACCGGCGGTCCCGATCCGGCCGCCACTGATGAGGGCCACGCGGTCGGCGAGGCGGTCCGCCTCCTCCAGATACTGCGTGGTCAATAGGACTGCCGTCCCCTGCGCGACCACGTCGTCGATCACCTGCCAGAGCATCTGACGGCTGCGCGGGTCGAGGCCGGTCGTCGGCTCGTCGAGGAAGAGGACCACCGGCCGGTCGAGGAGTCCCGCGGCGAGATCGAGACGCCGGCGCATACCGCCGGAGTACGTCGCGACCAGTCGGTCGGCGGCGTCGGTGAGATCGAAGGCGAGCAGGAGTTCGTCGACGCGGTGATCGACGGTGCGGCGGGGATGGTGCGCGAGCCGACCCATCATCCTCAGGTTCTCGCGACCGGTGAGCTTGTCGTCGACGGCCGCGTATTGCCCGGTCAGACTGATGATCTCGCGGACCCGGCGGCGATCGGCGACGACGTCGAAGCCGCCGACGCGGGCGGTCCCTCCGTCGGGGCGGGTGAGGGTGGACAGGATGCGCACCGTGGTCGTCTTACCCGCGCCGTTGGGGCCGAGCAGGGCGACGACCTCCCCGGCGCCGACGTCGAGGTCCAGCCCGCGCAGGACGGGCACCCGGGAGTCCCCGCGGCCCAACGATTTCGTGAGGCAGACGGCCTCGACCGGCATGGGTGACGAACGGTCCGGGACGGTCATGTCGGACTCCGATCTGTTTATGTGTAAAACTGTTTACTCCAGTAACTGCGTACAGTAGACGCAGTTGTGCGCGACGGCAAGGGTCGCCGACCGAGAGGATCGCGAATGGCAGAGGGTGGGGACGAGACGCTGCAACGGCTGTGGACAGGTGGCAGGGCGGGCAGCCGTGGTCCCAAACCGGCCCTCGATCTCGACCGCATCGTCGACGCCGCGATCGCGATCGCCGACACCGACGGCCTCGACGCGGTTTCCATGGCGCGCGTGGGTGAGGCGCTCGGCTGTTCGGCCATGGCCCTGTATCGCCACGTGTCCGGCAAGGCTCAGCTGCTGAGCCTCATGGTGGACGCGGTGGCGGGTCAGCTCGCGTTGCCGCCGCGCCGAGGGGAGTGGCGCGAGGATCTGGCGGCGTGGACGCGGGCGCAGATCGACGGCATGGTCGAACGCCCCTGGTTCCTCGAACTGCCGCTGACGGTCGCGGTCCCGGGGCCGCGTCGAATGCGTTGGATGGAGGCGGGTTTCGAGATCCTGAAGGATTTCGACCTGCCCGGTGACGACAAACTCGAGATCCTCGGCCTGCTCGCCCAGTATGTGCTGTCGGCAACCCGGTTGGAGATCGAGATGCGGCGTGCGACGGGTACCGATGCGGAGTCGGACTTCGAGCAGGTGCTGACCGGTCTCGCCGATCCCGCGCAGTACCCGTACCTGTTCGCGGCGATGCAGAGCGCGGGCGGGGAGTCCGACGACCGTGAATTCGGGCTGCAGCTCATTCTCGACGGCATCGCATCGCGCGCCACCGGCTCGCCCTGACGCGTCACCGGGCACTCTGACCGGCCGCCCACCGCCGCACTCGCATCTGTGCGGCATGATGTCACCCATGTCGACTGTGCGCTCGGGCCGGCTCGCGGTCGGCACGCTGTCGCTGCTCACCGTTCTCTACTTCGCGCAGGGCCTGCCCTACGGATTCTTCAGCCAGGCGGTGCCGGTCATCCTCCGCGAGGAGGGTTACTCACTGACCCAGATCAGCGTGTACGGACTGTTGTTCGCGCCCTGGGGCCTGAAATTCCTGTGGGCGCCCTATGTCGACGCCTACGGCACCCGGCGCAGATGGCTGGTGTCCCTGCAGTTGTCGTCGGCGGTCGTCGCACTCGTCTTGGCGACGCTCGATCTGTCCGGGTCCCTGGTCTGGCTCCTGATCGGCATCGCGGTCATCAACCTGCTGTCGGCGACGCAGGACATCGCGACCGACGGGCTGGCGGTGTCGATGCTCGAGCCGCGTCAGCGCGGTCTGGGCAACGGAATCCAGGTGGGCGCGTACCGAATCGGCATGATCGCCGGCGGCGGCGGGCTCCTCTGGCTGTTCTCGTTCGCCGGTTGGCGCACCTTGTTCGTCGTGATGGCGGTGCTCCTGTTCGCGGTCACCGTCGGCGTGTGGTTTCTCGCCCGTGAGCCGAGCCGACCGACCGGCGATGCGCAGCCGACACCGTCGAAGCGGGTGTCGCCCGGGTTGTTGCTGACGGGCTGGTCGTCGCGGCTCCGACGTCCGGGCGTGATCACGTTCATCCTCGTCGTCGGCGCGTTCAAGTTCGGTAACTCGATGGCGTCGGCGCTGGTGGGCCCGTTCATGTCCGACATCGGACTCACACTGGGCCAGATCGCGCTCGTCGAAGGTGCGTTGTCGTCGGCCGGAGCGCTCGGCGGAGCCGCGCTCGGCGGGTGGCTCGCGTACACCTACGGTCGGCGGCACGCACTGCTCGTCGGCGGTGTCACCCAGACACTCAGTCTTGGAGTGTATCTGGTCGCGTCGATCGGCGTCGGCGGCTTCTGGCTGGTGGTCACGGCCAGCCTCGCCGAGCACATCCTGGGTGGCGCGGCGACCGTCGCGGTGTTCACCCTGATGATGGATGCGTGCCAGCAGGGCTACGAGGGCAGCGACTACACCTTGTTCGCGTGCGCGGTGGTCGGCGTGCAGGGCGCGGCCGGGTTCGCCGCCGGGATCGTCGGCGACCTGTTCGGGTTCCCGGCGATCTTCGCGACCGGCCTGATCCTGTCCGGCCTCGGCTGCCTGGTCATGATCCGGGCCCTCGATCGCGGTCTCATGAAACGTCTCGGGTAGGCAGGAGGGTCGCCATCGCCTCGTCGACGACGCGGTCGAGGTCGTCACCCAGGCTGCCGGCCAAGAACTGTTGCACCAGTTCGGACATCGCGCCGGTGAAGATCGCGGCCCGCACCCGGCTCGTGAGCCGGTCGGTGTCGCGGGCGTCGGCCTCGGCGAACGCGAGGTCGCGGAGCATGCCCTGGGTGGTGGCCCGCCGTTCGGCGAGAACGGGATTGGTCACCCCGGCGGTGAACAACACGCGGCCGCGCCGCGGATCCGACGACGCGTGGCCGAGGACCGCACGGATACCCGCGCGGGTGCGTGACCGGACCGAGGGGCCCGCCTCGCGCATCGCGGCCTCGACCACCACGCCGAGTTCCGCCGTCGCGGTGTCGTAGACCGCGCCGAGCAGATCGTCGGTGTCGGAGAAGCTCTCGTAGAAGTACCGGGTGTTGTAGCCGCAATACCGGCACACCGAGCGGACCGACAGCTCGGCTTCCGCGCCGACGCCTCCGAAGATGTCGAAGGCGGCCGCGATCAGGGCCGCTCTACGCTCCGCGCGCCGGTCCGCGAGCGGTACGCCCGCCCAGCGGGTCGGTGAGGACATCTGCTCACCATAGTCGGCCGCCAGCGTACCCCGCACAGATCTGGTCACGCCTGTACCCAAAGAGTTACTCTGGGTACGACCGTGACCAATGGTCGACCCGAGCGGAAGGTCTGTAGATGACTGTGTCCATGGCTCCTCTCCGACTGCCGTCGACCGACTGGATTCCGGTTCCCCTCCCGCACGAGTTCGTCGGGTCCTGGCTGAACGGCAAGTTCGACGCCCACGTCCGAGCGAAGTTCTTCCGCGGGATGGACTTCGAGAAGCCGGCCGGCGATCCGGGTTGGTTCGGCCCGGGCAGCGCGACCTGGTACGTCCATTCGCACACGCCCGCGCTCATCTTCGGTCTGCAGTGTGCGTCGTACCTGGAGCGTCTCGACCCGAGCATCTTCTGGATGGGTGTGCAGCACTCGCGGCTGGTCCGGCGCCGCGAGGACGGAACCCCGACCCTGTCCATCGATCCCGACGGCGCGATGACCAGACTCGGGCACTCGCTGGCCTTCTTCATGGGGACCGCGTACGGCTCGACCGAGTCCGCCGAGCGACTGGCGCGGACGGTACGCGCGATGCACCACACCATCAAAGGTGTCCGGCCCGACGGTGCGGCCTACGACGCCGACGATCCGGCCTGGCTTCGCTGGAACTATGCCACCGTCGTCTGGGGTATCGCCACCGCGCACGAGATCTACCACCCGCAGCCGCTGCGGGGCGCCGAACTCGACGGCTATTACCGGGAATTCGTGCGCGTCGGTCACGCGCTGGGTGGGACCGACCTGCCCACGACCAAAGCCGACACCCTCACCTGCTTGGCCGAGTACCTGCCGAAACTCGCACTGACACATGGCAATGCGATGGCCACCGGGTTGAACGTACGCAACCCGGCCCAGGGCGCCGTGGACTGGGCGATCCGTGACACGATGCCCCGCTGGGCCCAGCAGCTCATCATGTACCGCCCGCCCAATCCGGTCGAACGGCGTGCGCGCCGGAGTGCGGTGTGGGGTCTGATCAACTCCGCCCACCTGACGATGGGGGAGGCGCCGGAGTTCGCGGCCGCTCGTCGTCGCGTGGCGCACGGGACGACGGTGCCGCACACGCTTCCGCGCTATGAACTCGGATCTGACCCCGAGCGTACCCGTGCCGAAATCGAGGCCTCGTTCGCCCGTTAGCCGCTGTGGGCGCTCGTGTCAAACCGGGTCGCTCCGAAACTCCAATGAAGGCAACGGAATTCGCCGGCATCAGATCGTGACGGCGGGTCCGGAAGCGGAAACATCGATTTCATCTCACGTCACGCCGGTGTAACAAAGTCAATTTACGTTTACCTCCCATACGCCAGATCGCAAGGCTTGCGACGCGTATCTCATCGGGGGTCACGCGGTGACAGGCCGCGTGTTCGTCGTGCCCCCATCTGAGTGGACCTGAGACGTAATGAGAAAGGCTTCGCCGATGCCGTCTGTTCCGTTGCCGCCCGGCCCCCCGCCGGCGGACATCCCGCCGTCCGCCCCGACCCGGTCACGCCGTCGGCGGTACGGCATCCTGGTCCCCGCGGCGCTGTCCGCGGTGGCGCTGGTCCTGAGCGCCTGTGGCAGTTCGGCCAGCGAGGAATCGGCATCGAGCGCCGAATCGTGTGTCGACACCTCCGGGAGCACCATCAAGGTCGGCTCGCTGAACTCGCTGTCGGGCACCATGGCGATCTCCGAGGTCACCGTGCGTGACTCGATCAAGCTCGCCGTCGATCAGATCAACGACAACGGCGGAGTGCTGGGCAAACAGATTCAGCTCATCGGCGAGGACGGGGCCTCCGAGCCGACGATCTTCGCGGAGAAGGCCGAGAAGCTGATCTCGAGTGATTGCGTCGCAGCGGTGTTCGGCGGTTGGACGTCGTCGAGCCGCAAGGCCATGCTGCCGGTCTTCGAGGACAACAACTCGCTGCTGTACTACCCGGTGCAGTACGAGGGCCTGGAGTCGTCGCCGAACATCTTCTACACCGGCGCCACGACGAACCAGCAGATCGTGCCGGCCCTGGAGTACCTGAAAGAGGAGGGCGTGAAGTCGCTCTACCTCGTCGGTAGCGACTATGTCTTCCCGCAGACGGCCAACCGTGTCATCAAGGCGTACGCGGAGGCCAACGGCATCGAGATCAAGGGCGAGGACTACACCCCGCTCGGTTCGACGGACTTCTCGACGATCGTCAACAAGGTCCGTACCGCCGACGCCGACGCCGTGTTCAACACTCTCAACGGCGATTCCAACGTCGCGTTCTTCCGCGAGTACAAGAACGTCGGCCTGACCCCGCAGGCCATGCCGGTCGTCTCGGTGTCCATCGCGGAGGAAGAGGTCGGCGGTATCGGTGTGGACAACATCGAGGGCCAGCTGGTCGCGTGGGACTACTACCAGACCGTCGACAACCCGGTGAACGCCTCGTTCGTCCGTGACTACAAGGCCGCATACGGCGCCAACAAGCCGACCTCCGACCCGATGGAGGCCGCCTACGTCTCGGTCTACCTGTGGAAGAACACCGTCGAGAAGGCCCAGTCGTTCGCCGTCGCCGACGTCCAGAAGGCTGCCGGCGGAGTCACTTTCGACGCTCCGGAGGGCCTCGTCACGATCGACGGCGAGAACAACCACATCACCAAGACCGCGCGCATCGGTGAGATCCGTGGCGACGGACTGATCTACACGGTGTGGGATTCGGGTCAGCCGATCGAGCCGGACCCCTACCTGAAGTCGTACCCGTGGGCCGAGGGCCTGAGCAACTGACACCGTCGACGACCCGTCCCGCGTCCTCCGGCGACGCGGGACGGGTCGCGCACGGTCCCTCCCGGCGAACGCGGCACTCGCCGACGACGAACGGATAGACACGTGGAAACCGTTATCGGACAGCTCTTCACCGGGCTCAGTCTCGGTTCGATCCTGCTTCTCGCAGCTCTCGGCCTGTCCCTGACCTTCGGTCAGATGGGCGTGATCAACATGGCCCACGGGTCGTTCATCATGGCCGGGTCCTACACCGCGTACACGGTGCAGGAATACCTGATCTCCAATGCCGGGGTGTCCCTGCTGGTCTCGCTCGTCATCGGGTTCCTCGTCGGCGGCCTGATGGGCGTTCTCCTCGAGGTCACCCTGATCAAGCGGATGTACGACCGCCCACTGGACACACTCCTGGTGACGTTCGGTGTCGGATTGATCCTCCAGCAGCTCGCCCGCGACATCTTCGGCGCGCCGGCGGTCGACGTCGTCGCACCGTCGTGGTTGTCCGGCGGCGTCGACATCCTCGGCGCGGTCGTCCCGAAGACGCGCCTGTTCATCATGCTGCTGGCCATCGTCGCGGTCACCGCGATCGCGGTGACCATGAAGTACACGCCGATGGGTCGGCGCATCCGCGCCGTCGTCCAGCACCGGGATCTCGCCGAGACGAGCGGGATCTCCAGCCGCCGAACCGACATCACGACGTTCTTCATCGGTTCGGGACTCGCCGGCATCGCCGGGGTCGCACTGACGTTGATCGGATCCACCAGCTCGAACACCGGGATGACCTATCTGATCGACGCATTCCTGGTCGTCGTGATCGGCGGGCTGGGCCAGATCAAGGGCGCGGTCATCGCGGCCATCGCGCTCGGCGTCCTGAACTCGTTCATCGAATACAACACGACGGCGTCGGTGGCGAAGGTCGCCGTGTTCGTCATCATCGTGATCTTCCTGCAGATCCGGCCGCAGGGGCTGTTCACGGTCCAGTCGAGGAGTCTTGTGTGAAGGACTATTTCAGCAGTTCCTGGAAGGTCTGGGCGGGCTTCGGCGTCGCCGCCATCCTGTTGTTCGCGGTCGCGCCCGCCGTCCTCTCGGACTTCCGTCTCAACCTGCTCGGCAAGTTCCTCTGCTTCGGCATCGTCGCGGTGGGCATCGGCCTGGCCTGGGGTCGTGGTGGCATGCTCACCCTCGGCCAGGGTGTGTACTTCGGGCTGGGTGCGTACATCATGGCCATGCACCTGAAGATCTCCGACGCGGAATTGCGCGGCGACGACGTGCCCGACTTCATGCAGATTGCCGGGATCAGCGAACTGCCGGGGTACTGGAAGCCCTTCGCCTCACCGGTGGTGACGATCCTGGGCATCCTGCTGGTACCGACGTTGCTGGCGATCCTGCTGGGTCTCGGCGTGTTCAAACGGCGCGTCAAGGGTGCCTACTTCGCCATCCTGTCCCAGGCGCTGGCCGCCGCCTTCGCGATCCTGCTCATCGGTCAGCAGACCACCGGTGGCAGCAACGGCCTCAACCGTTTTCGCAGCTTCTTCGGGCTCGCCCTGAACGACCCGGTGAACCGGCAGCTGCTGTTCTTCATCACCGCGGCCATCCTGCTCGCCGTCGTGGCGATCACCCGTCAGCTGATGTACAGCCGGTACGGCGAACTGCTGGTCGCCGTCCGCGACCAGGAGGAGCGGGTCCGGTTCCTCGGCTACGACCCGGCCAACACCAAGGTCGTCGCCTACGCCATCGCGGCGTTGTTCGCGAGCATCGCGGGGGCCATGTTCGTTCCCATCGTCGGCATCATCTCGCCCGCCGACGTCGGGATCGTGCCGTCGATCGCCTTCCTGATCGGCGTCGCCATCGGCGGGCGCACAACGCTTCTCGGCCCGGTCCTCGGCGCCATCGCGGTGGCCTGGGCGCAGACCAGTCTGTCGGAGAGCTTCCCGTCCGGCTGGACTTATGCGCAGGGAATCCTGTTCATCGTGGTCGTCGGGTTCTTCCCGGCCGGGCTGGCCGGCCTGGGGGCACTGGTCAAGTGGCGCCGGAAGAGAGCGCCGGATTCGTCCCCGACCGGCGACATCGACGAACACACCAGCAGCAAGGTAGGAGCGTCGTCATGACCGAAGCAGAATCGACGGTCGTCGGGCACCCGCCGGTCGCCGGCGGCAACGCCGGGATGGACAGCGACTACCTCCAGGTGCGCGGTCTCAGCGTGGAGTTCGACGGTTTCAAGGCCGTCTCCGACGTGGATCTCACACTGCTGCAGGGTGATCTGCGGTTCCTGATCGGTCCGAACGGTGCCGGCAAGACCACCATCATCGACGCCATCACCGGCCTGGTGAAGTCCACCGGTTCGATCCAGAAGTCCGGTGTCGAACTGGTCGGCAAGAAGGTGCACCAGATCGCGCGGCTCGGGGTGGGCCGGACCTTCCAGACCGCGAGCGTCTTCGAGGAACTGAGTGTGCTGCAGAACCTCGATATCGCCGCGGGCGCCGGGCGTTCGGTGTGGACGATGCTGCGGCGTCGACCGACGCAGATCCCCGACTCGATCGCCGAGGCGCTCGAAACCATCGGCCTGCAGGACCTGGCCGACACACCCGCGGGCGTACTGGCCCATGGTCAGAAGCAATGGCTCGAGATCGGGATGCTGCTGGTGCAGAACGCCTCGGTGCTGCTGCTGGACGAGCCGGTCGCCGGGATGAGCCACGAAGAGCGTGAGGAGACCGGGAACCTGTTGCGCCGCATCGGCGGTGAGCGCACCGTCGTGGTCGTCGAGCACGACATGGACTTCATGAGGTCCTTCGCGACATCGGTCACCGTGCTCGCGCGGGGTCGGGTGCTCGCCGAGGGCACGGTCGCCGAGGTCCAGGCGAACCCGAAGGTCCAGGAGGTGTACCTCGGGACCGCGGCCGGCGGTGAAGAACTCGAGGAGATCGCCGCCGAGGTCGACTCCGACACGACTGCGACTTCGGCGAGCGCGGCTGCAACGCAACCGATCACGGAGAAGGGCTGAACCATGCTGAAGATCTCCGGAGTCCATGCGGGCTACGGTCGGACCGAGGTGATCCACGGGGTCGACATCGAGGTACCGACCGACGGCGTCGTCGCGGTGATGGGACACAACGGGGCCGGGAAGACGACCCTGCTCCGCGCGGCCGTCGGGTTGGTGAAGACCACCAAGGGCACCATCACGTTCGACGGCGTCGACATCACCCGGGCGCGTCCGAGCGTACGGGTCGGGCACGGTATCGCCTACGTGCCCCAGGGGCAGCAGAGTTTCGGCCATCTCACCACCGCCGAGAACCTGCAGGTGGTGGCCGACGGCCGCAAACGCGGCAAGGAGCTGGTCGCCGAGATGCTGGACATGTTCCCGGCACTCAAGGAATTGCTGGGACGACGCGCCGGCCTGTTGTCCGGCGGCCAGCGTCAGCAGCTGGCGATCGCGCGCGCGCTCATCACCGAGCCGCGGATGCTCATCCTCGACGAGCCGACCGAGGGCATCCAGCCGTCGGTCGTCGCCGAGATCGAGCAGACCATCACCACGCTGACGCAGCGCGGTGGGCTGGGCGTACTCCTCGTCGAACAGCACATCGGGTTCGCCCTCGAGGCGGCGCAGCGGTACTACGTGCTGGAGAGCGGCCGCGTGACGTCGTCGGGTGAGGGCGGTACGGCCGCCGAAAGTGCTGTGCGCGAGGCGATGACGATCTAGTACGACGCGCGGGCCACCTCAGCCGGGCGCTTGCCGACTGAGGTGCTCCCACTCGCGGTAGCCCCGGTCACGTGCGCGGTCCATCCCGAGCACGTGGTCGAACGACTGGCTGCCGACGATGAGGCGCCGAGGCGGGTCGGGGAGCGCCACGAGTTCCAGGATGACCGGCGCGGTAGTGGCCGGGACCCACGACTACACCTGCAGGTCCCGATCACTCCCGCCGGAGAGAGCGGTCTCGCCAAGCGATCCTCGAAGCGACCCGAGCCCTGGTCGTGGAGCAGTCGTACGACAAGGTCACGGTGGAGGCGATCGCGGCCCGGTCCGCGCCGGCGTCAGTCCAGCCGGACTCCGATCTCGGGGGTGAGTTCGTGCGGCGCGTGGAGGGGGAGATCGTCGCCGCTCCAGAATCGCCCGGGGTCGAACCAGTTGGAGTCCTTGGACGCGTCGAGGATGCCCATCTCCCGATAGGTGATGGCCACCACCTCGGCGCAGTAGGCGGCTTCGAGTCCGACGCCCTCGGTGTTCTGATTTTTCCGCTGCTGCCGTTCGTCGCGTCGTTGACGGACCTTGCGGTCGAGGTAGGGGATGCCCCGGACGAGGTCGGTCGAGTTGGGCACCCGGCCGCGAAACCACCGGCCGGCCAGGCGCGCGGTGGTCGGGAACGGCGTCCCGTCGAGTTCGGCGATCACCTTGAGGAGAGCGTTCTCCTGATCCGGGGAGACCTCCGGCGTGAGCTGTCGGAACCAGCACGCCTGCTTGTAGCGGATCATCCACTGCTCCGCGGCTTCTCGAGCGTCGTGTAGCTGCACGCCGCGATGATTCGATCCGGTCCACACGTCGGTCAGCCGATCGCCGAGCTCTGCGTGCCACAGCAGCGGTGGCAGATCGTCGATGCAGACCGCCATCGCGACATGGTTCACGGGAGCGTTGGTCAGGGTGCGGATGGCCCGGTCCGGTCCGGAATGGCCGCGGAAGAGCCAGATGTCGCCGGTGCGGGTGGCGTCGAGTGCGTCGGTCAACGAGATGCCGGCGTCGGCGCGGTCTCGGCCGAGGAGAATTCTGCTGGTGGGCACGAGAGCAGGCTAATGCGTCCGGAGCACGCACGACGCCCGCGCGACCTATCCTGCCCGCATGAGGAACCTGTGGAAATGGCTGGGATTGGCGGGCGCGGTCGGGGTGGCCACCGGCGGGGTGATGGTCGCGCGTGACCAGCGGCAGCGGAAGTCCTATTCGGCCGACGATGTCCGGGCACGCCTGCATCAGCGGCTCGACGAGACGGAGAACGCGGGTGGCGAAACCGCTGATTCCTGAGGACACTGGACAGCGTTGACCGGCGGCTCTTCAGGGTGGCCGGAGGAAGGAACATCATGACCGACAACAGCGGCTCCGGCGGACCGTTCAATTTCGGCCCCGAGGACTTCGACCGATTTGCGCGCGAGGCCGGTGACGGACTGCGTGACGTGTTCGGCAAGCTCTTCGAGGGGCAGGCCGGACCGGCAGCCTTCTCGATGTTCTTCGACGAGGCCGCCCGCGGCCGCACTCGAACCAAGCCCCGTGAGGAGACCACCGGTGAGGCCGGCTCGGGTGTCTGGGCGGTGTTCGTCGTCGACGACGACGGCGGTGCCCGCGTCGAGCAGGTCTACGCCACCGAACTCGAGGCCCTACGCGCCAACAAGACCAACACCGATCCGCGACGCAACGTGCGGTTCCTGCCGTACGGCATCGCGGTGAGTGCGTTGGACACGACGATCGGGGACAGCGGCGACGACGCCGCGCCCACGCCGTAGACAGCGGCAGACGCAACAAGGCCGGCGAGTCCTGGAAAGGACTCGCCGGCCTCGTCGTGTCGACGACTGCACGGCCTCACGGCACGTGCTGCGCCGGTGCCTGCGTCAGAGGTTGGCGCCGCACACCGGCCAGGCGCCGGGGCCCTGGGTGGCGAGCACGTTCTCCGCGACGCGGATCTGCTCCTCGCGGGAGGCGTCCGCCGGATTGCCGGTTCCGCCGTTGGCCTGCCAGGTGCTCATCGAGAACTGAAGGCCACCGTAGTAGCCGTTGCCGGTGTTGATGGCCCAGTTGCCGCCGCTCTCGCATTGAGCGACCGCGTCCCAGTTGCCGCCTGCTGCGTGCGCGGTGGACGCCAGCATGCCGAAGGGGGCGGCAGTCAGTGCGCCGACGATGGCGGCGCGGGCGACGAGCTTGGTCATGTGGGTCTTGGTCATTCGCATGGTCTTCGTTCCTCCTCACCACCCCGGGGTTGGCAGGGCGGTTGATCTCGGACCGTGGGCGACCATACGGGTTGGGTAACGGCTTGGTCACGTCGAGTCCGTGACCTGGGCGATTCGGATAACGCCGAGATAACGCTGTTAGCTTTACGGCGAATTCGCAGCGCATACCGCAATTCGGCGGGGGCTCGCCGTCGCCGATGTTCGGCCGCGTTCGATGACGAAGGTCACAGCGTGGATGTGGGGCTCGTCACGTCGGCCCCCGGGCGTCGAGCTGGGGTCAGCGCGGAACGACAGCGATACGACCACCGCGGGACGGGGCATACGCCACCCCGCGCGAGAACCAGCGTTCGGACTTGGCGCTGGTCGGCAGCAGTTCGAAGTCCGCCAGCAGTGTCCGCAGGGTCACGTCCATCTCCATGGTCGCGAATGCCGCCCCGATGCACCGCCGTGTGCCGCCGCCGAACGGCAGCCAGGCCGACGGAGGCTTGGTGCCCAGGAAACGGGTCGGGTCGAAGACCTCGGGCCGGGCGAACTCGCTGGTGTCGTCGTGGAGGAGTGCGATCGAGACGAGGACGTTGTATCCCTTCGGGATCCGCCACTCGCCGAGGTCGAGATGGTCGGCGACGACGTGCCGGCCGGCGAAGTCGATGACGGGTCGGCTGCGCTGGACCTCCAGGATGGTGGCGTGGCGGTAGTCGGAGCCACCGGCGTCCACCTCGGCCACCAGTTCGCGCACCACCTCGGGGTGCCGGCGCAGCCGCTCGAGCGCCCACGCAAGGGTCGTCGCCGTGGTCTCGTGTCCGGCGGCGAGCATCGTGGCCAGTTCCTCGGCGATCTCGTCGTCGGTCATCGGACTGCCGTCGTCGTAGGTGCTGCGCAGCATGATCGCAAGGATGTCGGTGCGCTCATCCAGGCGAGAATCGTTGCGCGCCTTCGTGATCAGCCCGCCGACGTAATCTCGGTAGTCGGCATTGCGTCGCGCGTACCGGTGATTGGGGTCGATCGGCCGGAGAAGGCGTGGGAGTGGGGGTACCGTCGCGGCGCGCGAACCGACGGTCACCATCGGTGGGATCATGTCGCGGAGTCGGTCCAGCTCGCTGCCCTCGGCGCCGAAAACCGCGCGGAGGATGACGTTCAGGGTGATGCGCATCATCGGTTCGATGGAGGCGAATTCGATCCCGGTGGGCCAGGACGCTGATTCGGCGCGAACCTCGTCGACCACCATCTGTTCGTACGACCGAATCGGCTTGCCGTGCAACGGCGGGGTGAGCAGTTTGCGCCGGGCGCGGTGTCTGGCGCCCTCCAGCGCGAACATCGATCCGGTGCCGAGTATGCGGCCGAGGTTGGGCTGGACGTTCTCGACCTGGTCACCGGCGGTGAACAGCTCGCGCGCCATCGCGGCATCGGAGATGACGACGGAAGGGCCGAAGACGGGCAGGTTCACGGTGAAGGCCGAGCCGTGCCGGTCGTGGAGATATCGAAAGAAGTGTCGCCGCGACACGACCGCTCCGAGCCCCTGGATGGTGGACGGGATCGACGTGGTGGGCGGCAGAACCGCCTCACCGCTCAGGGTCGGGGTGTTCACGAGTGAGGTCCTCTCGCCGCAGCGGTGGTACGTGCACGTACCACCCGACGGTACGCTCACGTACCGGTCGAGACAAGGGCCTATGCTCGAAGGCGTGACTGGATCGGGCCCGCTCGCTTCGCTCCCGGCGCCTGCGACATCGGGCCCGCTCGCTTCGCTCCCGGCGCCCTGGCTGACCTCGTCGGCGGGCGCATCGAGCCGGGACCGGCTGCTCGCGGCGATGCTCGAGTGCATCGTCGAAGCGGGTTACCGCGACACCACGGTCGCCGACATCGTGCGGGTCGCGCGGACCTCGAGGCGGTCGTTCTACCAAGAGTTCGCCGACAAGCAGTCATGCTTTTTCGCGCTGCTGACGGTGACCAACGAGTTCATGATCGCCGAGATCGCGCGGCGCGTGGATGCGGAAGCCTCCATCGAAGAGCAGGTGCGACAAGCGGTGTCGTCATATGTTGCAGCGAGCGAGCGGTATCCGGGTCTGACGCTGAGCTGGATCCGCGAGTTGCCCGCGCTCGGCAGCGCCGCCCAGGCGGTCAAGGACGAGGCCCTGGAAGCGTGGATCGAACTCTTCGTCGGCCTCACCTCGACCCCGACGATGGCCGCGGCGGGGGTGGTGCCGATGGACCGTCAGCGCGCGATCTTCCTGTGGGGTGGCTTCCGGGAGCTGACCGCCGGTGCCGTCGAGTCCGGCGCCCCGCTCGCATCGATCATCGAGCCGGCGACCGCGGCGTCCCTCGCGCTGGTGTTGCCGCGGCCGGTGTGAGGCAGACCGGGCTCAGTGCCACGAACCGCGTTGGTACTGCGGCGGATACGGCGCCTCGCGCTTGTCGATGCCCAGCTCGTGTGCGGCGCGCAGCGGCCACGACGGCTCCCGCAGCGCGACGCGTCCGAAGAAGACGGCGGTGATGTCGTCGTCGCCGGCGACCTTCTCGGCCTGATCGGGTTCGGTGATGAGGCCGACGGCGGCGGTGGGCACACCCGACTGGCGGTGGATCGACCGGGCGAGGTCGACCTGGTAGCCGGGTCCGACGGGGATGTCGGCGAGGACGTTGCCACCCGAGGAGACGTCCACGAGGTCGACACCGCGGCCGGCGAGGAGGGCGGCGAGACGGGCGGAGTCGTCCACATCCCACCCACCCTCGGTCCATTCGGTGCCGGACACCCGGATGAACAGCGGCTTCGACGACGGCCACACCGCGCGGACCGCGTCCACGACCTCGAGGGTCAGCCGGGTACGTCCCTCGAAGTCGCCACCGTAGGCGTCGGTGCGCCGGTTCGAGAACGGGGAGAGGAACTGATGCAGCAGGTAGCCGTGCGCCGCGTGGATCTCGACGACGTCGAACCCGGCGTCGTCGGCGCGACGGGCGGCCTGTGCGAACGCGTCCACGACCTCGGCGATCTGCTCGGTCGTCATGGCGGTGGGGGCGGGCAGTCCCTCGAAGGCGACGTCGGACGGGCCGAATGTCGTCCAGCCGCCGTCGTCGAGCGAAATGGCGCCGGAGCGGTCGTCGAACGGTGCGTAGGTGGAGGCCTTGCGGCCGGCGTGGGCGAGCTGGGTGCCGATGACCGAGCCCTGCGAGTGGACGAAGTCGACGATGCGTCCCCAGGCCGCGGCCTGGTCGTCGTTCCACAGACCGGCGTCGTGTGCGCTGATCCGACCTTCGGGCACCACGGCCGCCGCCTCGGTGAGGATCAGTCCGAAGCCGCCGGCAGCTCGGGAACCGAGATGCGTCAGGTGCCAGTCGGTGGGCACCCCGTCGCCGGCGAAGCAGCTGTACTGGCACATCGGGGCGAGCCAGATCCGGTTGGGGATCGCGACATCGCGGAGGGTGATCGGTTCGAAGAGCGCGGTACTGGTCACGAGGAGACACAACGATCGATCCGACGTCGTATTCCCGCGGCACTGCATAGTGTCGGGGCATGACCGAACAAATCCTGCACGAGGCGGTGTCGACGGAGATCGCCGAACCACTCGGGGTGATCACGCTGGGGGACGCGCGGCGTCGTAACCCGTTGTCCACGAGCACGATGCGCGCCATCACCGCCGCGCTTCGGGACTTCGACGACGATCCGCGCGTGCGGGTCATCGTGATCCGGGCGCTCGGACCCGCGTTCTCCGCCGGGCACGACCTCGGTGAACTCGTCGACCGGACCCTCGACGACGAGCGGGCCGTCTTCGCGACGTGCACGGAACTGATGCGGACGGTCCACGAGGTGCGCCAGCCCGTCATCGCCGAAGTCGCCGGCATGGCCTTCGCGGCGGGGTGCCAACTGGTCGCGACATGTGATCTGGCGGTGGCGGGTCGCAGCGCGCGATTCAGCACGCCGGGCGTCCGCATCGGGTTGTTCTGCTCGACTCCGATGGTCGCGCTGTCCCGCGCGATCGGACGCAAGCGCGCCATGCACATGCTGCTCACCGGCGAACCCATCGACGCCGGGACCGCCGCGGACTGGGGGCTGCTCAGCGGCGTCGTCGACGACGACGAGCTCGCGAACTCGGTGCGGGAGCTGGCTCTCCACATCGCCGGGTCGAGTGCGCGGACCGTCTCCATCGGCAAGCAGGCGTTCTACCGGCAGATCGAGCTCGACGAGTCGGCGGCGTATGACGAGATGGGTGAGACGATGGCGACCAATGCGATGACCTGCGATGCGCAGGAGGGTATGTCGGCGTTCCTGCAGAAGCGGAAGCCGGTCTGGACCGACAGCTGAGTCAGGCCCGAACGCCGAATCGCCACCTCCGGAACCGGGAGGTGGCGATTCGGCGATGCGGTCAGGCGTCGATCTGCGCGGTGGCGGTCGCGAAACGCGCGAGATGGGCGTCCGCGGTGCCGAATTCGTACTCGATCGCGGTGAGACGCTTGAAGTAGTGGCCGATTGCCAACTCCTCGGTCATCCCCATCCCGCCGTGCAACTGCACCGCGTTCTGTCCGATGAACCGGGCGGCGCGGCTGACGGTGGCCTTGGCGGCCGAGACCGCCGCCGCCCGTTCCGCCAGGGAGCCCTCGAGGGACAGGATCGCGAAATACTGTGCGGCGACCGACTGTTCGAGCTCGAGATGCATGTCGACCATGCGGTGCTGCAGCACCTGGAAGCTGCCGATCGGGACCCCGAACTGCTCGCGCTGCTTGGAGTACTCGACGGTGTCGGTGAACACCTTGCGCATCAGGCCGACGGCCTCGGAGACGACCGCGGCGGTCGCGGTGTCCCACGCCTTCTCCAGGATCTCGATGGCGTTCTCATCGGCGATGAGCGCGTCGCCGGGCAGGCGCACGTCGGTGAACGTGATGTCGGCGGCCTGGCGGTCGTCGATGGTGCGCAGCTTGTGCAGCTCGAGCCCCGTCGGCCCGCCGTCGGCGAGATCGATCAGGAACAGTGAGACGCCGGCGGGATCGTGGGGTTCGCCCGCTGTGCGGGCGCTGACGATCAGGTAGTCGGCGAGCGGCGCCGTGGTGACGACGGCCTTGGTGCCGTTGAGCACCCACTCGTCGCCGTCCCGGTCGGCGGAGGTCTCGATGCGGGAGAGGACCCCGCCCGAGCCGTCTTCGAGCGCGGCGAGTGCACTGAGCGCCTCGCCCTCGGCGATGCGACCGGCTGCCTCGAGCGCGACCGGGTTGCCGGTCGCGTGCAGCAGACCCGCACCGAGCACGACCGTGTCGACGAACGGCTCGACCACGAGGGCGTGCCCGAGCGCTTCGGTGACGACCATCAGCTCCTCGGGGCCGCCGCCGAATCCGCCGATGTCCTCCGGCAGACAGGCGCCGACGACCCCGAGGTCCTCGACGAAGGCCTTCCAGATCTTCGGCTGCCAGCCCTCGCCGACCTTCGCGGCGTCGCGGCTTACCTGGAGGTCGTACCGCGCGTCGAGGAACTTGTCGAGACCGTCGGACAGCAGTTGCTGTTCGGGTGTGAGTGTGAAGTCCATTGGTTATCTCCTGTGACCCGTCAGAGACCCAGAGCCGCTTTGGCGAGGATGTTTCGTTGAATTTCGTTGCTGCCGGCGTAGATCGAGCCCGCGCGGTCGTTGAAGTAGTGCAGCGGCGCGACGGCCTGCCACGGTTCGCCGCTGACGTAGCCGTCGGTGGGCGGGGTGTACTGGAAGATGGGTCCGCCCGGCTTGGTGGCGTGCGGCTGGAAGACCCGTCCGTGCGGTCCCGCGGCCTCCAGGCTGAGGGTCGTGATCTCCTGGCTCAGTTCGGTGCCGAGGATCTTCAGCATCGACGCGATGGAGCCGGGGTCCTTGCCCGAACTCATCGCGGCGAGCGCGCGGTACTCGAGGACCTCGAGGATCTTCGCGCGCACCTGCAGGTCGGTGAGCTTGGCCGCGAAGGCCGGATCCTCCGACAGCGGGCCGCCGTTCGGCGCCGTCACCGACGCCGCGTCCCGGCCGAGCTGCTCGGCCATGACCTGCAGCGCCGGGGCGGCCGCGCCGCCGCCACGCTCGAAGACGAGCAGGTACTTCGCGACGGTCCACCCCTCGTCGATCTTGCCGAGGACGTTCTTCTTGGGCACGCGCACGCCGTCGAAGAAGACCTGCGCCTGCACCTGCTCGCCGGACGCGAACACGAGGTTCTGCACCTCGATGCCCGGCGAGTTCATGTCGATGAGCACGAACGTGATGCCCTGCTGCTTGCGTTCCTGGCGCGAGGTCCGCACGAGGCAGAAGATCCAGTTCGCCTCGGAGGCGTGGGTGGTCCAGATCTTGGAACCGGTGACGACGAGGTCGTCGCCGTCGTCGACCGCGGCCATCGACAGCGACGCGAGGTCCGAGCCGGACTCCGGCTCGGAGTAGCCCTGGCAGAAAAAGACGCTGCCGTCGAGGATGCCCGGCAGGAAGAAGTTCTTCTGCTCGTCGGTGCCGAACGCCATGATCGCGTGCGACACCATGCGGATGCCCATCGGCGACAGCGACGGCGCGCCGGCGAGGATCGACTCACGGCTGAAGATGTAGTGCTGGGATTGCGACCAGTCGCATCCGCCGTACTGCACCGGCCACGCGGGAGCGGCCCAGCCACGCTCGTGCAGGATCGCCTGCCACTCCATCGAGGCCTCGTGGTCGGAGTAGACGCTGGTGCGCAGCGTGCCCGCCGCGCGTAGTTCGGGGGTCAGTTTCTCGTCGAGGAACGCGCGGACCTCGTCGCGAAACGCAGCGTCGTCCGGAGACCAGTTCATGTCCATGAGCGGTGCGCAACCTATCTGTAAACGGTTGTGGTCAGATTGGGGTCGAAAGGGAATCTACCCAATGATCGGCGCGGTGCGTAGCCCGCCTCACGTTTCCGGTTCCAGTGTGACGCCCGGGGCCGATCCGGGTGGCGGATCCTCACCCTTCGTGCCCGTGGTCTTCGCGGGTTCTCTCGTGTCGTCGTCGGAGGTTCCCACCTCGGCCGGGTCCGGGCTCTTCGGCTGCCCGCCCGACGACAGCAGCACGTCTGCCCAGCGGGTGGCGGGGTCGATGTCGATGAGCAAGGCCTTGGCGAGCAGGGTCAGCGGCACCGCGAGGATCGCGCCAAGCGGCCCGATCGCCCAGGCCCAGAAGAGCAGGGACAGGAAGGTCAGGGTGGTCGACAACCCGACCGCGTCGCCGACGAATTTCGGTTGGATGACCGACTGGATGATGACGTTGATCGCGCTGTAGACGACGATGACGACGATCATCTTCGTGGGCCCCCCGACGAGGAGCCCGAGCAGCGCGGGTGGGACCAGACCGATGATGAAGCCGACGTTCGGGATGTAGTTGGTGATGAACGACAGCAGGCCCCAGAGGATGGGGAGCGGGATGGACAGCAACGCGAGGGCCACGCTGTCGAGCACGGCGACGATCAGGCCGAAGACCGTCGACACCCACAGATAGCTGCGTGTCCCCTGCGAGAACGAACGGAAGGCCGATGCGATGTCGGGGCGCATCCGGTCCAGGATGTTCATCCGGTCGTCGAAGCCGACCGAGTCCGCGGCCATGAACAGCAGCAGGGCGAGGACGAGCACGAGCGCCGAGGCCACGCTGAACGTGCTGCTCAGCACGTCGGTCACGGCACCCACGACCTTGCTGGTGTCGACATGGGAGATCATGTCCTGCACCTTGTCGTGGCTGACGCCGTGGCTGGTGAGGAAGTTCTGGAAGCCGGTGACGAGGTCGTCGAACTTGTCGTCGTACTGCGGCAGGATCGATGCCAGGCGCGCGACGGAGAACACCAGCGCCGCGAACAGCCCGATGAGGATTCCGTAGACGAGGAGCACCGTCGTCACGAAGGCGGCCCACCGCGGGAAGCCCTTCTTGCGCAACCAGTTCGGGACCGGCTGGACGGCGACGGTGAGCATCAGCGCGAGAAAGACCGGCCCGACCAGCGACGCCACCGACTTGATGCCGCCGATGGCGACGACGAGGCCGGCGATCGTGAGGAGCACGATCGTGCCCCGCGGCAGTGTCCAGTCGGGGGGATCGACCCGGTACGACGGTGGTGGGGGTGTGCGTTTGGAGGACTTGGTTCCGCGTGCCTCACTGCTACCGGACATGGTGTGCCGCCTTTCTGGACACGACTGTTACGTCGAAACAGCGGCCACCCACACGCGGGAGCGCGCGGAGTGGCCGCCGTCAAGTGTTCAGCATCCGACGACCGTGCGCGCGTTTTCCGTGCGCTTTCGTCTTCGATGAGTCTCTAGTGGCCTTTCCAGTTCGGCGTCCGCTTCATCACGAACGCCATGATCCCTTCGAGGGTGTCGCCGCTGATCACGAGCGAGTCGAGCACCGAGGTGCTGGCGTGGACGGCGTCGACGGTGTCGGTGATGGCGTCGGACTGCTCCATGGTGGCGATCGACGCCCGTACCGACGTCGGAGAGGCGGCCAGGATCTCCTCGGCCACGCCGCGTGCGGTCTCGAGAACCTTTCCGGCGGGGGCGATCCGGCTCACCAGTCCGGCGGCCGCGGCTTCGGCGGCCGAGATCCGACGCCCGGTCAGGATCATGTCGCGTGCGAGCGCGGGCGGGATCATCCGCGGCAGGCGGACCAGACCACCCGCGGCGGCCGCCAAACCCACCTTCACCTCGGGCAGTCCGAACGATGCGTCCTCGTCGGCCACGACGATGTGACAGGCCATCGCGATCTCGCAGCCGCCGCCGAGCGCGAAGCCGTTGACCGCCGCGATCACCGGTTTGGGCAGGCTGCGCCGCGAGGTGAGTCCGGCGAACCCGTTCTTCGGCACCGACAGGGCGGCGGGGCCCGCGGTCGCCGCGAGATCGTTGCCCGCCGAGAATGCCTTGTCGCCCTTGCCCGTCAGGATCGCCACCCACAGGTCGGGATCGGCGAAGTAGGCCTCGAAGATCGAGTCGAGTTCGGCGTTCGCCGCGGGGTTCAACGCGTTGCGCGCATCGGGCCGGTTGATGGTCACCTCGAGCAGCCGGCCGTCGCGACGGATCTCGACGTGCTCGTAGGAGTCGCGGAACGCCGGCGCGACGACCGGATGCCGGGAGTTCATGGCCGCGGCGGTCAGGGCCACCCGATTGCCTTTGTCGAACGACCGCACGACGATCGGCGTGCCGACGGGGTCGTCGGAGGTGAGGAGGAGGTCGAAGAGTTCGTCGTCGTCGGAATCGAGATTGGCCACGAAGCGGGCGCCGAGTCCCTCCGGAACGGTCGGATCGACCAGCCGGCCGATCACCACACCGGTGCGGCGGCCGTTCTTCTGCGGGATGACCGTGTAAGTCTCGACGACCGCGGCGCCGTCGGCGTCGGCGATCGTGGGAACGGTCGGTACCGCGTCGAGCTCGGCCTGGACCGGACCGCTGGTGTCCGGGCGCCACGGTGCCGGCGTCGTCGAATAGACACCCGCGGCATGCTTGCTCAGCACACCGCCGTTGGCGACGACGAGACCGTAGTCACCCGGCGATCGCCGGACGCGGCTGACGACTTCGGCGATCGCGTGGAGCGAGTAGTTGTTGCCCGGCCCGCCGAAGAAGGGCAGGCCACCCGTCAGGGTCAGTCCGCGCGGATCGTCGGGCGACATGCCGATCCCGTCGAGGACGTTGAACACCGCGATCGGGAAGCAGCTGTAGATGTCGACCACGGAGATGTCGTCGAGCCCGATCCCGGCGACCTGCAGCGCATGCCGCACCGCCGCGGGAGCCGCAGGAGCGGAGGACAATTCGGGTCGAGCCAGGACCGGTCGTTCCACCGTCGACGAATGACCGTGCAGGAACACCCATTTCGCGGGGTCGATGCCGGCGGCCTGCGCGGCCCGCACCGACATCACGACCACGGCTGCGGCCTGGTTGACCTGATCGCGCGCCACGATGTACCGGGTGAACGGATCGGACACGATCCGGTTCTCGGGGGTGACGGTGACGAGTTCGTCGGCGGTGCGCGCCGTCGGGGCGGCCGAGTGCGGGTTGGCGGCGGCGACCTCGGTGAACGGCGCGAACAACTCACCCATCGTGGCGATGTAGGCGTCGCGGCCCAGGCCGGAGGCGTGCCGGCGGGCGTTCTCCAGCAGGGCGTACTGCGGCAACACCGACGCGAGGCCGTGCCGCATCTCGGCGACCGAGATGATGCCCTTGAGCCCGAAGCCGCGGTCCTCGAGCTGTCCACCGACCTCCTCGGCGAAGCTCGGGCGCTGGTCCTGTGACATGAGGTGGCGGACCGTCGACATCACCTCGGCGCCGAACACCACGGCCCCCTCGGAGTCGCCGGCGGCGATGGCCGCCGCGAGTTCGGTGAGCATCGTCTGCGGGGTCTGGCCGCCGGTCACGGCCTGCACGGCGCGGCGTGGGTCCACCCCGATCCGGTTGCCGACCGCGCGCGGCATGTTGTCCGGTCGGCCCAGCGGTGACGACGACAACGGGCTCGAGATCTCGAACGAGCGGATCGCGGCGATCGTGTCGATCGACCCGGCGACGTCGCCTCCGGAGTCGGCGAATGCGGCGGTCACCGCCCGGGCGGCGAGGTCGGCCTCGCCGAGCGCCTCGTATCCGGGATCGGTCAGGCGTTCCGATGCCTGGCCCACGCCGACGACGACGGGGGTGGTCGGATCGATATCAACGAGCGTTGTTGGCATACCAAACATTGACACATGGCGTGACCGGGGTCTCATCGGAGGTGGCCGACGAGCGTCGGAGCGCCAGTGTGCGGTGCACGCGCCCAGAACGTCAGCGTTGCGGTCAGCGCGGTTGCAACCGTGGTCGGCCGGTGCCGGGCCGACCAGACTGTCGCCGACCAGTCTGCGATCGAAAGGACCCCCGATGACGTCCACTGTGCCGTCCACCGAGCAAACTAACCGGCCCGCCACCGGAACGACGGACGAGCGTCTCGACGAGGTGTTCGCACCGATCTTCGCCCGGATCGCCGAAGGCGCCGTGCAGCGCGAGGACGACCGCAGGCTTGCATACGACGAGGTCTCGTGGCTACGGGAGGCGAAGTTCGGCGCGTTGCGCGTGCCGGTGGAATTCGGCGGTCATGGCGCGTCGATCCGTCAGCTGTTCCGGTTGCTCATCGAGCTGGCCGCCGCGGAGTCCAATCTCCCGCAGGCCCTGCGGGTGCACTGGTCGTTCGTCGAGGACCAGCTCGCCGCCCTCCCGGACGAGGCTGCGCAGCAGTGGTTGCGCAAGGTCGGCGAGGGGACGCTGGTCGGCAACGCGATCACCGAACCCGGCGTCGGCGCCATCGACCGGTACCAGACGCGCCTCACCCCGGATCCGGCGAGCACCGACGGCAGCGGGTTCCGGCTCGACGGCACCAAGTACTACAGCACCGGCAGCCTCTACTCCGACCACATCCTCGTCGCCGCCGACCAAGACGGTGAGCGGGTCTCGGTACTCGTCGACGCCGACGCCGACGGCGTCACCCAGCATGACGACTGGGACGGCTTCGGTCAGCGCCTGACCGCCAGCGGCACCACCGAGTTCGCGAATGTCGAGGTGCCGGCCGAGCGTGTCCTCGGCCCGGGGTACGGCGGGGAGGGGCGCACGTACGCGACGTCGTATCTGCAACTCGTGCAGCTCTCGGTGCTCGCGGGTATCGCGGCACGCGCCACCGACGACGTCGTGGAGTGGGTGCGCAACCGCACGCGCACCTTCACGCATTCGACCGCCGACCTGCCGCGCCATGATCCGTTGGTGCAGCAGGTGATCGGCCGGTTGTCGGCGGCGGCCTACACCGCGCGCACGCTGGTCCTCGACATCGCCGACGAGCTCGACGAGCTCGCGCTCGCCGGCTGGGAGGACGCCGCGCTCCTCGACCGCGTCGAATTCGATGTCGCCCGTGCCCAGGCCGCCGTCATCCCCGCCGTGCTCGACGCGACCACGCAGCTCTTCGAGGTCGGCGGCGCGTCGATCACCTCCGAGCGTCTGCGCCTGGATCGCCACTGGCGCAACGCCCGGGTGATCTCGGTGCACAACCCGCTGATCTTCAAGCTGCAGGCGGTCGGCGACCACGTGCTCAACGGCACCGACCTGCCGTACGCCTGGAGCGCCGGACAGAAGTAGCACGCCGTGCCGCTACGCTGGCGGCCATGCACCGGATGGCCGCGGCGGACGCGGTGTCGTACTGGATGTCGCAGCGCATCCCGAACGACGAGTTCCTGGTGTATTGCTTTGCCGCGCCGCGCGGTTCGATCGAGGACTGCGCGGCGCGACTCCGGCTGCGGGCGGCGCACGTCGACGATCTGTGCCTCCGGATACGAGATGTCCCGGGCACCGCCGACCGCCCGTATTGGGAATCCGTCCGGCCCGCCGACGACCAGGTCCGCGTGGACGCGTCGAGCCGCACGTGGTCGTCGTGTCTGACGGAGATCGCCGGGCTCATCGCCCAGCCGCTCGATCCCACGCGGGAGGCGTGGCGGGCGCACCTCTTCGGCCCGGTCGCCGAAGTCCCGGCAGCGACGGGTCCGGTGGTCGTCGTCGTGCTCCAGGTCTGTCACGCCCTGGGCGACGGGCGTCGGATGTCACGGATCGCGCGCGACTGGTTCACGGCTCCTGCGCCTCCACGACGACCGGTGTCCGAGGTGCGTTTACCCTTCCGCGAGTTGATGGTCGACGCCGTTACGGCGCTCGGCGGAGTGCTTCGATTCCCCGGCGAGTTCGTCACGACAGCGTGGCGAGGGGTTCGCGCGGCGCGGCTCGCCGCGGCATCCGTGCCGGGAACGGCGGGATATGCGCCGACTCGGTTGAACGTCCCGCCCGGACCGCGGCGGACCCTGCGTGTGCTGGTCGTCGAGCGTGACCAACTCAGCGGACCCGGAGTGCCGGTCACGGTCGCGGTTCTCACCGCGATCTCGGTGGCGCTCCCGGAGTATCTCGGTGACCGGGATCGACGATACGGCGTGGAGCTGACGGTCGGGCGCAGCGGAGAACGTCGAGCGCGCAACCATTTCCGCAACGCGGGGATCGATCTGCACGTCGACGTCGACGATCTGGTTGAGCGCGCACGACTCATCGGCGCCGAGATCGCCGCCGCTCGAGCAGCCGAGGCCGACCCGCTGCGGGCCGCGCAGCGTCGGGCGTCGGAGTCGACACCGGCGATCCTGACCCGATGGGGGATCCGATCCTTCGATCTCGACACCCCGCCGGCGGCAGTCACCGGCGTCACGGTGGTCTCGTCGGTGAACCGCGGGGCCGCCGATCTCGACCTGGATGGAGGCGAGATCCTCTTCACCACAGGGTTTCCCGCGCTGTCGCCGGCTCAGGGATTGACTCACGGCGTACACGGGATCGGCGACCGGGTCGCGATCTCGGTGACCACGAGCCCGGATGTCATGAACGATGTGGACCGGTACGTGGAACTGCTCGCGCGAGCGCTGGGTGGCTGACTGCGCGCCGCGGCGGCCCCTCCGCTCCACTCCCTGAGCTGAGTTGCGAGAAGCGCAGCCGCCCCCTCTGCTCCCTCATCCCAAAGAACCACGAAACCGCTGGTCTGCGATGCCCTCCCTTTGCTCCCTGAGGTGCGAGGAGCGTTAGCGACGAGCCTCGAAGGGTGGCGACGTCATCTCACCAAGACCCTTCGTGACGGCCTCCGCAAGCTCGCTCCTCAGCCTGGATATTTCAGGGGTTTGTGAGGTTTGGGGCGTGTGAATACGCGAAAGTGCCTGTCTGCCAGTGGATTATTGAATCACCACAACACAATGATCCGGGCGCAGAGAGGCACTTCGCAAGTGAAGCATAACCGCTACCCACATCTGGTTGTCGATACCGACCGCAGCGAGTCACTGACCAGCTCCACCGGCGCAGTCCTGCTCCGCGAAACCATGCGCATCGCCGGTCTCGATACCGCCCTGACCACGGCACTGCAGCCGTGGACCACCACACGCACCGTGCATGATCCGGCCAAAATGCTGATGGACCTCGCGACCGCGGTCGCTGTGGGCGGCGATTGCGTGTCGGATCTGGCGGTCGTGCGCGCCCAACCGGCCCTGTTCGGTCTCGTCGCCTCGGATCCGACGGTATCTCGCCTGATCAGCACCCTCGCCGACGACTCCACCGCAGTGGTGGCCGCCATCCGCCAGGCCCGCGCACACTGCCGAAACAACGTGTGGGCGCGACGCCGACCACTCGAAGGACAACCGGGCAGCGTCGACGGCGGCCAAGTCATCATCGATCTCGACGCCACCACCGTGACCGCGCACTCGGACAAAGAACACGCCGAAATCAACTACAAACGCCAGTACGGCCACGCCCCGATGTGCGCGTTGGTCGATCACGGCCAGTACGGCACCGGGGAACCACTCATCTGCGACCTCCGCCGCGGCGGCGCCTCACCACAAGGCGCTGACCTGCACATCTCCACGCTGACCGCCGCGCTGGCTCAGTTGCCGGCCGGTGAACGCGGCCAGGTACTCGTGCGCACCGACGCCGCGGGATGTTCTAAAAAGTTCCTGGCCCACATCACCGACGCCGGGCTGCAGTACTCGATCGGCTACATCGTCTCCGACACCATCAAAACCGCGCTCGCCCGCCTTCCCGAACAGGCCTGGCAACCCGCGGTCGACGCCAACGGTCAACCCCGGCTTGACGCCCACGTCGCCGAACTCACCACCGCGATCCCCGCCCTCGCCGACAGTGACGCACCGTGGCCGGCCGGGATGCGTGTCATCGCCCGCCGCGAATACCCCCACTCCGGCGCCCAACTCCGCCTCACCGACATCGAGGGCCGCCGCTACACCGTGTTCGCCACCAACACCCGCGGCACCGGCTGGACACTACCCACACTCGAACTGCGCCACCGTCAACGCGCCCGCGCCGAGGACCGCATCCGCAACCTCAAAGACACCGGACTGGCCAACCTCCCGTTCCAGGCGTTCGCCAAGAACCAGATCTGGCTGGAAATAGCTTGTCTGGCAACAGAACTACTCGTGTGGACCCAAACCCTGTGCTGGGACCCCCACTCACCGATCCGCCGATGGGAACCCAAACAACTACGCCTACGCATCCTCGCCGTGGCCGGCCGCATCATCCGAACCGGACGCCGCCACCTCCTACGACTTCCCCGCAACTGGCCCCACCTTGAATCGCCCCGGGTTTGCTGGAGGCTCGGTTAGTTGGTTCCAGCGTTTGCGGGGACCGGGTTCTCACGGTAGCTGGTGACGGTGTGGGTCGACCAGTAGGCGCTCTCGTACTCGACGGGTGGGACGTGTCCGATCTCGCCGTGCAGGCGGCGGTGGTTGAACCATTCGACGTACTCAGCGACGGCGATCTCGACCTCGCCCACACCTGCCC
>NZ_JAFFZF010000013.1:0-112339 GCF_016924115.1 Gordonia sp. BP-119
ACCCACGTGTTACTCACCCGTTCGCCACTCGAGTACCCAGCAAGCTGGGCCTTTCCGTTCGACTTGCATGTGTTAAGCACGCCGCCAGCGTTCGTCCTGAGCCAGGATCAAACTCTCCATGAAAAAACAGTGAAACAAAACCAACCCCAAAAAAGGCCGGCGTTTCAACACAATCAGGAAAGCACAACCTGACCAAAATAAACCTAGCAAAATGTGACACCCAGGACGGGGCCCGAACGTCACACAACAAACAAACATCTACATCCACAAAGATGCACGATGCTAAATTGGCATCAGACAATTCATCATCACACTATCGAGTTCTCAAAGAACACACACCCACCAGCTACCCACCCCAAATCAGGGCTCTCACCAGCACACTTCGCATTCAACCTTGCCAGCCACCCCGTCTCCGGGGCAACTCTTCCAGCCTACCAGACCCATCCCGCAGCCCGCAACCCCGAAGAATTCCGAACCACTGAGAGACCCAGCAACCCCAAACACTCTACCCAAGCCACAACGACTCAAGCCAAAACATTCAGGGGCGGCCAGCCAAGAAACCCGGTCTCCACTCCCCACCATCAGACCCTCTCAGGCCCTTCCGGGGCGGCGCCGTGGCTCGCTGACTCGACATAAGTTACGCACCGCCGCACCCGCCGTCAAATCGCCTGGTCAGAGTGGGTACGACGCTCGATGCGACGACCTGGGAGTGCAGACTTCGCAGCCTGTTCGGTCGGCAAGCCGGCGGCGACGGTGCCACGGGGACCGACCAGAGCGGATGATCCGCCCGCCGATGCGGCCGCATCCGGGCCTGCCCGGTTGGGTTCTCGAATCGTCGGGCTTGTCCCGCCTCAGACAGGACCGCACATAGCAAGAACCCCCGCCCGGGTGTCCCGGGCGGGGGTTCTTGGTGTTGGTAGCGGGGACAGGATTTGAACCTGCGACCTCTGGGTTATGAGCCCAGCGAGCTACCGAGCTGCTCCACCCCGCGTTGGTGAACACAACGTTACACACCGGTTTGTCAGCGATGCAAATCGGTACTTCAACCCCATCCGACCTGGGAAAACGTCAGTGACGGCGGTCACTCGCACCTCGATAACGGCAGGTGACGTGACGACCCGGACAGCCCGCCCGTCGCCGCTGTGAAATGTGATGCCAGTCACATCAGGCGTACACTCGGCTCACGAGACGCCCCGCCGAGGAGGAACCATGAACACCCACCGCTTCCACCACGAGAGCCACGGGAACCATCCGATGAGTTTCGTCGGGTTCGTCTTGGCACTGACCGGATTCGCCATGGCCGCGCTCTGGCTGGTCCACATGGCGGTCGGGAATGTCGGCCCCGCGATCATCTGCGGCCTGCTGATGGTCGCGGCTTTCACGACGGCGGTGTCGATCTTCTTCTCGCTGGGCCACCGGCACCACCACAGCCCGGTGCTCCCCGACAACACCCCCAACGAAACCGAGCGCTACCTGCGGAAATACCGCGGATAGCGGTATGACTCGCAGATAGCGCCCGGCCTGGGTCGTCGTTCGACTAGTTGGGAGCCGCCAGCGACTCGTAGCGGGCAACCGCCTGACTCAGCTGGTCGAGTGCCTCGCCGTACGCTGCGAAGTCGCCACTCTGCTGAGCCTGGCGTAGCGCCGTGATCGCGTCACTGATGGCGTTTGCCGCGTCGTCCCGCTCCGGCGAATCACCTTGCTGCGGAGGTTGATTCGGTGCCGGCGTGGCCGGTGCCGGCGTTCCGGCCTGGTCCGGCGCGGGCGGTGCCTGCTGATCGCCGGGGACCACTCCGGCAGCGGGCGTGATGCCGACCTGCCGCAGAGCCTCGCGGGTCGTGGGTGCATAACCGATCCCGGATACCCGGTCTGCCGATTCGAACCTCGTGATCACACGGAACAGACGGGGGAAGGCCTCTTCGCCCTGGGCCTGTGCGTACAACGGGACGACGTACAGGATGCCGTTGTCACCCACCGGAAGCGTGAGGAGATTACCGAAGGTCACCGTCGCCGTGTTCTCGAGCGACTTCAGTGATTCCGCCACCGTTCGGTCGGTGCGCATCGGGTTGAACGCCTGCTGCGGACCGGACCGTTGGGAGTTGCTGGGCAACTGCTTGACCGTCATCTGACCGTAGTTCTCGGGATTCGACGACACGGTCACATAGGCGCCCAGGATCGGTCGGTTGAGTCGCGTCAGCACCGAGGTCAGCTGGAACGTCGGCTCACCGCTCTCCGGGTCCGAGGCCACGAAGTAGTACGGGGGCTGGTCCAGCCCGCGCTGCTCGGCGTCCGGGTCCGTCGGATCGGAGGGCACCGACCAGAAGTCGCTCGCCTGGAAGAACGTCTGGGGCGAATCGACGTGGTAGCGGGTCAGCAGCGACCGCTGGATCTTGAAGATGTCCTCGGGGTAGCGGACGTGATCCCGCAGGGAGGTCTGCGCGTCGAAGTCGGCGCGGGACTTGACCGTGTCGGGGAAGACCTCCATCCACGTCTTCAGCACCGGGTCATCGGTGTCGAACTGATACAGCTCGACCTCGCCGGTGTAGGCATCGACGGTCGCCTTCACCGAGTTGCGCACGTAGGACACGGTCTTGTTGATCTGCGTCCGGCCGGTCTGCCCCGGGTTGAGGTCCTGGGCGTCGGCGGTCGCGCTCTGCAACGACGTGGGCTGCGAGTACGGGTAGTCGTCGAGGGTGGTGTAACCGTCGACGATCCACTTGATCGAGCCGTCCTCCATCACCGCGGGGTACGTCTTCGAATCGACCGTCAGCCACGGTGCGACCTGTTCGACGCGGTCCCGGGGATCGCGGTTGTAGATGATCTTCGATGCCGAGTTGATCTCGCCCGACAGCAGGAAGTTCCGCTCGGCGTACTTGCCGGCATAGAGGACTCGGGAGAACCAGTTGCCGAGCGAGACTCCCGCCGGCCCCTGGTAGGTGTACTTGTCGTCCCCGATGTCGTGTTCCCGAGCCTGCCCGTCGTCGGAACCGACGATCGCGTAATCCGGGTCGATCTTCGCGAGCAGCTCGCCGAAGTAGATCCGCGGCTGTGACACCTTGATCGGGGCGTCCCGCTTGTACTCCTCGGTCTGGTAGTTCGAGGTGTCGCTGACGTAGTAGAACGGATCGCCGCCACCGTCGACGTTGTTGACGTCCGTCGACTCCTTCACCCGGTTGGCCGGGGCGGCGACGAACCCGTCTCCGTGGGTGTACACCAGGTGCTTGTTCAGCCAGTTCTGCTGGTTTTCGAGATAGCGACTCGGATCGAGCTCGCGCACCGACACCACGAAATCACGGAGCTCGCCGTCGATGCGATAGCGGTCGACCGCCAGCTGCGTCGGGAATCCGTAGAAGTTCTGCCGCTGCTGCTGCTGGATGAACGTCGGGGACACCACATTCGGGTCCAGGATCCGGACGTTCGACAGCGTCGGTTCATCGCTGTTCACCAGCGCCGGGTTTGCCGGCCCGGCGGTCCAGCCCGGCTGGGTGATGACCTTGTCCGGCCCGATGCCGTACGCCTCGCGGGTCGAGGTGATCGCGCGTTCTATGTACTCGGCTTCCTTCTGCGCGGCATTCGGCTTGACCGAGAACTGCTCCATCGTCAGCGGCCAGCCGACCCCGATGAGCAACGCGGAGAACAACATCAAGACGGTGGCCAGTGCCGGCACCCGCAGGTCGCGGAGCACGATCCCGGCGAAGAACGCCACCGCACAGATGATCGCGATCGCCATCAGGATGAGCTTCGACGGCAGCACCGCGTTGATGTCCGTGTAACTCGCCCCCGGGAAGATCTCGGCCTTCCGCTGACTGGACAGCAGAGTGTACCGGTCGAGCCAATAAGCGGCCGCTTTCAGCAGCAGGAAGGTGCCCGCCAGCACCGCGAGCTGAATGCGTGCCGCGGTCGTGACCGAACCACCGCCTTGCCCCAGGCGGATACCTCCGAACAGGTAGTGCGTGACCAGGTTCGCCAGGAACGCCACCACGACCACGACGAACAGCAGGTTGAGCACGAAGCGGAAGAACGGCAGGTCGAAGGCATAGAACCCGATGTCGAGATTGAACTGAGGGTCTGTCCGACCGAACGACTGACCATGCAGGAACATCTGGACGGTCGCCCAGGACCCTTGCGCGACCAGGCCGGCCAGGGCGCCGATGATCACCGCCGGGACGATGGCGAACCAGCGGACCTTGCCCATGATGGCCGTGCGGTACCGGGCGAGCGGATCGTTCGGGCCCGCGGTCGGTACGAACACCGGGCGACTGCGGTACGCCAGGGAGACCGCCCCGAAGATGATGAGTCCGACGACGATCGTCGTGATCAGGAAGAGGATCACGCGCGTCCAGATCACCTTGGTGAAGACGCTCGAATACCCGACGTCGGAGAACCAGAGCCAGTCGGTCGCGAGACCGATCAGGCGTGGCCCGACGAGCAACAGCACCAGGACGGCCACGCCGAGCCCGATGATGATCTTGCTCCTGCGTGACAGTGTCGGCATTCCCGCCGGCCCTCGGACGCCCACCAGACCCACTCTCCAAAGCTCTCAATCCGGACACCACCCGCGCACACGTGCCTGCTGGGCGTGGTGCCCACTGTACTGGCACCACCCGGGTGACCAACTCACTCGGGGCGCCCGCTCAACGATCGCCACACCTCAGCGGTTCCCTGGCGGCGTCGCAGACTCGCGGTCGCACCGCGATCCGGGGCAGGATGAGCACGTGCCCGACCTCCCGACGACCCCACGCGCCTTCTCCACCGACGATCTCGGCAGCGCGTTGAACGAGATCATGGAACACCTCGACTCCCGTGGCTGGGGTCAGTCACCGTCCGTGTTCGCGCTGGCGCCGACCGCCCTCCTCCACGCACAGCTTCCCGAGGTGATCGCCGACGACGGTTCGGTGTTCACCCCGGTGGAGGAAGACGTCGACGACCTCGACGAGTTCCTCGCCTCGGCGGTCTGGCCAGAGGAGGTCGCCGGGGCGGCGGTGAGTATGGAGATCGTCATCGCCGATCCCGAAGACGACGACGACCGGACGCCCCGCTTCGAGGTCACCGACACCGGCGATCACCATCCGGGCGAGGAGGTTGCGCGGCTGGTGGTCGGGGTGCTGCGCACCGGCGCCGATCTCGCGCTGATGCGTCTTCGACCCGAACCCGACGGGGAACCCGAACTGCTGACCCACCCGCAACTGGCACTCGAACTGCGGGCCGCGCTGCGCGACACCTTCGCTCCCGATCTACCGGAGTCGTCCGACCGGGGCTGACGCGGCAGTCCTGGCAAGCCTCAGCAGCTCGGCGCCGGACGGCCCGCGCCGACCGCGTTCAGCGCGTCGACAGCGCCCTCGAGAGTGTCGACCTTCACCAGCTTCAATCCGTCCGGTCGCTCCGAGACCGCCTCGGCACAGTTGCGGGCCGGGACCAGGAAGACCGTCGCGCCGGCGTCGCGGGCGGCCCGGGTCTTGTGCGTGATCCCGCCGATGGGACCGACAACCCCCTCATCGGTGATCGTGCCGGTGCCCGCGATGAACTTGCCGGAGGTCAGCTCGCCGGGACTCAGCTGGTCGATGACCGCGAGTGCCAGCATCATCCCCGCCGACGGTCCCCCGATGTCCCCCACGTTGTAGGTGACCTCGAGGCGCGGATCGGCATCGACCACCTCCGGAACGACGCCCAGATACCCGGCCTCGGAGTCGGCCGGATGCGTGCCGAGGGTCACCGACACGGTTTGCCGGGCACCGGCGCGGACGATCTCGATGGGCAGGACGGTCCCCGGCGGATTGTCGCCGACGACCTTCCGCAGCTGTTCACCCGTTTCCACCGGCACGCCGCCGGCCGCCACGACCTCGTCGCCGGCGCGCAGCACGTCGACCGCGGGCCCGTCGGGTGCGACGCTCGCGATGCGCAACGCGGTGGGACGATCGAGGTAACGGAGCGCGGCGACCGTCGCGTTCTCCTCTGACCCCGTCATCTGCTGCGCGTTCTCCTCCTGAACCTGCTCGGTGGTGCGGTCGGGCGGATAGACCTGGTCGCGCGGCGTCAGCGAGTAGGTGCCCGACACCCACATGCCCAGGGCGTCGAACAGCGAGATCCCGTCCCGCACCGAGACGGTGGTGAGGTTGAGGTGGCCGGTCGTCGGATCGGTCGGCGCACCGTCGATCTGCACGACCTTGCGCTCCACCACCGCCCCGTCGTCCTCCACCTTCGTCGTACCGAGGGTGTTGAGCGTGGGTCCGGGCCCGAGCGCGGCGTAGGGCACCTGCACCTGCGTGCCGAGCACCAGCAACGCCAGCAGGACCACGGTGGAGACCGCGGCCGCGGCGATTCTCCGGAATCGGGGGCTCGAACTCATTCCGCACACGATAGTGCCCCGCAGCGACCACGAGCCGGCTGCGCCGGCGACCATGAGCCGGCTACGCGCAGGGCGAACAGTCGTCGCCGTTTGCGGGCCTCACCGGGCGGTACGGTGGAACCCATGAGTGATCTGCCCTTCGGCTTCTCGTCGTCCGGTGACGGCGATGACGACCGCGACAAGAACAGCGGTGACAAGAACAAGCCGGGCGACAATCCCGGTGGCAACCCGTTCGGCGGGGCCAACCCGTTCGGATTCGGGGGCGGGCAGGGGTTCGGCGGCGGTCCCGGCGGCGACTTCGACCCCTCGAAGTTCGATCCCAACATGATCGGCCAGATGTTCTCGCAACTGGGCAACATGTTCAGCGGTATGGGCGCGGGCATGGCGGGCGGCGGAAACGGTCCGGTGAACTACTCGGTCGCGACCAATCTCGCCCGGCAGCAGATCGGTTCGTTCACCCCGATCCTCGAGAAGGAGATCTCGGCCTCGGCCGACGCGGTCCGGCTCGCCGACGTCTGGCTCGACGACGCGACGAATTTCCCCAGCGGCGTCACCCAGACGGTGGCGTGGACACCGGTCCAATGGCTCGAGGAGTCGATGGACACGTGGAAGGGTTTGTGCGACCCGGTCGCCGAGCAGCTGGCCCGAACCTGGCAGGACAACCTCCCCGCCGAGGCGGCCCAGTTCGCCGGCCCGATGATCGGGATGCTGACCCAGATGAGCGGCATGGCGTTCGGCACCCAGCTCGGCCAGGGGCTCGGTCAGCTCGCCAAGGAGGTGCTGACGTCGACCGACGTCGGGCTGCCGCTGGCGCCCGAGGGGATCGCCGTCCTGCTCCCCGAGGCGATCGCCAAGTTCGCCGAGGGTCTGGAGCAGCCGGCGCAGGAGATCATCGTCTTCCTCGCCGCGCGCGAGGCCGCCCATGTGCGCCTGTTCACCCACGTCGGCTGGCTGCGTCAGCGGTTGCTGACCACCGTCGAGGAATACGCCCGCGGCATCAGTATCGATTTCAGCGGTATCACCGACGCCACCGCCGGGATCGACCCGACCCAATTGCTCTCCGACCCTTCGAAACTCGAGGAGATCATCAGTTCATCGACGTCGTTCGAGCCGACCACGACACCTGAGCAGAAAGCGGCCCTCGGCCGTCTCGAGACCCTCCTCGCCCTGATCGAGGGCTGGGTGGAGCAGGTCGTGACCCGAGCGCTCGGCGACCGGATCCCGAGTACCGGGGCACTCACCGAGACCATGCGACGTCGGCGCGCGTCGGGCGGGCCGGCCGAGCAGACATTCGCAACCCTCGTCGGTCTCGAGCTTCGGCCCCGCAAGGTCCGCGAGGCGTCGGAGCTGTGGCGCCGCGCGCTGGAGGCCACCGACGTCGCGACCAGGGACGGCGTGTGGGCACACCCTGATCTGCTGCCGGATGCCGACGACCTCGACAACCCTGCGGGTTTCATCGACCGGCTCCTGGGCGGCGACGACCTCGACGACCCGATCGCCCAGCTCGAGAAGACCATCGCCGAGGAGAAGGCGCGCGACGCCACCGACGAGTCCCGTAACGATGACGGCGGCGAATCGGCACGAGGCGGATCGTAGGAATCCACACCACCGGTGGAACACGCCATGCTGTGGATAACCTGCTCGCCGAGCGCCCGCGACGGCGTTCGGCTGGCAGAGTTGCCGCATGTCGCCAGCCCGGACGAGTTCCAGCGCCATCTCGGTGTCCCCCTGCGCTGTTCCGCCCGCGGTCCCGCGGCTGCTCCCGGGGACGCCCGTCATCGTCCAGCCGGGCAACTCGGTCCGCGTGGGCATCGATCCGGCCGACAGCCTGCTCCTCGACTTCGACGCCTCGGTGTCGGCGTATTCCGTCGCCGGGCTGCTTCGATCGTTGGAGGATCCGTGCACGGCGGACACCTTCGCTCGCCGCGCCCGACGGGCCGGCCTCCACGACGACGACCTCGATCTGGTCCTGAGCAGTCTGGTGTCGGCCGGCCGAGCGGTTGTCGACCGCCCGCCCACGGCCGCGGAGTTCCACATCCTGATCCATGGCCAGGGGCCGATCAGCGAACAGCTGTCGAATTCGTTGCGCAGCATGGGTTTGTCAGCTCGACGGACGATGCGGCGGCTACCCGACGGGACGCTCGATGCCGTCGACACCGACCTGGTGATCCTGACCGACTTCGTCGTCCACGATCCGCGGGTGGTGTTCGCACTGACCCGGGCCCGGATACCCCATCTGCTGGTCCGGGTCCGCGACGGGGTGGGCATCGTCGGCCCGCTGGTGCTCCCCGGACTGTCGAGTTGCCTCATGTGCGCGGACCGTCACCGGTCCGACGCGGACCCGGACTGGCCGGCCCTGGCCGTCCAGCTGATCCGGACGTCGGGTCAGGCGAGCCCGGCCGTGGTGGCGATGACCGCCGCGATGGCCCACTCGCAGATCGAGCAATTGGTGGAGGCCGTACGCGACCGGCCGCATGTGGAGCCACGACCCGATCCGCAGCTGCTCGACCATGTGTTGGAATTCCGAGATGACCCGACGCGGCTGGACATCAGACAATGGTCGCCGCACCCGGCCTGCGATTGTCGTCCCGCACCGGATCAGCAAGCCAGGTCGTCTATTGTGTGACGCGGAAAGGATGCTATGACCGACATCACCAAAGGACAGGGTCGCCGCAACGCGAAACTGGCCTCTCTTCCGATCGGTATGGCCGGGCGGGCTGCTGCCGGTTTCGGCAAGCGCATGGTCGGAAGGGACAAGGACGAGGTCAACCAGGAGCTCCTGGAGAAGTCCGCCGAACAACTGTTCGCCGTTCTCGGCGAACTCAAGGGCGGCGCCATGAAGGTCGGGCAGGCGCTCTCGATCATGGAAGCCGCGATCCCCGACGAGTTCGGCGAGCCGTTCCGCGAAGCGCTCACCAAGTTGCAGGCCGACGCCCCGCCCATGCCGGCCGCGAAGGTCCACAAGGTGCTCGACCAGCAGCTCGGCACCCGGTGGCGCGAGCGTTTCCGGGAATTCTCCGACGAGCCCGCGGCATCGGCGTCGATCGGACAAGTACACAAAGGAATTTGGTCGGACGGCCGTGAGGTCGCGGTCAAGGTCCAGTACCCCGGGGCCGACCACGCACTGAAGGCCGATCTGAAGACCCTGTCCCGCATGTCCGGACTCCTGCAGCGCCTGTCCCCCGGCACCGACGTCAAGGCGATGATGGACGAACTCATCGACCGGACCGAGGCCGAGCTCGATTACCTCGGCGAGGCCGACAATCAGCGCGCCTTCGCCAAGGCCTACGACGGCCATCCCGACTTCCTCATCCCCAAGGTCGTCGCGAGTGCACCCAAGGTCGTCGTCTCGGAGTGGGTCGACGGCGTCCCGCTGTCGAAGATCATCACCACCGGGGACCAGCAGACCCGCGACGACGCCGCCGCGAAGATGGCCGAATTCGAGGTCGGCTCGCCGTACCGGGTCGGACTCCTCCACGGCGATCCGCATCCGGGCAACTTCTTCCGGGCCACCGACGGGCGGTTCGGCGTACTCGACTTCGGTGCGGTCGGCCACTATCCGGAAGGCCTCCCGCCCGAGACCGGACCGATTCTCCGTCTGGCGCGGGACAAGAAGTACGACGAACTCAAAGAACTCATGATCTCCGCCGAGTTCATCCGCCCGTCCCACGCGAACAAGGTGACGAGTGCCGACCTCGAGGCCTACCTGCGTCCCTACGTCGATCCGCTCTACAGCGAGTCGTTCCACTTCACCCGGAAGTGGATGCAGCGGGCCGCGGGCAAGGCCACCGATGTTCGCGGCGAGGTGTACAAGACGTCACGAAACCTGAACGTGCCCAAGCGTTTCGTGATGGTCTTCCGCGTACTCGGGGGCTGCGTCGGCATCGCCTCGCAGCTCGAGGCGCATGCCCCGTACCGGGCCATCATGGAGGAGTGGGTCCCCGGCCTGGGCGACTGACACCACCTCGCAGACACGACACCGACGCCGCGAGCATTTCTGCTCGCGGCGTCGGTTTTGTTGTCATGCAACGTTCTTACGCGGGCGACCGCGGGGACGCTTGCGTGCGATGACGGCTCCGCGCTCGAAGATCTCGCCTCCCCAGACCCCCCAGGGCTCGGATCGATCGAGTGCGGCCTGCAGGCACTGGGCCCGCAACGGGCATTCGGCGCACATGGCCTTGGCACGCTCGAGGTCACGGGGGTCTTCGGCGAACCACAGATCTGCGTCGGCGATCTGGCAGGGCAGGTCGAGCCGGGCGGTCGCTGCGCGGTCCGCCGACATACAGGACTCGAGGACGCATTCGACAGTCATTGGTTTCTCCACATCTGCTCGTTTGGGGTGTTGAACCCGAGTCCTCGATGTGGCTCTGTGTCCGAGACCCCTGGATCGGGGTGGAGATTCGGTGACAGAAAAAAGAGGGCCACGGGTGTCGCCTCTGCGATTCGCCCGTGGCCCGGAATGTCTCGGAGATCTAACTCCGGGAACTTCGGAACAGAACGGGGAACCGACGCGGCGCGGGTGCTACTGCTGCTGCGGGCGGTGCGATTCGCGCGACGCGCGCTTCGGCTGCCAGGTGCAGGGCCGCCGCCGGGACGGCGACCGGGCGTGCAAAGCTCGTGCACGCTCGGGCGACCGGCATCCAGGAGCGGGTGCGACCGGTACGCGCGATGGCGGGCTGATTCGGCTTCAGCGCATGCAATTTCGGCGCATACGTGTCGGCTGCTCTCAGGTTCGCCGCAGACTGGCAGATGCCGGCCTGGCTCACGGTGATTCCGTTCACTGATCCACTCCCTTCTGGTCTCGTGGCTTTCCGCGTTCGTGTCGGTCGTCGGTGACTGTGGCGGGCCGGTGTGACGGACGCACACAACCCATCCCCGTACTGACGGGACTCAGAGTAGACGCTGGGCCGAAACCCGCACAACCTATTTTTGACCTGCGGTTTCGACGAGTTCGATGATCTCGGCGCCGTACTCGTCGACCTTCTTCGCCCCGATTCCCGAGATCGCCACCAGCGCAGCGGTATCGGTCGGTCGTTGCTCGGCGATCGCGGTGAGGGTCTTGTCGGAGAAGACGACGAAGGCCGGCACCTTTTTCTCGTGGGCCCGCTCGCGACGCCACTCCTTGAGCGAGACCAGCAGTCCTTCGTCCAGATCCGACGGGCACCCGGCGCAGCGACCGAGCAGCGTCGCGGTCGAATCCATCAACCGGGAACCGCAGACCCGGCAGGTCGGTCCGCGGCGGGGCGCGCGCTCCTTCGCGATCGGCGACGCGGGCGAGTCGTCGGGCACGAGGTCGGCGAGGAACCGCGAGCGACGCCGGGCACGGCCGCCCTCGTTGCGGGCCAGGGCCCACGACAGGTGCAGGTGCTCGCGGGCACGCGTCACTCCGACATAGAACAGTCGCCGCTCTTCCTCGACCTCTTCCCAGGACCCCTTGATCGCCTGGCTGATGGGCAGCGACCCGTCGGTGAGTCCGACGAGGAACACCGCATCCCACTCGAGTCCCTTGGCCGCGTGCAGCGACGACAACGTCACGCCCTGCACCGTCGGGGGATGGCGCGCCTCGGCGCGGGCGGCGAGTTCGGCCGACAGTTGCGGCAGCGTCAGTTCCGGGTTCTCGGCGACCATGTCCTCGGTCAGCTGGACCAGCGCTTTCAGTGATTCCCACCGGCTGCGCGCCTGCGCACCGGACGGCTGCTCCTCGCTGAGACCCAGCTCGCCCAGCACCGCGCGCACGACGTCGAGGAGCTCCACGTCGGGTCTGACCTCGCGGCCAGCGACCGTCGCGAGCTGCCGCATGGCCTGCCGGACCTCGGTGCGCGCGAAGAACGCCTCGCCGCCGCGCACCTGGTACGGGACGCCCACCTCGGTCAGGGCCTGCTCGTAGTTCTCGGACTGTGCGTTGACGCGGTACAGGATCGCGATCTCGGCGGGCGCGACCCCCGATCTGATGAGGTGTTTGATCTCGATGGCGATCGCCGTCGCGGCGGCGGGCTCGTCGTCGTACTCGGCGAACTGCGGCGCCGGCCCGGGCGGGCGCTGTCCGATGAGCTGCAGGCGGGTTCCTGCGATGCGCCCCCGGGCGGCGCCGATGACGCGGTTCGCCAGATCGACGACCTGCGGGGTGGACCGGTAGTCGCGCTCGAGACGGACGACCGTGGCCTCCGGGAACCGGCGACTGAAATCCAAGAGATGGTTCGGCGAGGCACCGGTGAACGTGTAGATCGTCTGGTTGGCGTCACCGACGACCGTCAGGTCGTCGCGTTCCCCGAGCCAGGCGTCCAGCAGACCCTGCTGCACCGGCGTCACGTCCTGGTACTCGTCGACGACGAAACACCGGTACCGCGAACGGAATTCGTCCGCGGCGCCCGGTTCGACGGTGAGGATCTGGGTCATGTAGATGAGCATGTCGTCGAAATCGAGCAACCGGTCCCCGTCGGGCGAGACCTTGGCGTCCTCGTAGTGCCCGTACACGGCCGCGACCTTCGGCGGCGGTGCCGGGGACTCGCGGCCGAGCCGGCCGACCGCCTCGACGTAGTTCTCCGGTGAGATCAGCGAGGCCTTGGCCCACTCGATCTCCGACGACAGGTCTCGCAGCGTGTCGGTCGAGGTGTCGAGGCCGGAGCGGCGAGCCGCCCGCGAGATGAGCGGGAACTTGTTGTCCAGGAGCTCCCACCGGGCGTCACCGAAGGCACGCGGCCAGAAGTACCGCAGCTGACGCATGGCGGCCGCGTGAAAGGTCTGGGCCGCGACGCTGCCCCCCGTACCGCCGACACCGAGACTGCGCAGGCGGGTGCGCATCTCGCCGGCGGCGCGGGCGGTGAAGGTGACCGCCAGGACCTGGCCGGGATTGACCTGGCCGGTGTCGACGAGGTGGGCGATGCGCCTGGTGATGGTCCGGGTCTTGCCCGTGCCCGCCCCGGCCAGCACGCACACCGGTCCGCGCGGCGCCAGGACTGCGGCGCTCTGCTCGGGGTCGAGTCCCTCGACCGCGCCGCCACTCGCCGACACCGCGGCACGACGCGGGGACTCGGGTTTCGCGGCAGAAGTCGGGTGAGGCACGGCGTCCACTATGTCACCAACCACCGACGCCGCCGGCAGGCGAACAACGCGGACGGGAACAGCAGGCCCGGACATGGTGTTATGGGACCCATGAGCAACGTGATCGACGACGAGGCCGGCGCCCGCACCTCCGACTCCGGTGAGCTGACCATGTACACCACGTCGTGGTGCGGCTTCTGCGCGCGCCTCAAGCGCGGCCTCAAGAGCAGCGGTATCAGCTGGCAGGAGATCGACATCGAGCTGAACCCGGACGCCGCCGAATTCGTGGGCAGCGTGAACGGCGGCAACCATGTCGTCCCGACTGTCCTCTATGCCGACGGCACCACCGCCACCAACCCGTCGATCGCCGACGTGAAGGCGAAGCTGGGCGTCTGAGTCCGGTCGGCCGGCGATGAGTCCAGCGCGACGGCGGCCGGTCTATCCGGCCGCCCAGGCCTCGATCATCGAACGAGCGATGGAGATCGATCCGGGGAGGCGCAGACGGTCGGCGTCGTCGGAACCCGGCGCCTCGGCGCGGGACCAGCCGTCGCCCCGAGCCAGCGCCGCCCGGACCTCGTCGCGGTGGAACCACTGCGCATCGCCGATCTCGCCGTCGAGGAACGCCAACTCGTCGGCCGGGTCGCCGAGTGCGGCGAATCCCAGCATCAGCGACCGCGGGAACGGCCACGGCTGACTGCCGAGGTAGCGCGGTTCCCGCACCCCGATCCCGACCTCTTCGTACACCTCGCGCAGGACGCACTGTTCGAGCGACTCCCCCGGCTCGACGAAGCCGGCCAGCGTCGAATACCAACCCTGCGGCCACACCGACTGGCGGCCGAGCAGGATGCGATCGGCGCCGTCGTGGACGACGGTGATGATCGCCGGGTCGGTCCGCGGGAACTCGTCGCGGCCGGAATCCACACTGCGCCGGACCCAACCACCGCGGGCCGGCCGGGTGACGGAACCGTCGACCGGTGAATGACTCGCGGTCGCATGCCAGTTCAGGATTCCCAGGGCGGTCGCGAGGAGCCCCGCCTCGTCGGCGGACAGTCGCGTCGCACCGCGTCGGGCGTCATCGGTCGGTCCGTCGATGTGGTCCACCCGGCGCGTCCACAGGTCGGCTCCACCGGCGCCGCCCGACCCGTCGAAGCCGAGGATCACCGCATCCCCCGGCGGCGCCTCGGCCACGGTCGGAGCCGCAACCCAGTGCAGCGCACCGGAATCGGTGACCGGGTAGCGGCCGGCCGCGTCGATCAACAGCACCTTGGCCGTCGGCCAGCCGGCGGCCATCCGCTCGGCGTCGTCGCGGATCGCGTCCGCCCGGTCGAACACCGCCCGCGACAGCAGCGGCGGCTGGGGCATGTCGAAATGCACGGTGACACGGCCTTTCTCGATGACGGAACGATCAGTCGTCGTTGGGGTTGGTGCGGACGTACAGCAGCCGGTCACCGACTTCGATCTGTTCGACCTCGCTGTCGTCGACGCGGTGCAGCACACCGTTCCGCACAACACCCAGGACGATGTCGCGGGTGTGGGCGGGCGATCCGCCGGTCTCGGTCGGGTCGACCTCGCGCTCGGCGATGGCGTAGCCGGCATCCGGGGTCAGGAGGTCCTCGATCACCTCGACCACCGACGGGGTCATCGTCGCGATCCCGAGGAGGCGGCCGGCGGTCTCCGACGACACCACCACCGAGTTGGCGCCGGACTGGCGCATCAGGTGGGTGTTCTCCGACTCCCGGATCGACGCGACGATCTTCGCCCGCGGATTGAGTTCGCGGGCGGTGAGCGTGGCGAGGACCGCGGTGTCGTCGCGGCTGGTGGCGACGACGATGCTGGCGGCGTGCGCGACACCGGCGAGGCGGAGCACATCCGACTTGGTGGCGTCGCCGCGCACGGTGACCAGCCCGTCGGAGGCGGCCGCCTCGAGCACGGTGGCGTCCGCGTCGACGACGACGATCTCGGAGGGCTTGATGCCGTCGCCCCGCATGGCGTCCACCGCGGTGCGGCCCTTGGTGCCGTAGCCGATGACCACGGTGTGATTGCGCACGGTATTCCTCCAACGCTGGATCTTGAGCGCCTGGCGCGACCGTTCGGTGAGCACCTCGAGGGTGGTACCGATCAGCACGATCAGGAACAGCACGCGCAACGGCGTGATGATGACGAGGTTGATGAAACGGGCGAACGGGGTGATCGGTGTGATGTCGCCGTAGCCGGTCGTGGAGAGGGTCACCGCGGAGTAGTAGAGCGCGTCCAGGTACGACAGCTCGTTGTCCTGGGCATCGCGATAGCCGGCGCGATCCAGCCAGACCACGACCGAGGTGAACAGCAGCGCCAGGGTCGCCCAGAAGACGCGCCGACCGATCGCCCGGCTCGGGCTCTGCTGGAGTTCGGGGATGCGGACGACGCCGACCAGTGCGTGGTCGGGCCGGTTGGCCAGCTCGGTACCGCCGAAGCGTCGGCGCAGACGGTTAGCCACCGGCACGCACGCGCACGTCGAGTTCGCTCACACGCTGCAATGTAGCCCACCTCGGGGCATCACAAGGCATGTGGCGGGAGCTGTCCCGGGGCACCGGCGCGCTCAGCGGGCCAGCTTCGCGGCGAGGGTCGCCTCGTCGGGCAGGTCGTCGGCCTCCAGGGTGTGCCCGTCGCGCACATAGTGGAACGCGGCGCGGACCTTGGTCGGCTCCACCCCGGCCAGCTGCGCCCACGCCAGGCGGTACGCGGCGAGCTGGATGAAGAGTGATTCCCGGCGGGCGGGTTCGGGGATCACACCGGTCTTCCAGTCCACGACCGTCCACGAACCGTCCTTCTCGGCGAAGACCGCGTCGATCCGTCCGCGCACGACGATCCCGCCGATGACGGTCTCGAAGGGCACCTCCACCTCGGTCGGGCTGCGATTCGCCCAGGGCGAGGAGAGGAACGCGGCCCGCAGTTCCTCGAGATCGGCGTCGGGACTCGCCGTCGCGTCGGCGGCGCCGGGCAGTTCGTCGATGTCGAGGAGCCGTGTCGCCCCGAACCAGCGTTCCACCCAGGCGTGGAACGCGGTGCCGCGCCGGGCCATCGGGTTGGGCCGGAACGGGGTGGGCCGGCGGAGCCGACGAGCGAACTCGGCCTCGTCGGCGTCCAGTTCGACCAGCTGACTGACGGACAGATGGGTCGGCAACGACACCTCGACGAGCGCCTGGTTGGCCTGATGATGCTCGGCGAGCAGGGCCGACACCTCGGCCTCCCACGCCCCGATCTCGTCCGCGGGGTCGGCCGGTGGCGTTGCGGGGGTCTCGGCGTCGGCGGGGCCGGACTGGGCAGCAGGTGTGTCGAACAGCGCGGGCGCCGCGCGGCCGGCGATGGCGTCGGCGACCAGGTCGGCCGCCCGCTGTACCGAGTCGCGGCGGCCCGCGAGCGGATCACGCGGCCACGGCGCCGCGATCGCGCGTTCGGCCAACGGATTCGGGCTGTCCGGTTCGGGCGGTGGCGTCCGCACCGCGATCGACAGACCGGTCGAGTCGACGCTCGGGTCGGCGATCGCCTCATCGATGCCGGTCATCAACTCGTCGAAGAAATCCGAACCGCCGCGGGGTTTGTCGCCGGTCTCCGACCAGTGGTGCGCCGAGATCAGCAGGTCGTGCCGGGCGCGGGTGAGCGCCACATAGAGCAACCGGCGATCCTCCTCGAGTCGCCGTTCGCCGATCGCGGCCTTGTGGTCGGTCAGGGCGTCCTCGAGCTGCTTGCGGTCGGCCACGGTGTCGATCTTCAGGATCGGGAACCCCTCCGGCGCACCGTCGGCCGCCTCGGCCGGGATCGCCAGATCGCCGCGCAGGTCCGCCGGGAGTTCGCGCGCACTGCCCAACCATGTGGTGTCGGCCTTGGCGCTGGGGAAGATCCCCTTCGCCAGGTGCGGGATCGCGACGACATCCCATTCCAGGCCCTTGGCCGCATGCACGGTGAGGATCTGCACCCGCTGTTCGGCCACCTCGATGCGGCCCGGTTCGAGACCCTTCTCGATGGTCTCGGCAGCATCCAGGAAGGCGAGCAGTCCAGGCAGATTCGCTCCCGGACGATCAGCGTAATGACTGACGTAGTCGGCGAAGGCGTCGAGGTGTTCGCGTCCGGTGATCGCACCCCGCATGCGCCGCGCCCGGATCTGCGCCTCGACGCCGACCCCGATCGTGTTCTCCACGTCGGCGACGAGTTCGGGCAGCGGTTGTCCGATGCGCCGACGCAGTGACTCCAACTGCGCACCGAACGCCCGGATGCGGGCGTAACCCTCCGGGCTGTAGTCGGTGGGTTCGCCGGGGTCGACGACGGCGTCGGCGATGCCCGCCCGGTCGACGATCTCGGTGGGCAGCACCGCATCGAGTGCGGCGTCGAGCGCTTCCCTGCTGGTGACCACCCCGCCCGCCTCGGCGAAGCTCTCCGCCGCCAGGTTGGTGGCCCGACGCCAGAGCGCGGCGAGGTCCTTGGCGCCGAGCCGCCAGCGGGCCCCGGTGAGCAGACGCATGACCGCGGTCCCGGCCATCGGGTCGGCCATCACGCGCAGGGTCGCGACGATGTCCTCGATCTCCGGGACGTGCAGCAGCCCGCCGATGCCGACCACCTCGGTGGGGATGCCCCGACTCTCGAGCTCGGCGGCCAGCGGCGCCGAATCCTCGTTGCGGCGCACCAGGATCGCGGTGGTCGGCGGCGCGACGTCTGCGGCCTCGGCCGCCTGGTAGCGTTCCTCGATGGCGTCGGCGATCCAGTTCCGTTCGTCCAGAACCGTTTCGGTCAGGGCGATCGACGCCGTTCCGTCCGGGGCATCGGGACGCGGCCGGAGCACACTGACCGGGATACCGCGGCGTCGGAGCTCCGCGGAGATCTGATTCGCCAACCGCAAGCCCTGGGCCGAGTTGCGCCAGCTGGTGAGCAGTTCGAGGCGCCGGGCCGGGGTCCCGTCGGGTCGTGGGAAGTCGCGCGCGAACCGCGGCAGGTTGGCCGCCGAGGCGCCACGCCACCCGTAGATGGACTGGATGGGGTCGCCGACCGAGGTGACCGCGACCGGCGCGCGGCCGTGCCCGCCGAACAGGGTCGACAGCAACACCCGTTGCGAGTGGCCGGTGTCCTGGTACTCGTCGAGGAGAACCGCGCGGAAGGCGGTGCGCTCGGCGGTCACGACCTCGGAATTGGACACCACCAGCCGTGCCGCCAGCGACATCTGGCTGCCGAAGTCGAGCGCGGACTGGGCGCGCATCGTCTCGCCCAGCGCTATGACCATCGGGATCAGCTCGCGACGTTCGTCGATGACCTCCTGGACCTTCAGCAGCGCCTGGGTCGGTTTGTCACGCTGCTTGGGGCCCTTCGGGAGGGTGTCGACGAGTTCGTACAGCGTCGAACCCGCCTGCGCGAGGTCGGCGATGTCGACGAGGTGCTCGGACATCTCGCCGTACAGCTTGAGCACCGCCTCGGTGACACTCGCCGGCACCTTCTTGGTGTTCAGCTCGCCCGGCCACGCGGAGACGAGGGAGAACGCGAGCTGCCAGAGCTCGGTCTCGGTGAGCAGCGTCGACGACGGTTCCACCGGCAGCAGCAGCCCGTAGTCGGCGATCAACCGGCCGGCGTAGGCGTGATAGGTGCTCACCTCGGGGTCGGCGCCGCGCAGGCGGGCGGCCAACGCGCCGTCGGGATCCCAGTTCCGCAGCGCCGGCGACCCGGCAAGCATCGAGAGCCGACGCCGGATGCGGGCGCCGAGTTCGCTCGCGGCCTTGCGCGTGAAGGTGAGTCCGAGGATCTCGTCGGGGGCCACGAGCTGGTTGGCCACCAGCCACACCACGCGTGAGGCCATCGTCTCGGTCTTGCCGGCCCCGGCTCCGGCGACGACGAGCATCGGCTCCATGGGTGCCTCGATCACGGCCACCTGCTCGGGCGTGGGATCGGGCAGACCCAGCGCCGCGGCCAGCGACTTCGCCCCGACCATCGGCCGTTCGGTCCGATCCTGCAGGTCAGTCATCGGTGACCGCCTTCCCCGGGATCTGGGCCGGACAGCTGGTGGTGAGGTTGCAGTGCACACAGCCCGGGTTGGGCGTCGCGCTGTACGTCGGACCGATACTCGCCCGGGCCGCGCGACGCACCACCCCGATCCACTCGTCTAGCAACTCCGGCGTGAGCGGCGACTGAACACGCTCGGCCGCACCGGAATTGCGGTTCGCGGTCGACACGTAGACCAGTCGGGCGCCGCCCGGCGCGGCGTCGCCGAACTGGGGCACGCCGCCGTGCGCCAACGCCACCTGATAGGCCGCCATCTGCGCGTGCTCGTCGGCGTCGGCCTTGGTGATGGGGTTCTTCGAGGTCTTCACGTCGACGACGACCGGGCGGCCGGCGCCATCGGTCTCGAGGCGGTCGACACGCCCGCGCAGACGGACCGCGGGCTCGTCGGAATCCGGCCCCGACGCCGCGGGAATGGTTGCGTCGATCGGCAATTCGACGCCCACCTCCTCGAGATCGGCACGCGAGATGCGCAGCCACTCCCGGAAGTGCCCCAGCATGCCCTCGGCCCGTTCGAGTTCGCGAGCCGAGTACCAGCCCGCCCCGGTGTCGACCCGTTCCCAGATGCCGCGCAGCGCCGCCGTCACCTCAGCCGGGTCGAGCTGGCCTGCCACCGCCTGGACGAGCGTGTGCACGAGACTGCCGGTCAGCGCGGGGGTGCCGTCGCCGTCGCGGCCGCCGTTGCGTTCGAGCACCCACCGCAGCGAACAGCGGGTCAGTGCATCGACATTCGACGGTGAGAGCGTCAGCGCCCCCGACTCCGGCGTCCACAGCGGATCGTCGGTGCTGGGTGCGGCGAGCCCGAACCAGTCGCGCGGGTGCGCACCCGGGATGTCGGAGTCGGCGAGCTCGGCCAGCAGACGCGCCGCGGCCTTCGTCCGGGGTGCATCGGGTTCGTCGACGCCGGCGATCACCGCCGACCGAAGTGTCGCGACGAGGGACGGCAACGAGAGCACCCGGTCGACGCCTGGATCGAGCCGTACCTCGGCGCGGGCCGACTCGGCCGGATCGTCGTTGTCCCCCACCAGATCTGCGAGCTCGGTGATGAACCGCGACGGCGAGGCGTCCCCGCTGCCGTCCTCGACCGCGGTCACGAGCAGCCGGCTTCGCGCCCTGGTGCAGGCGACGAGGAAGAGCCGGCGCTCGTCGGCGAGTGCCGTCGCCCCACGGGCGACGGTGTCCACGGCGTCGGCGGCCATACCGTCGAGGAGGTCGACGAGTTGCCCGGTGGCGAGAACGCCACCCCGGCTGCGCAGCGACGGCCACAGTCCGTCCTGGACCCCGGCGACGGCGACGACCTCCCATTCCCGCCCCACCGCGGCGTGCGCGGACAGCACGGTCACCGACTCGGTTGCGGCGGTGGCTGTTCGGCTGTCGCGCGGGATCTGCAACTGGGACAGGTAGTGCACGAATCCGGCGGGCCCGGCCGCGGGCAGCGTGTCGGTGAAATCCGCGGCGGATTCGAACATCGCCATGACCGCGTCGAGGTCGCGGTCGGCCTGTTCACCGGCCGGGCCGCCGCGGACCGCCGATGCCGCCCACCGCCGCTCGAGTCCCGTGGCCTGCCACGCCGCCCACAGGGTCTCCTCGATCCCGCGGCGCGCGTCATGGACCCGCTGGGCCGCACCGACGACGTCCAGCACGCGGGCCAGCGGCGCCGCCTCGGTCTCGGTGAGCCGTCGGCGATAGCGCGCGCCGACCTCGGGGTCGAGGATGGCGCGGGTCAGCGACGTGAGCGAATCCGGTTGTCCTGCTGGGTCATCGGCATCGTCGAGACGCCGCACACCGCGTCGGAGACGGCGCATCGAGCCCGGGTCGGCCGCCCCGATCGGACCGGACAGCAACGTGAGCGTGTCCTCGGTGCTGAAGAGCTCGCTGGTGAACAGGTCGGTGGTCTCCGGGTCGGTGGTGTCGGGCAGGTCGGCATCTGCTCCCGCGGCCGCCCGCGCGGCGACGGCGCGCAGCACCAGCATCAGTCCGATGACGGCTCGTTGCCGATGCAGGGGCAGGTCGCTCGCGGGCGTCGTCAGGGGTACGCCCGCGGACCGGAAGGCGCGTCGGAGCGGCGGCAGGGCCAGTGACACCGACCGGACGACGACCGCCATCTGCGACCACGGGACCCCGTCGAACAGATGCGCACGCCGCAGGAGGTCGGCGATGGCGGTGGCCTCTTTCGCGGCAGACCCGTACACGCGCACCGCGGCCGCGCCTCCCCCATCGGCCGCGCCCGGGTCGGCGTCGGCCGAATCCGTCACCGGGTCGGGATACGGGTGCGGGCGAGCGCCGGGCAGCCGGGCGGCGATCGCGCGCCCGAGGCGGGACAGCTCGGGCCGGGCGCGGTGATCGTGTTCCAGCAGGATGTCGAGCGGGCTGCCCGGTTCGGCCAGCCCGTCCGCGAATCGCGGACTCGCACCCCGGAATCCGAACACGGACTGGTCGGTGTCGGCGGCGATGATCGTCGAGAGGGTTCCGGTGCCGACCAGCGTGATGAGCTGCGCCGCCTGCGGGTCGAGATGCTGCGCGTCATCGACCAGCAGATGCCGGATACGACGACGCTCGCCGCTCAGCAGGTCGGGATCGGTGGCGAAGGCCGACAGGGCCGACCCGATCAATTCGGCCGCGTCGACCGCGGGCGCCGAGGCCCCCGGGGTCTCGAGCCCGACCGCCCCGCGCAGCAGCATGTTCTGCTCGTACTGCGCGTAGGCCCGGGCGGCCGCGGCCCACTCCGGTCGTTTGTGCGTACGCCCCAGCGCGGCAAGCTCTTCCGGACCCACCCCGCGTTCGGCGGCGCGCATCATCAGGTCGCGCAACGCCTGGGCGAACCCGTCGGTGCCCAGCGCGGGCCGTAGGTGGGCAGGCCAGTACCCGGCGCCGTCCTCGATGTCACCGGCGAGCAGTTCACGCAGGACGACGTCCTGTTCGGACCCCGTGATGAGGCGCGGCGGCGGATTGTTGTGGGCCTGCGCCTGTAAGCGGAGGATCGCGAAGGCGTAGGAGTGCACGGTCCGCACCAGCGGCTCGCGCAGCGCACCGCCGAGCACCCGGCGACCGCTCGAGCCCGCGGACAGGACGCGCCGGGTGATCTCCTCCCGGAGCGCGACGGCGGCGCGTCGGCTCGACGCCAGGACGAGGACCGACTCCGGATCGGTGGCGGGGTCGAGCAGGCGGGCGACCGCGGCGTCGACGATCAGTGCGGTCTTCCCGCTCCCGGGGCCGCCGTGCACCCGCACCGGGCGCCACGCCTGCTCCTCGTCCGCCGGCCGACTCGTGGGCGGGTCGATCACCTGCGCCACGGACGGTGGCCAGTGCCGGGGCCGGTCCGTCGGGTCGGGGGCCGCGACGAGTCGCGCACGCAGCGCGCTCCGCGGGGTCTGGGCACCCGGTTTCCGACTCATGCATCCATCGAATCACGGCCCACCGACGGCCTCGTCGGCCGTGCCCGCGACCTGTGTCCCCGCGACCTGTGTCAGAGTCCGCCGCGCGGCGTACGGCAGGATGGACGGGTGACAGCTCTCAACACGCATGTCTTCGGCAGCGGTCCTGCGGTTCTCGCGATCCACGGACTCACCGGGCACGGCCGCCGCTGGGCAGCGCTGACCGATCACCTCCCCGGCGTGCGCCTCGTCGCGCCGGATCTGATCGGTCACGGCCGGTCTCCGTGGCGACCGCCATGGAGCATCGAGCACCAGGTGCGGGCGTTGTCCGCGGTGATCGACGAACACATCCCCGCCGATGAGCATCCGGTGGTCGTCGTGGGTCACTCGTTCGGTGGCGCGCTGGCGTTGCACCTGGCCAACCGCCGCCCGGATGCGGTGAAGGGGCTGGTGCTGCTCGACCCCGCGCAGGGCCTCGACCCCGAATTCGCGCTCGACGTGGCCACCGACAGTCTCGACAACTGGGACTACGCGGATGCCGACACCGCCCGCGCCGCGAAACGTGCGGAGGGCTGGGCCGCCGTTCCCGACCAGCTCATGGAGGCCGAACTCGCCGAACACCTCGTCCCCCGGCCGCGCGGCCGGGTCGGCTGGCGGGTGAGCGCACCCGCCGCAGCGGCGTCGTGGAGCGAGATGGCTAGGCCCGCAGTGCTTCCGCCGCCAGGTGTGCCCACCCACGTGGTGGTCGCCGACCAGGTCCAGCCCCCGTTCGTGCGGCCGGCCTTCCTCGATGCGTGCGCGAGCGAGCGCGGCGACGAGGTCACCGTCCACCATGCCGACTGCGGCCACATGGTGCCGTTCCTCGAGCCCGGGCTCGCGGCCGCGCTGGTCCGATCGCTGCTGTAGCGACGACATCTGTCGAGGCGACGATGGCAGCCATCACCGAGGAGCAGGTCGAACGGGTCCGTGCACTCGTGTCGGCCATTCCGGCCGGCCAGGTGAGCACCTACGGCGACCTGGCCGCCGCGGCCGGGTTGTCGAGCCCGCGGATCGTCGGCTGGATCATGCGGACCGATTCGGCCGACCTGCCCTGGCACCGTGTGGTGCCCGCCGGCGGCCGGCCGGCGCCGCATCTCGCGACTCGTCAGCTGGAACGGCTGCGGGCGGAGGGTGTTCCGGTCACCGACGGGCGAATCCGACTGCGCGAGTGCCGGTGGGACCCCGCCACGTGACCGACCCGCAAACCCACCTGTTCTCGGCATACCCACCCCCTTGGAGGGTGCTGAATATGCCGAAAAAGGGTGGGTTTGCGGGGCAGCTCAGACGTGGCGCGGGACCGGCACACGTCGGTACGGACTGATGGCCGCACGCATCCGCGTGACGATCAGGTCGACGATCCTGGGGTCCGGCCCCAGGGGTGCGGCGACCGCGTCCGCGCCGTAGGTGCTCAGGCGCTGATGGAACAGGCCCGGGGCGAGGAGGTGGCTGGCGATCACGACCCGCCGTCCCGTGCGCCGGGCCCGCTCGACCGCCTCGGGCACAGTGGGGGTCGCGGTCGTGATGAACCCGACCTCGACCCGTCCGCCGATCAGCGATTCCAGCTGCCGGGCGGCCAGATGAACCTGCCCGCAGGCACTCTCGTCCGATGACCCGGCGGCGGCGAGCACGACCGCGTCGCCCGGTTCCCAGCCCGCTTCGGCCAGCCGGAGTCGGGCGACCGAGGCGATGGCCGGATCGGGACCCAGCGCCCGGGTGACGACGGTGTCCGCCCGGCCGGCGGCCGCGACGTGTTCGGGCAGGTCCTTGCGGACGTGGTAGCCCGAGGCGAGGAACGCGGGCACCAGCACCGCCGGACGTTCCAGGTCGGCGATGACCTCGCTCGGCGTCGGTCCGAGGACGTCGACGAATGCGGTGCGGGTGAGCCCGATGCGGGCGCTGACGGCCTCGGCGATCTGGGCGATCACGTTGACCCCGTGCGGGTTGCGGGTCCCGTGCGCGACCAGGACGGGGCTGTACCCCTGCAACCGGTCACCGTGCGGAAGCCGTACATGGTTGTCGTGCATGTGTTCTCGCTTCCTTCTCACTCGTCTTCGGCGTCGTACTCGAGGTCGACCGCGAGCCGGTAACCACGCTTGACGACGGTCTGCACCATCTTCGAATCCCCGAGTGCGGCACGGAGTCGAGCAACGGCGACCTCGACCGCATGGGTGTCGGAGCTGTCACCGGGCAGACCGGCGAGCAACTCCTGCCGCGAGACCACGCGACCGGGGTTGCGGGCCAACAGTTTGAGCAGGAGCAGACTCGTCGCCGACATCTCACGGAGCTCACCGTCGACCACGACGGCCTGGCCGCGGATGGCGGTGTCGTGCCCGGCGACCCGCAGCAGGTGGCTCCGCCGCGGCAGTTCGTCGGTGATCAGGCGCGCGAGCGCGCCGAGACGGAACCGGCGCGGGTAGATCGTCGGGATCTGCAGCGCCTCCAGCGGACTGGCGGTCACCGAGCCCACGCACATGACCGGTACCGCGGTCCGCAGTGCGTGGATGAACTGCTGCAGCTTGCCGAGTTCTTTGGCACGGGTCAGGATCGACGCCGCCGCCGGGGCGCTGGTGAAGGTGATCGCGTCGAGATCGCCGCGGAGCACCGCGCCGATCATCTTGTCGATGCGCGCCACGTCGGGGTGCATATGCCAGCGGTACACCGGGATCGCAACCACCTCGGCACCGGCGGCGCGCAGCACCGTGCAGAAGTCCGGCAGCGGTTCCCACTCGCTGGTGGCACCGTGCAACTGCACCGCGATCCGGACGCCGTCGACGCCCTCTTCCAGCAGCCGGTCGAGGACCTCCGAGGAGGACTCGCTCTCCGGCGACCACTCCTCGCGCAGCCCCGCCGCCCGGATCGCGCCCTTGGCCTTCGGGCCGCGTGCGATCAGCCGGCTATCGGACAGCGCCCGTAGGACGGCCTCGGCGTTGCCCCACCCGTCGGCGGCCTCGACCCACCCGCGGAAGCCGATACCGGTCGTGGCGACCATCACCTCGGGCGGGTGGGCGATGAGTTCCTCGGTCACCCGCTCGAGTTCGGTGTCGTCGACCAGCGGCAGGATGCGGATGGTCGGGGCCTGCATCACCTCGGCACCGCGTCGTTCCAGCAGTACCGCGAACTCCTCGGCGCGACGCGCGGCGGTGATCCCGATCGTGAAACCGGCGAGCGGCAACGGGTCGGGGTCCGGTGAGGTTGCGCCGGCAGGGTCTGCACCGGCGGGGGTCATGGTGTTCACGCCGGGAAGAACACCTCGACGATGCGGTTGACCACCCGCACACCGTAGCTGGGGACCGACACCGTCTCGTCGTCCAGGCAGATCCCGGTGCGCAGCGCGAAGACCTGTTTACCCAGCGGCGAGGCGACGGTGGGTTCGCCCCCGCGGTCGCCGGTGAGTCCCCGGGAGAGGACCGCGGCGCGACCGAACGGATCGATGTTGCCGATCGCGTACAGGCGGGAGCGCCCGGGCGCCGCCTCGCGATCGGACTCGGCGGCGGGCAGACGGAACAGCGCGGCCTGCACACCCTCGGGACCCAGCACGGCGACGCCGCGACCGACGATCAGGTCGTCGATCGAACAAGCGCGCACCCAGCTCCCCTCACACGCCGTGGCGGCGCCGGTGGGTGTCGTCTCTGCGGACATGGTGTCGGCCTCCCCTGGCGCGATGGTCATGTGGGCACTCCTTCTCTCACCGGTCGCTCGCTCACTCCATCGGGGCCCGACGGAGCGGTCGCACCCGGACGGACCGCCGGCATGTCGAGCAGCACCGGCGCCTTGCGCTCGTACTCGGAGAACCGGATCGTCGGGTCGACGACATCGGGCGCATTCACGAACGAGACGAACCGCTTCAGCTTGTCCTCGTCCGCGAGCACCGCGGCCCACTCGTCCTGGTAACCGCCGACGTGGCGGGCCATCGCCTCCTCGAGTTCGGCGGCGAGCCCCAGGCTGTCCTCACACACCACGTCCTTCAGATGGTCGAGACCACCTTCGAGCGACTCCAGCCACGGCGCCGTGCGCTGCAGTCGATCGGCTGTTCGGATGTAGAACATGAGGTACCGATCAATGTAGGCGACGAGGGTCTCGTCATCCACTCCGCTGGCGAGCAGCACCGCATGCTTGGGGCTCTGGCCGCCGTTGCCGCCGACGTAGAGGTTCCAGCCGTGCTCGGTGGCGATGACACCGACGTCCTTGCCCCTCGCCTCGGCGCACTCGCGGGCACATCCCGACACCCCGAACTTGATCTTGTGGGGTGAGCGGAGTCCGCGGTACCGCTTCTCCAGGAGCACGGCCATGCCGACCGAGTCCTGCACGCCGTACCGGCACCACGTCGAACCGACGCAACTCTTCACCGTCCGCAGGCTCTTGCCGTACGCCTGCCCCGACTCCATCCCGGCGTCGACGAGGCGCCGCCAGATCTCGGGCAACTGGTCGACGCGCGCACCGAACAGGTCGATCCGCTGGCCGCCGGTGACCTTGGTGTACAGCCCGAAGTCGCGCGCGATCTCACCGATCACGATCAGCTGCTCGGGCGTGACCTCGCCACCGGGCATCCGCGGCACGACCGAGTACGAGCCGTTCTTCTGCATGTTCGCCAGGAAGTGGTCGTTGGTGTCCTGCAGCGCGGCCTGCTCGCCCTCGAGGATGTGGTCGCTGGAGGTCGACGCGAGGATCGACGCGACCGTCGGCTTGCAGATCTCGCAACCCTGCCCGGTGCCGTACCGGTCGACGAGTTCGGAGAACGTGCGGATTCCGGTCACCGCGACGATCTCGAACAGCTCGGCGCGCGACTGGGTGAAGTGGTCGCACAGCGACTTGCTCAGTTCGACCCCGGACGCGGCGAGCAGTTGCTTGATGCTGGGCAGGCAGCCACCGCAGGTGGTGCCGGCCGAGGTGCAGCCCTTGACCGCGGCGATGTCGCACGCACCGTCGGCGATCGCCGAGCAGATGGCACCCTTCGAGACGCCGTTGCACGAGCAGATCTCCGCGTCGTCGGGCAGTGCGTCCATACCCACCGCAGCACCGCCCTCGGGTGCGATGAGGGCAGCGGGGTCGCCCGGGATCTCCCGGCCGACCATCGGCTTGAGCATCGCGTAGGCCGATGCGTCGCCGACCAGGATTCCGCCGAGCAGCGTCTTCGCGTCGTCGCTGACGACGATCTTCGCGTACCGGCCGGCGACCGCGTCGTGGTAGGTGATCTCCAGCGCGTTCTCGGTGGTGCCGAACGCGTCGCCGAAGCTGGCCACGTCGACGCCGAGGAGCTTCAACTTCGTGGACAGGTCGGCACCGGGGAACTCCGACGTCCCGCCGAGCAGACGGTCGGCGACCACCTCGGCGGTCGAGTAACCGGGGGCGACGAGGCCGTAGCAGCGGCCTTCGACGGCGGCGACCTCGCCGATGGCGTAGACGTTCTCGTCGTCGGTTCCACAACCGGCGTCGACGAGCACGCCGCCGCGCTCGCCGACGGCCAGTCCCGCGTCCCGAGCGAGCTGATCGCGCGGTCGGACGCCGGCGGAGAACACCACGAGCGAGGCGTCGATCGTCGACTCGTCGGACAGCGTGACCCGCAGGCCGCCGTCCTCGGCGTCGGCGATCTCCGACGTCCCGACCCCGGTGTGGACCTCGAGTCCGAGCTCGGTCACCAGGTTCTTCAGGATCGCGCCGCCGCCCTCGTCGACCTGCATCGGCATCAGACGCGGGGCGAACTCCACCACGTGCGGGGTCATCCCCATGAGCTTGAGTGCGTTGGCGGCCTCGAGTCCGAGCAGGCCGCCACCGACGACCACACCCGTCGCACCCGGACCGGCGGCCTCGGCCGCGGCCCGGATGTCGTCGAGGTCGTCGAGGGTGCGGTAGACGAAGCACCGGTCGTTGTCGTGACCGGGGACCGGCGGGACGAAAGCGTAGGAACCGGTGGCCAGAACGACTGCGTCGTAGTCGATCTCGCGACCGCTCGAGGTGACGACCCGGCGGGCGTCTCGATCGATGCCGGTGACGGTCTCGCCCAGATGCGTGACGACCCGATCGTCCCCGGCGTACGTGTTCCCCTCGAGTGCGAGAGAATCCCGAAGCCAGGCACCGACATACGAGGACAGCCCCACCCGGTCGTAGGCCGGGTCGATCTCCTCGCTGACGATCTCGATACGCCACAGGTCGGTCGCGTCACGCTCGCGGAGCGCCTGGACGAAGCGGTGACCGACCATGCCATGGCCCACCACCACCACTGTCTTGGTTGTGCGCGTTGCGGTTTCGCTGTTCACTGCTCTTTGCTCCCTTGCCTCGCCGGTCCCGTGAGGATCAGGCCAGCGCTTCCTTGGTTGCCTGCTTGTCGGTGCCCTCGGCGGCAGCACCGGTCGATGCGGTCCCGTCGACAGTCGATGCCGGTTCGTCATGGGCACCGGTGATCGCGAGATCGGTGGTCTCCGCGATGACGATCGGGCGCCGGGCGTAGAACCACCAGGTCACGACCGCTGCCAGGACGTAGAAGAGCATGAACACCCAGAAGGCCATCGTCGCCGACTTGTTGGACTGGTAGCTGGCGCGCAGCACCAGGTTGATGCCCACACCGCCGAGACCGCCTGCGGCACCGGCGATCCCGATGAGCGCGCCGGACATGCTCCGCGACCACTTCGTCTTCCCGAGCGAATTCAGTCCGCTCCGCGCCTGCGCCTTGTGCTCCCAGATGGTCGGGATGATCTTGTAGACCGACCCGTTGGCCAGGCCCGAGAGCAGGAACAGCAGGATGAAGCCGATGATGAAGGCCGTCAACGTGGCGCCGGTGATCGTCTTGCCGTTGTTGTCGGCGATCGTGCCGGCGACCACGAGGATCGCCGCGGAGAAGACCATTGCGATGAAGGTGTACAGCGTCACCTTGCCACCGCCGACGCGATCGGCCAGTTTTCCGCCGTAGGGACGGATGACCGACCCCAGCAGCGGACCGATCCAGACGATCTGCGCTGCTGCCAGCGCCGGCTTCGCGACTCCGGCCTCGGTGAAACTGATGTTGAGGACCTGGCCGAACGCGAACCCGAAGCCGATGAAGGAACCGAACGTACCGATGTAGAGCAGGCAGATCAGCCACGTGTCGCGGTACTTCAGGCAGTCGAGCATCGCCCGGCCGCTGGCCGTCTGGTGGTCCAGGTTGTCCATGTAGAGGGCGGCACCGATACCGGCGACGGCCAGGGCGACCAGGTAGATGGCGCACACGATCTCGGGTTGGTCGGCGGCGAGCCAGATGACCAGCAGACCGATGACCTGCACGACCGGCACGCCGATGTTGCCGCCGCCGGCGTTGAGTCCGAGCGCCCAGCCCTTCAGCCGTTGCGGGTAGAACGCGTTGATGTTGGTCATCGACGACGCGAAGTTGCCGCCACCGAAACCGGTGATGGCCGCGACGGCGAGGAACCAGCCGAACCCGAACTCGCCCGGGTTCATCATCAGCATCATCGTCAGCCCGGTCGGGATGAGCAGCACGACGGCGGAGAAGATCGCCCAGTTGCGGCCGCCGAACTTGGCGGTGGCCTGCGTGTACGGGATACGCAGGCAAGAACCGACCAGCGTCGCGGTGGCGGCGATGACGAACTTCTGGTCCATGCTGATGCCGTACTCGGGGCCCATGAACAGGGCCATCACCGAGAACAGGGACCAGATCGAGAATCCGACATGCTCACAGATGACCGACCAGATCAGATTGCGCTTGGCGATCGCGGCATTGCCGTTGTCCCAGGCGACCCGGTCCTCCGGGTCCCAGTCGGTGATCGTGTGGTCCCGTGTCAGTTGTGCTCTGAGATCTGCGAATGCCAAGGCTCCGCCTCCGATGGTTGCTGGTCTACGTGGTGTCACTGCCGTGCACAGGGCTGCGTGCAGTGGTGGCTGTCGTGGAAGACGCCGACACCGGTGTCGTGCGACTCGAGACCAAGTGTGGAGGGGGCGTGTTGCGCGGATTTTCCGCGAGGTGACCGCATCGTCACGTTGTCCTCACTCCGTCACGCGGGCGTTGTGAGAACCCTGTCAGCGGTCAGTCAGGGCTGTGAGCTGCGGTTATACGAGTAAACGTACATGTTCGACGACTCGCTGCAACCCGGGCAGTGCGCCCGAGGTCGACCGCGGGTGCAGCGCGTGGACTGCCAACCGGAACATCGTCGCCCGCAGCATCATCTGCGGCCACTCGGGCTGATCCGACCATCGCTGGATGAGTTCGGTGTCGGCACCACCCCACGCCAGGGCGTCGACCACCGCGACCGCCGCCGCCCACGGGGCGGGCCGCCAATACGGGACGATGTCGGTGATCCCCGGGGCCGCGGCACCGGCGAACAGCACCGTGCCGAAGAGGTCACCGTGCACGACCTGAGACGGCAGATCCACCGGCTTACGAAGCTTCGCAAGGGTTTTCAGCATGTCGACGCTCTGCACACCGTCGGGTGCGGTCGGCTCGGCCATACCGGCGGCCCGGGCCGAGCGCAGCGGGACGTCCTCCCAGGCGGCACGATCGGCCGCGGTGAACACGTCGACGTCGGTGTGCGGCGGAGCAGGCGGCTGCAGCAGGAACCGGGGCCGTTCGAGCGAGGCGGTCGCCTCGTGCAGCCGGTCGGCGACCAGGACGACCTCGTCGTGCCGTGGTTCGGGCGTCCCGGCGATGTAGGTGTCGGCGCGCCAGCCCGACACCACGTACCGGCCGTCGGTGGCGCGGAACGGACGCGCGATGCGCATCCCCTCCACGAACAGGGATTCGCGCACCGACGCCGACCACGCGGCGCGCGCGTGGTCGGGGACCAGTGAGAGCACGACTTCGCCGACACGCCACCCGCCGACCCACGATTCCCCCATCGCGATGGGCGGGTGGGCGGTGAGCCCGAACGTGTTCAACACGTGTCCGGGCGGCTCGACGGTGTTCACGTCGGCCAGATTACCGAGCGCGGTAGTCCGTTTCGGGAAGGCACGCGGCAACCACCCGCACCGACGTGCGGATCGATGACCGGGCTCAGTAGACCGGCAACGTCTTGTCGACCTGGTTCGCCCACGCGGTCACGCCGCCCTGCAGGTGCGTGGCGTCGGCGAAACCGGCTCGCTTCAGCGCAGCGAGCGCCTCGGCGGACCGGATGCCGGTCTTGCAGTAGAGCACGGTGGGCCGGTCCTGCGGCACCTTGGCGAGACCCTCGCCGGAGAGGATGTCGCCCTTCGGGATGAGGGTCGCGCCGTCGATGCGGACGATGTCCCATTCGACGGGCTCCCGGACGTCGATGATCGCCAGCTTCTCGCCCGCGTCGATCTTCTGCTTGAGTTCGACGGCGGTCAGCGTCGACCCCGCGGCGGCGTCGGACGCCTCCGAGGAGACGACACCGCAGAAGTCGTCGTAGTCGATGAGGCCGGCGATCCGCTCACCCTCCGGATCCTTGCGGATCTTGATGGTCCGGTAGGTCATGTCGAGGGCGTCGTACACCATGAGACGACCGAGGAGGGGCTCGCCGATCCCACAGATCAGCTTGATGGCCTCGGTGCCCATGATCGATCCGATCGAGGCGCAGAGGATGCCGAGTACACCGCCTTCGGCGCAGGACGGCACCATCCCGGGCGGCGGTGCCTGCGGGTAGAGGTCGCGGTAGTTGAGCCCGCGGCCGTCGGGGGCGTCCTCCCAGAAGACCGAGGCCTGACCCTCGAAACGGTAGATCGACCCCCACACGTAGGGCTTGTGCGCGAGGACCGCGGCGTCGTTGACCAGGTACCGGGTCGCGAAGTTGTCGGTGCCGTCGAGGATGAGGTCGTACTGCGAGAACAGTTCGATCGCACCCTCGGGCTCGAGCCGCTGGTCATGCAGGTTGACGGTGACGAAGGGGTTGATCTCCAGGATGGAGTCCCGCGCGCTCTCGGCCTTGGGCCGGCCTATGTCGGACTGGCCGTGGATGACCTGGCGCTGCAGGTTGGATTCGTCGACGATGTCGAACTCGACGATGCCGATCGTCCCGACCCCCGCCGCAGCGAGGTACAGCAGCGTCGGCGAACCCAGTCCGCCGGCGCCGATCACCAGCACCTTGGCGTTCTTCAGACGCTTCTGACCGTCCATCCCCACGTCCGGGATGATCAGGTGACGGCTGTAGCGGGCCACCTCTTCGTTGCTCAGTTCCGCGGCCGGTTCCACCAGCGGCGGCAGCGACCCTGTGGGCGACCCTTGCGATGACACGAACGCCTCCATTGTTCGGGCTGACTACGTACCCCCGGCACAACGGATGAGTCCGCGGCGGCATTCCCGGTCAGCGGGTGGGGAACGGCCAGGGATTGGGACGGCACACGAAGGTCCGGTTGGCCTTCATCTGCGGGTCCAGAGCCATGATCTCGGAGTTCGCGACGCCGAAGGACTGCTGCATCATGATCGGCGCGAGCGCGCCGTCCTCGCGGCACGCCTCGTGCGCCTCGTAGCCGATGCCGTGACCGACCTCGTGGTTGATGAGGTACTGCCGGTAGGCGACGTCGTCACCCTGATAGGACAGCGCACCGCGCACCCATCGGGCTTCGTTCAGCGTTACCCGCGCCTGCGGCGGGTAATAGCACGAGGTCTCCAGGCGGATCTGGTAGCCGCACAACTCGCGGGTGGTGCCGGTCGAGGTGAGCGAGATGCGGAGGTCGGGTTCGCCGCGGTCGACACGGCGGAAGGACACGCGGCCGTCGCCGATCCAGCTGCGCGGGTTGGCGAGCGTCGTGTCCACCATCTTCGCGAAGGTCGGGTCACCGCCGTAGTCCTGCGGGTTGAGGCCGTTCTCCACCTCCACCGTGTAGGTGTACACCTGCCCGCCGGTGCCGACGGGCGGACCGCCGCCGCGCAGGACCCGGAACGTCTTGCGGGCCCGGTCGGTGAACGGGCCGCCCTGGGGCAGCGTCCCGGCGGGCAGCGCGGCCGCCTGGATGTCGCCGGTGGGGGCACCGATCGGGCGGGTCTCCTTGCTGATGTCGGTGTTGCGCGCCGCGGAGTCGGGGCTGGCGGCCGCCGCCGGCTCGAGCGCATCGGTCCGGCCGTCCCGGATGGTGACGACGATCAGCGCGATCGTCAGGATCGTGAGCACCGGGATCGCATAGGCACGCCACCCATAGGTCGAGACGAACCGCCCGAGCGCCGACTGCTTCTTGTATTCCGGCTGGGCATCGCGGTCGACGCGGGGACGTCCGCTGTCGTCGGTCGGGTCCCAGCGCGCTCGTAGCGGCTGGTCCGGTCTGGGGCGTCCCGACGATCTCGGGCCGACATCCTTGGCACGCACCCGGCCACGCTCGGACCCGGGGCCACCGTCCTCTGTGCGGCTCACCGGTCAACTTTCTCACAGCAGACCACCGATACTGCGCAGGAAGCTCCGCCGAGTACTCTCTTGGGCATGTCGACCGCAACCAACGCGTCCGCCGTGCCCGGCCGCAGCACTCGCCTGCCGCGCAGCGCACGACGTATGCAGTTGCTCGACGCGGCCAGTGAGATCTTCGTCGAACGCGGCTACCACGCGGCCGGCATGGATGAGATCGCGGTGCACGCGGGAGTGAGCAAACCCGTTCTGTATCAACACTTCCCGTCGAAGCTCGACCTCTACATCGCGGTCGTGGACAGCCACGCCGAGAAGCTGGTCAGCGACGTCAACACCGCCCTGCGGACGACCACCGACAACCGCAAGCGCGTCCGTGCCGCGGTCCAGGCCTTCTTCGACTTCATCGATCAGGACAACTCGGGCTACCGGTTGATCTTCTCCTCCGACGCCTCCGATCCCGCCGTCATCCGCCGGGTGGAGGGCGCGACCGAGGCGTGCGTCGACGCCGTGTACGGCTTGGTCATGCACGATTCCGGTCTCGATCCGTACCGTTCGCGGATGCTCGCGTCGGGGCTCGTCGGTGCCAGCCAGGTCAACGCCCGCTACTGGCTCGAGGCCAAGCGCCCGGTCGACAAGCAGACCGCCGTGGACACCACGGTCGCCCTCCTCTGGGGCGGGTTGTCGCACTTCCCGCGACAGACGGCGTCGGCTGACGCGCAGCCGGTTGTCGAGCCGAGTGTGGCCGACGCGCAGCCGGATGCGACCGGCGCCGGGAGCGAAGCGAGCGGGCCGACTGTCAACGGCACTGCCTGAACCACTTGCGACACGAGAAGGGGCCTGCACGCCATCCGGCGTACAGGCCCCTTCTCGTCGATCTGGTTGCGCGGCCGGTCAGGAACCGAATCCGACGCGGCGGTTCTCCGACGCGCCCACCTCGACATAGGCGATCTTGGTGACCGGGATCAGGTAGCGGGCGCCCTTGTCGTCCACGAGGGACAACAGCTGCTGCTTGCCACCCAGTGCCGCCTCGACCTCGGCGAAGGCCTTGTCGCTGGTCAGGGTCGACGCGATGGTCAGCTCCCGCGGGCTGTCGGTGATGCCGATCTTCACTTCCACGGCCATGTGCCGCCCTCCTCGGTGTCTGTCAACGCTTGCCGCACAAGGCTAGTGCAGCCGGGGTGCGGCGGGACAGCCACTCCGCTCAGAGCGAAACACCGTCGGCCTACTCCGCCGTGGTCAGGTCCGGCTCAGGCTAGGCCGAGGTCGGCCATCCGCTCGGCGTGTTTGCCGGCGACGACGTCGAAGAACCCGGCGACGCCGGTCAGCGAACTGGCCCCGGCGAAGAGCAGATCGGTGACCTCTTCCTCGGCGGCGAGAACCCACTGCGCATGGGTGATGGCCTCGCCGAGCAGCCGGCGGCCCCACAACACCAGGGCCGATTTGATCGACGGGTCGGCCTCGACGGCCGCCCGGACCTGTTCACGGGCGAACTGGGAGTTGGCGGTTTCCGACATCACCTCGGCCATCACGGCCTGCGAGTCCGGCGGCAGCATGTCGGAGAGCTCGGCGTAGAAGTCGGCCGCGAGTCCGTCGCCGACATACGCCTTGACCAGCGCCTCGTACCAGGTCTTCGGCGTCGTCGCGCGGTGATACTGATCGAACACCGAACGGTAGCGCTCGACGGCTTCCGCGGCGCCGAGGCCGGTCATCGCCTCCACCCGCTCGGCGAGCCGGTCGAAGTGGCCGACCTCGGAGGCCGCCATCCGGGCGATCGCGATGCGGCTGGGCACATCCGGCGCCATCGCCGACTCCTCGATGAGCCGGTGGAACGCGGCGAATTCGCCGGCGAGCAGCACGGCGAACAGCTTCCCGATCGCCGAATCCCGCATCTCGGCCGACGCCACCGAGGTGGACGTCGCAGGTGACGGGGTCGACTCGGACGGGTCGGATGCAGGCGCCATGAGGTGATGGTAGCGGGCCGCCGCGGGGCACCAAGTACACTCGACGGCGGTGCACTCCGACGGGACCCCCCGTCGCTTGCCCGCTGAGCTGCGCGTGGAGCGCGTGCTCGCCGGCGCGAGCGTGTGGATGTGACGACGGCGTTGCTCGCCGAACTGCGAGTTCCTCGCGATACCCGGTCACATCCCCGGTGCCACTACGACATATGCGCGTGCACTTTCGAGCCTTCTCCGTGCGCGCACCGAAACACATCGCGCGCAGACCGGCCCAGAAAGGCACACAACCGCACATGAGCGATTCCGCCGTGCAGACGACCATCGTCGACGACACCCACACCGCCCCCACCTTCGCCGAGCTCGGCGTCGACGACCGTATCGTCTCGGCCCTCGCCGCAGACGGCAAGACCCACACCTTCGCGATCCAGGAACTGACCCTGCCGCTGGCGCTCGAAGGCCACGACCTCATCGGCCAGGCCCGCACCGGCATGGGCAAGACCTTCGGCTTCGGCATCCCGCTGCTGCACCGGCTCGCCCATGCCGAGGAGTCCGGGGTCCGTCCGCTGGACACCACGCCCCGCGCGCTGATCATCGTGCCCACGCGCGAGCTGTGCGTGCAGGTGACCGGCGATCTCCAGGTGGCGGCGCCGTCGCTCGAGGTGACCCTGGCCGATGGGACGAAGCGACCGCTGAAGGTCACCTCGATCTACGGTGGCCGTCCCTACGAGTCGCAGATCGCCGAACTGCAGTCCGGTGTCGACGTCGTGGTCGGCACCCCGGGCCGGCTCCTCGACCTCGCCCAGCAGGGCCACCTCGTCCTCGGCAAGGTGTCGATCCTGGTCCTCGACGAGGCCGACGAGATGCTCGACCTCGGCTTCCTGCCCGACATCGAGCGCATCATGTCCGCACTGCCGACGCCTCGTCAGACGATGCTGTTCTCGGCGACCATGCCCGGTCCGATCGTCACCCTGGCCCGCACGTTCCTGAACCGGCCGACCCACATCCGGGCCGAGAACGCCAACGACTCCGCGGTCCACGACCGCACCAAGCAGTACGCCTACCGGGCGCACGCGCTGGACAAGGCCGAGCTCGTCGCCCGCATCCTGCAGGCCGAGGGTCGCGGCGCCACGATGATCTTCACCCGCACCAAGCGCACCGCGCAGAAGGTCGCCGACGATCTCGCCGAGCGCGGCTTCAAGGTCGGCGCGGTCCACGGCGATCTCGGTCAGGTCGCCCGCGAGAAGGCGCTCAAGCGGTTCCGCGACGGCACCATCGACGTGCTGGTCGCCACCGACGTGGCCGCCCGCGGCATCGACATCGACGACGTCACCCATGTCATCAACTACCAGTGCCCCGAAGACGACAAGACCTACGTGCACCGCATCGGCCGTACCGGTCGCGCCGGGCGCACGGGCATCGCGGTGACCCTCGTCGACTGGGATGAGCTGCACCGCTGGGAGCTCATCGACAAGGCGCTGAATCTAGGTATCCCCGATCCGCCGGAGACCTACTCGACGTCGGAACACCTCCGGTCGGACCTGTCGATCGACGAGTCGAAGACGGGCCGGATCGCCGCCGCCAAGCCGCCGCGCGACCCCGACGAGACCCGGGAGACGCGCGCGGACCGCGAGCCGCGCAAGCGCTCGACCCGCACCCGCCGTCGCACCCGGGGCGGACAGACGGACGCCAATGGGACGTCCACCGAAGCGGCTGCTGAGTCCGCGACAACCGAGACCACGACGACCGAGTCCGGCGCCGACGCCGGAACGCCTGCCGCTGACGGCACCGCGAAGCCGCGTCGCCGTCGTCGACGTCGGGGTGGCGCCAACCGCAAGCCCGCCGGCGAGCAGACCACCGCGTCCGACGCCGGCGCGTCGGAGTCCACGGCAGCTGTCGCCGACTGACCACCGGCTGACCCGCGTGGCACGAGTCAGGCCCGAACGGCGCCGCCCGATCGATCTCGCGGTCACCGCGGCCATCGTGGTCGTCGTCGCGGCCCTGTGCGTCACCGCCTGGGCCCTCAGCCCGGTTCGCCACACCGCGAGCGTGCCGGCCGCGGCCGTACCCGCCGCGGTGCAGCCGGCACAGTCCGTGCCCGCGAGTTTCGTCGCGCGCTGGCGGGCCGACTCCGACGCCACCCGCGCCCCGGCGATCGGCACCTCCGCCGTCGTCACCGGGAACGGCGGACGGGTGGTCGGGCACGACCCGGCCACCGGACGCGAACTCTGGTCGTACAGCCGCGATCTCGACCTGTGTGCGGTCGGTACCGCCTGGACCGGGAGCGCCGATCTGGCGCTGGCCGTCTACCGCAACAGCCGCGGTTGCTCGGAGGTGACCGCTCTCGATGCGGGCACCGGCAGCCGGAAGGGCGCCCGCACCAGCGACGCCGACCCGGAGGTCCGGCTCGCGACCGACTCGGGGTACGTCGTCGCGCAGGGCCCCCGCCGGATGGAGACCTGGGGTTCCAATCTCGTTCGCGGAATCGAATACGGCCGGGTCGAGGCGCCGGTCCGACCGGAGGACGCGCCCGATCGCGTCGACTGCGAGCTGTTCTCGTCGGTGGTGTCGGGAGATCGGGTGGCCGTCGTCGAACGCTGCGCCGACGACCCCGGGTATCGGCTCACGGTCCTCGGCGCGGTACTCGGCGACGACGAGAAGGTCGAACAGTACGGGTCGACCCTCATCACCGGCGACGTGAGCGGACCGCCGCCCGTGGTCATCGCGATGTCGTCGTCGGGGATCGCCGTGTACGACGGTGGCGCCGCACCGGCCGAACCGCCCACGTTCGACGCCGAGAGCGGGCCGGCGATCCGCCGGTTCGACACCGACGCGAACGCGGCGGGGACCAACACCGTCGCCGGCGACTCGACGCCACCGGCCGGTAGCGTCCCGATCTCCTCCGACGGGATCGTCACCTACTGGACCGGGAAGGCGACCGTCGTCCTGAATGCCCAGACGCTGAATCCGATCTACCAGGTCCCCGGCACATTGGGACCCGGCCAGATGATGGCGGGACAACTCCTGCTGCCGAGTACCACCGGGATCAGCGTCCGCGACGTCGCGACCGGCCGGGAGATCCGGTCCATCCCGCTCGCCCGGAGCGGACCGGCCGCGCCCGTGGTGAGTCTGCGTGTCCTCGGCGACATCGTCGTCGAACAGCACGGACCCCGGATCGAGGCCTTCGGCCCGGGCTGACCCCCACGGCCCCCGACCGCAGACCCGACTGTCAGACCTCGAAGGTGCCGACCTCGGCGCCCGCCTCCCAGTGCTTCCACAGATTCTCGGCGAGCGCGCGATATGCCGTCGCGCCCTTGTTCTTTCGGCCCCGCATGACCGACGTCCCGGAGGCGGAGGCCTCGGCGAAACGCACTGTGCGCGGGATGGGCGGGTCGAGCACCGGCAGGTCGTACCGATCGGCGACGTCGGCGAGAACGTCGCGGCTGTGCGTGGTCCGGGCGTCGAAGAGGGTGGCCACCGCACCCAGCATCGTGAGGTTCGGGTTGGTGATCTGCTGGACCTCCCGGACGGTGCGCAACAACTGTCCGACGCCGCGATGGGCGAGCGTCTCGCACTGCAGCGGCACGATCACCTCGTCGGCCGCGGTGAGACCGTTCAGCGTGAGGACGCCGAGCGACGGCGGGCAGTCGACGATCACGACGTCGAAGTCCTCGCTCACCTCCGCGAGTGCACGCTTGAGGGCATACTCCCGCCCCGGGCGCATCAACAGCAGCGCCTCGGCGCCGGCCAGGTCGATGGTCGCCGGCAGCAGGGTGACCTTGTCCTCGGTGTCGAGCAGGACATCGGCGATCTCCTCGTCACCGAGCAACACGTCGTGGACCGAGGAGGTGAGCTGATCGGGATCGTGCCCGAGCGAGAAGGTGAGACACCCTTGCGGGTCGAGATCGACGACGAGGACCGAGACGTCGAGATCGGCGAGGGCGGCACCGAGGGACTCCACCGTGGTGGTCTTGGCGACCCCACCCTTCTGATTGGCAATCGCGAGGATACGCGTCATGCGCCCTACTGTACGACCGCCCGGGCGTGGATCGTCGGATGAGAGTCCACCTCGGCTGCGCGGCGCACCCGGACGGAGGAGAACCGGCCGGAGGAGGATGTCAGCGCTCGGGTTCGAGTTCGTCGGCGAGCCACCTCATGGACGCCGGACTGAACAGCATCACCAGGACCGCGAGCGCCGCGAGCGCCAGCGGCACGCCGAACACCGGCCATCCGCTAGTGAACAGGTAATACGCCACCGGCAGCAGCAGGATCTGCGCCACCATGGCGATCGAGCGTCCCCACCGCCGCCCCGAGAGCAGCGCCAGACCGCCGACCAGTACTCCCCCGCCGATGATGCCGAACCAGGCCGCGGTGCCGTAGCCGCTGATGGTGGTCTCCTCGTGCCCGGCCAGGCCGCGCACGACCAGGATCACCGCGACCGCAACACCGGCCAGCCCCTGCAGCGTGGTCACCGCACCCGCGATCTTGATCTGGCGCGGGGTCACCGACGGATCGGTGTCGGACTCCGGACGGCCGTTCTCGGTGCTCACCGTCCCAGGATATTTGGTCCTCTCGCGCGGACCTCCGCGGGTGTGCGCACCGGAGCGATGGCGCCGTACACATCCGCGCGATTACGCGCGGGCGGCGACGACCCCATATCCTCGGGTGTCGTGCGTGTCATGCTCATCGTCAACCCGTTCGCCACCGCGACCAGTCCGGCCGGTCGCGACGCGCTGGCGCACACCCTGAGCGCGCATTTCGACCTCGACGTCGAACTCACCACGCACCGCGGGCATGCGTTCGAGCTCGCCGCGCGCGCCGCGGCCGAGGACTTCGACACCGTCATCGTGCACGGCGGCGACGGATCGGTGAACGAGGCCGCCAACGGACTGCTCGACCCGCCGTCGAGCAGCGATCCCGACCGGCGGCGGCCCGCCCTGGCCGTGATCCCCGGCGGTAGCGCCAACGTCTTCGCCCGCACGCTGGGGATCGATCCCGACCCGCTGCTCGCGACACAGCAGATCATCACCCTCCTCGACGCGGGACGCAGTCGCCGGATCGGACTCGGCCACACCGATGACCGCTGGTTCCTGTTCAACACGGGCATGGGCATGGACGCGGTCGTCATCCACGCGATGGAGGACAAGCGGCACGCGGGCAAGACCGCGACGCCGGCCCGATACCTGTGGACCACGATCACCAGCTTCCTGAAGCAGTCCGGTTCGTCGGCCACGTTCGACGTCGAGATCCCGGGCCGGAACCGGATCGTCGGCGCGCGTTACGGTTTCGTGTCCAACACCAGCCCGTGGACCTATCTCGGACCGCGCGAGATCCGCACCAACCCCGGCACCGGTTTCCACACCGGCCTCGGGGTGTTCGTGGCGACCTCCACCGGTGTGTTCCGTAACCTCCCGCTGGCGACGCGACTCCTGTCACAGGCAGATCCCAAGGCACGCCACCTCTTTCGGGATGACGACGTCGACGAGGTGTGCTTCCGCGCGGAGGCCCCGATCGACGTACAGATGGACGGCGATTACATCGGGGCGTTCCGCGACATACGTTTTCGTCATCGCCGCGACGCCCTCACGGTCATCGCACCGCCGATCAGCACCGCCGACATCACGACGTAGGGCAGCGCCGCCGCCGCGAAGAGCCCGGCCGGACCCAGCCATGTCGACCCCAGCGCCCAGCCGGCGAAGGCCAGGATCGCGACCACCTCCTCGCCCATCCCGGCCAGCGAGGTGACGGTGGCCCGCGATGCCGATCTCAGATGGTCCTGCAGTTCGGCGTCGGCCACGACCCGCGCCCACCCCAGGATCCCGAACGCCGTCGCGACGCCCGCGGCGCCCACCGGGTGCCCCCACAGCGCCGACCCGATGAGCACGACCGCGCCCACCCCCACCGCCGGCCCGATCGCGTCGACCGACCGGAACCGCCCCGCCGCGAGCGCGCCGCCGATGTCACCGGCCGACACCACGATCATCAGCAGCGCGACCGCCGCCGGATCGGGCTCGGCGGCGGCGTCGACCACGAACGACGCGATCAGCAACGGGAGATACTCGTCGAGCGCCGCGACCCAGGTCAGCGCCACACCCAGCAGCAACATGCGCCGTGCGACCGGCTGCGTCCGCACCGAGCCCCAGCCGTGGCGGACGATCTCCCGCCAACCGAGGTCGGGGTCCGCGTCCTCGGGTTCCGGTGGATCGGCGGCGGCCTCTCGACCCTCGGGCAGCATCGCCGACATCACCGAACACAACACGCAGGCGACGACGCTGGCGGCGCCTGCGGCGTCGTAGCCGCCCCACGCGAACAACGGTGCGGCCGCCGCGGTGCCGCCGATCACTCCGATGGCCCCGGCCGCCCGCATGAGCCCGGTCAGTCGGGCGTAGTCCTGCGAGCGCCTCAGCCGGTTCAGCTCGTCGTAGACCAGCGCCTGTGTCGTGCCGGACCGCAACGCTCCACCGAGGGCCCACAGGACGAATCCGGCGGCGAAGGCAACGAACGACGGCGCCACCGTCCACAGCGCGAAACCCGACGCGGTGATCAGCGGACCGGCGACCAGCAGCTTCCGTCGGGACACGCGGTCGGCCAGCACACCGGTGGGGACCTCGACGATCACCGACGACACCGACCAGATCACGAACAGCGCCGAGATCTCGGCGGGCCCGAGCCCGGCGCCCGGAATCCCGGGGTCGGCGAAGAGGACGGCGTACAGCGGGTAGAGCGGGATGAGGTCTTCGAGGAGGGCGGAGCCCACCGCCGCGGCTGTCAGCCTGCGGTGGGGCCGCCGGGGCGGTGTGGATCAACATCGTCGGCGCATGTGGTGAACAATACCCTCGGCGTCCGGCCACGTCACGAGCGTTTTTCACCGGCGACGGGGTCGCGACCTGCAGAAAGTCGTCGACAGTACCGCCGCGAGACGCGTAGGCTACAACAAGGCCGTGAGACAAAGTGCCCGGACCCCCCTTCGGGAGTCCGCGACCGTAGTGCTAGGCGGGTGACGTGATGTTGCCCACGTGTGAAGCAAACCCATTGACTTCGGCCCGATTCGTGAAAGTATTCACAAGCAACAACGCGGAAACATTTGGTGCGCCGCGTGAACTGAGAGTTACAGCCGACAATCACCAGCAAGACGATCGAGTGGTGCGAACGCGCCCGAAGGAGTAGTGGAATGGACTGGCGTCACAAGGCCATCTGTCGCGACGAGGATCCGGAACTGTTCTTCCCCGTGGGGACCAGCGGCCCGGCCATCGCACAGGTCGCCGACGCGAAGCTCGTCTGCGCGCGGTGCCCCGTCACCGCCGACTGCCTGTCGTGGGCCCTCGAGTCCGGCCAGGATGCCGGAGTGTGGGGCGGCATGAGCGAGGACGAGCGACGCGCACTCAAGCGCCGTACCGCACGTACGCGTACCCGGAGCAGCGTCTAGGCCTCGACGGCCGGCATCGTCCCGGACTCGAAGAAACCCGGCCGCGGCCGGGTTTTTTCGTGCTCTCGTCCCCACCGTCCGGCGGAAACCGCGGTCAGACAATGCGGTACGCGACCACGGCTCACGAGCGCAGCGGAATGTAGACACCCACTTCGGTTCCCGGGCCACCCGGATTGGACCGGATGTCGAGCTCACCGCCCAGTTCGATGGACACCAAGGTCTTGACGATCTGCAGGCCGAGATGGTCGGACGTGGCCAGATCGAAATGCTCCGGGAGACCGGAACCGTTGTCGCGGACCGCTATTCGAAGGCCGCGCACATCCCGTTCGGCGACGACCGCGATCTCGGCGTCATCGTGCGGCGCGCCGTCGAAGCCGTGTTCGATCGCGTTCTGGATGAGTTCGGTGAGGACCATCACCAGCGGCATCGCGAGTTCGGCGGTCAGCACGCCGAGCCGATCGCGATGGCGCACAGCCACCCGCGCCTCCCCCGACGCGACATCGACCAGGATCGGGACCAGACGATCGACGACCTCGTCGAGGTCGACCTCCTCGTCCACGCTGCCCGACAACAACTCGTGGACGAGCGCGATGGAGGCCACTCGGCGCACCGCCTCGTTGAGCGCCTCGCGGGCATCGGAGTTCGACGTGCGCCGCGCCTGTAGTCGCAACAGCGCCGAGACCGACTGCAGGTTGTTCTTCACCCGGTGGTGGATCTCGCGGATGGTGGCGTCTTTGCTGATGAGTGCGCGGTCGCGTCGCTTGACCTCGGTGACGTCCCGGATCAGGACGACGCTTCCGGTCGTCTCGCCGCGCGGACGGAGCGGCACGGCGCGGATCAGGGCCGTCGCGCGGCGGGCGTCTGCCTCCACGCGCATCCCGATGTCGCGGTAGGGGCCGGTCGGGATCTCGGCGACGCCGGCCGCGATGTCGAGCATCAGTGCGACGTCGTCGGCCTCGAACGGTTCGGTGATGAGTTGCTTGACGACGTCGGACAAGCGGGTGTGATTGAGTTCGGCGGTCCACCCCATCCGGTGGAAGGCCGACAGCGCGTTCGGGCTGGTGTAGGTGACGAGGCCCTGTCCGTCGAGACGAACGAAGCCGTCGCCGGCGCGGGGCGTCGACAAGCCGCGCGGATTCCCCTCCTCGTGCGGAAACGTGCCGTCGGCGACCATCTGGCACAGATCGTCGGCCGAGTCCTGATAGGCGAGTTCGAGCGGCGACGGCAGGCGCGGGTGGGTGAGGTCGACAGCTCGGGTCGCCACGGCGATCACCTCGCCGTCGAAGCCGACCGGAACCGCTTCCTGCCGCATGGCCGTCGCGCCGAACCAGGTGGGGTCCTCGTCGCGCAGGATGCGGGCGGAGGTGAAGGCGCGCAACACCTGTGGATGGGCTTCGGTGTCGATGACGCGGCCGACCTCGTCGGTCGGGAAGACCGTCGAGGCCGTGTTGGGACGGCATTGCGCGACCGTGACGACCGCGCCCGCCTCCGTGCGCACCGACAACAGGAGGTCGGCGAACGAGAGGTCGGCAAGCAGTTGCCATTCGGCGACGAGGCGCTGCAGATGCGCGGCTGCCGAGTCGGACAGCGTGGTGTGTTCGGCGAGCAGGTCGGAGAGGGTGGACATCTCAGGACACGGGGGCGACGACGGGCCGGGGCCGGTTCACTACTCGTAGACGGCGATCACATCGCCGGCCTGGATGACGTCGCCGACCTCGACCTTGACCTCGGCGAGCGTGCCCGGCTCCTCGGCCAGCACGGGGATCTCCATCTTCATCGACTCCAGCAGGACCAGGGTGTCGCCGACCTCGATCTGCTCCCCTGCGGCGACGCGCACCTCGAGGACACTCGCGACGATCTCTGCCACAACGTCTTCTGCCATGCACCCAAATTAGCCCACGGCGTCGTACCCGGAGGTCCCGGTGCCGGGGGCGTCAGCAGAGGTGTTTTTGGTACGTGGGAGAATCCCTGAGACACTGTGATGTCCCGATCACCAGGGATGTCTTCCCCGGATGACACCAGGGATGTCCTCCCCGGCCGATGCCAGGGTTGTCTCAGCACAGCTGAACCAGTACACGGCGGGCCCGGTCCCACGGCGCCCGCCCCGCAATGAAGGAGATGCGTCATGGGAAAGCGCGGACGCAAGAAGCGTGCTCGTAAGAAGAACGCTGCCAACCACGGCAAGCGCCCCAACGCCTGATCACCGCACCACGCGGTCTCGGCGAGCGAGCAAGCCAAAAAGCCCGGGTACGGCCTTCACAGGCCGCCCGGGCTTTTTCGTGGGTTGTGGTTGTTGTGCTCGAGCTCGACGCGATCAGCGATCGGATTCGGAGACCTCATGCACGATCACGGTCTTGCGGATCTCGATGCGCAGACGGTCGCGCAGGCTCTGCGGCGCCTGGTCGCCGCCGCACTTCCGGTTGACGAGCGCCTTGAGCTGCTGTTCGATGCCGTAGTGCGCCAGGCACGACGGGCAGGAGTCGAGATGGCCCTGGAGTCGTTCCCGGGCGTTCTGGTCACACTCGTTGTCCAGCAGGAGCCAGACATCGGCGATGACGGCCGAGCAGTCGAGCTGGGTCAGCTCCGGATCGACGTCGCTCATCGCGCCACCTCCGCATCCGCCGCCGCACGTGCGGAACGATTGAACCCGCGCTCACGCGCGACGTCGGCCAGCAGCTCGCGCAGCTGACGGCGACCGCGGTGCAGTCGGGACATGACGGTACCGATCGGGGTGTCCATGATCTCGGCGATCTCCTTGTACGGCAGGCCTTCCACATCGGCGTAGTAGACGGCCATCCGGAAGTCTTCCGGCAATTCCTGCAGCGCGGCCTTGATCTCGTCGTCGGGGAGGGCGTCGAGCGCCTCGATCTCCGCCGACCGCAGCCCCTGCGAGGTGTGCTCGGCGGTCGCCGCGATCTGCCAGTCGGTGATCTCGTCGGTCGGGTACTGCGCGGGCTGACGCTGCTTCTTGCGGTAGCCGTTGATGTAGGTGTTGGTGAGAATCCGGTAGAGCCAGGCCTTGAGGTTGGTGCCCTCCCGGAACGACGCGAACGCGGTGAACGCCTTGATGTAGGTCTCCTGGACCAGGTCCTCGGCGTCGGCGGGGTTGCGGGTCATCCGCAGCGCGGCACCGTACATCTGGTCGAGCAGCGGCAGCGCGTCACGCTCGAACCGCTCGGTCAGCTGTTCCGGCGACTCGTTCGGATCGGCCCGGCGAGGCGCCTTGGCGCTCCCGGTACGGCCGGAATCGGGTGACTCTGTGTCGGATGCTTCTGTGTCGGACACTACGATCCCTTCGATGGGAGGCATCACGGAGATGTTGTCGATCAAGCTTACCGACCCGTCCCCCACCGAGAGAGGCCTCGGTTCGACGCGCTGCGGGAGCTCCATCACGGCCGCTGTGCTCATATGCCTCTGACCTCCTTCGTGTCCGTCTTCATACGTCCGTTGTCCGATCAGTCCCAACAGAGCGCACCGCGCGGTTTGTTCCCGGCCCGCCCCCGCGATCGTCTCGGCGCGGATCACCGCGGCCTCGTGCGCACGCGCTCAGCCGCGACCCCGCTCACGACCAGGAGGTAACCGACCATGGCGTCCACCCCGGCGATCGCCGCGCTCGAACGCGCCCGGATCGACCACTCGGTGCACCGGTACGCGCACGACCCCCGATCGGAGGCCTACGGCGCGGAGGCGGTCGCCGCTCTCGCCGAAACCCTCGGTGTCCGTGCCGAGCAGATCTTCAAGACGCTGGTCATCGAACTCTCCGGCGGGGACCGGCCCGGCCTGGCGGTGGCGGTGGTCCCGGTGCCGGCCAAGCTGTCGCTCAAATCGGCGGCCGCCGCACTCGGCGCGTCGAAGGCGAAGATGGCCGACGCCAAGGCGGTCACCCGGACCACCGGCTACGTTCTCGGCGGCGTGTCCCCGGTCGGCCAGCGGACCCTGTTGCCGACCGTCGTCGACTCCTCGGCCACGCATTTCGACCGGGTGCTGTGCAGCGCCGGCAAGCGCGGGCTCGAGATCGAGCTGGCCCCGGCCGATCTGGTGTCCGTCACCGAGGCCGTCGTCGCCGACATCGCCGTCGGCTGATCGTCGGCTGTCGGAACGGCCACTCATCCCGGTGGCGGGGCACCCACTAGGGCAGCATGGACACCATGTGCGGACGCTATGCGGTGACCACCGACCCGGCGAAGCTGGCAGCCGAGATCGATGCGGTCAACGAGGTACCCCAGCCGGCGGGTGCGGACTCCACCGATCTCGACGCGGCGCCCCGGTCACCGGGCGTGAACTACAACGTCGCGCCCACCACGACCGTGATGACCGTCGTCAAGCGACACTCGCCCGACGATCCCGACGACGATCCGCTGCTCCGCGTCCGCGCGATGCGCTGGGGGCTGGTGCCGCCGTGGGCGAAGGAGGTCGGGAAGGGGCCGCTGCTGTTCAACGCGCGCGCCGAGAGCGCCGCGGAGAAGAGTTCGTTCCGTTCGTCGGTCAAGTCGCGGCGTTGCCTCGTGCCGATGGACGGCTGGTACGAGTGGAAGAAGGGTCCGGCCGACAGCAAGGGCAAACCCACCAAGATCCCGTTCTTCATGTCGCCGCAGGACGGGACCCGGCTCTTCATGGCCGGGTTGTGGTCGGTCTGGCACCCCAAGACCGACCCCGAGTCGTCCGAGAAGGCCGCCCAGCCACTGCTCAGTTGTTCCATCCTCACCACCGACGCGGTCGGGGAGCTGCGCGACGTCCACGACCGGATGCCGCTGATCATGCCGTACGAACACTGGAATGCCTGGCTCGACCCGGACGGCCGGGCACCCGATGAGCTGTTCGCCCCACCCGCCGAGTCGCTGGTCGATGCGATCGCGATCCGCGAGGTCGCCCCGCTGGTCAACCGCGTCGCCAACAACGGGCCGGAGTTGCTGAACCCTTCGTGACGCGCCCTCCGCAAGCTCCGGGCGCTCCTCAGGGAGCAAGGGGTGAGGGCGGGCCCGCCGCAAACTCCGGGCGCTCCTCAGGGAGCTGTCGGAGAGGAGCGCTCAGCTGAACTCGTAGTCGCGCAACGGGAACGAGTCCATCTCGCGGAGAGTCCGCAGCGTCGAGGCCGGGCGGAGCAGCGTCGCCTCGCCGTGCTGGTTGAAGTAGTAACTGCGTGACGTCGCGCAGTCCCCGTTGTAGAACACCGAGGACTGCAGACGATCGGTCACCTCGTCGAGGAAGGCGTCGTTGGCCTCCTCGGTCACCTCGAACGTCCGTTGCCCGCGGCGGCGCAGTTCTCCGAAGAGGCGGGCGATGTGCTTCATCTGCCCTTCGATGGTCGTGAAGTACGACAGGCCGCTGTAGGAGTAAGGACTGTTGAGGGACAACAGGTTCGGGAACTTCGGGACGGTGACGCCCTCGTAGGCCTGGAAGCGGTTCTCGCGCCAGAACTCGCCGAGGTTGCGCCCGTCCCGGCCGACGATGTCGAAGGCCGGGAAGTTGGTGTCCCAGAGGTTGAACCCGGTGGCGAGAACGAGGGTGTCGATCTCGGTCCGGGTGCCGTCCGCGGCGAGGATCGCATCGGCTTCGAGGCGGGCGATGCCACTGGTCTGCAGGCTCACGTTCGGCTGGGCGAAGCTGGCGAAGTAGGTGTTGGAGAAGGTGGGGCGTTTGCAGCCAAAGTCGTAGTCCGGGGTGAGCTTCCGCCGTAGTTCCGGGTCGGCGATCTGGCGCCGCAGGTGCGCCTGGGCCAGTCGGGCGGCGAGTTTGTTGCCGGGCTTCACCTGCTTGTAGTGCAGGACGCCGAACACCATCAGCAGTTCGAGAAGCGACGAGTTCACCAGTCGCGCAGCACGCTGGGTGAGCGGGAACCGGCCGAACAGTTGCTGGACGAGCGACGGGATCGCGAAGTCGATCTTGGGCACCACCCAGATCGCGGTGCGCTGGAAGACGGTCAGGGCCTCGGCGCGGGCGGCGATCTCGGGGATGAGCTGCACCGCGGTCGCGCCGGTACCGATCACGGCGACCTTCTTACCGGTGAAGTCGAACCCGTCCTGCCAGTCCGCGGTGTGCAGGATCGTGCCCGCGAAGTTCTTGATGCCCGGGAACTCCGGGACGTGCGGCTGGGACAGGAACCCGGTCGCGGTCACCAGATAACGCGCCGTGCGTTCGGTGCCGGATGCGGTGCGGACGCGCCACAGCTGCTCGTCGGGGTCCCAGGTCGCGGACTCGACGACCGTTCCGAATTCCATGTGCCGCTTGAGGTCGTACTTGTCGGCGACGTGGTGGGCGTAACGCTTCAGCTCTGCTCCGGGGGCGAACAGCCGGGACCAGTACGGGTTGGGCTCGAAGGAATAGGAGTAGGTGACCGACGCGATGTCGACGGCGAGTCCCGGGTAGTGGTTCACGTGCCACGTCCCGCCCAGGTCGTCCTCCCGCTCGAGGATCGCGATGTTGTCCAAGCCCTGTCGCTTCAGTTCGATCGCGGCACCCATCCCGCCGAAGCCGGCACCCACGATCACGACGTCGAGTTCTGGTTGCATCCGACACCCCCTCGTCGCTCACCCTTAATTACCGTTACCGACAGTTACCGTAACCCAGCACACAGCCGGGAGACCAGGGCCGGACCCTCCCGGACGCGGCGGTAGCGTGTCAGCTGCCATGTCTGACCGTTCGCATACCCCCGCCTCCCCTGCGCCGACCGGCGCATCCTTCGCCGCGGCGGTCTACGCCTTCGCCGTGATCATGCTGGGCACCACGCTGCCCACACCGCTCTACGCGATCTACGGCGAGGAACTCGATTTCGGCGTGACCACCACGACCGTGATCTTTGCCGTGTACGCGGCCGGCGTCATCGCCGCGCTGATCGGCTTCGGACGCTGGTCCGACGTCATCGGCCGGCGCAAGATGCTCATCGCCGGCGCGATCCTGTCGGCGGTCAGCGCCGTCGTCTTCCTCACGGCCGGCCCGGTCTGGCAGTTGCTGCTGGGCCGGGTGCTGTCGGGTCTGTCCGCGGGCATCTACGCCGGCGCCGCCACCACCGCGGTCATCGAACTGGCCCCCGCGTCGTGGCGGGGACGCGCCCCGGCCGTGGCGACCGCGGCCAACATCGGCGGCCTGGGCCTCGGACCGCTGATCGCCGGAGTCCTCGCCGAGTACGCCCCGTCCCCGCTGCACACCCCGTTCGTACTCGATCTGGCGCTACTGGTCCTGGTCTTCCTCGGCATCTGGCGGCTGCCCGAGACGGTGGACGTCGTCCCCGGCGCCCGGCTGAGCATCCAGCGGCTGTCGGTCCCGGCCGACATCCGCGGCGTCTTCGTCCGGGCGTCGATCGCCGCATTCGCCGGATTCGCGGTGATGGGCACCTTCACCGGCGTGATGCCGTCCTTCGTCACGAACATCCTCGGCATCGACGACCACGCGTTCACCGGTTTCCTGGTGTTCGTCCTGTTCGCGTCCTCGGCGGTCACCCAGATCGTCGTGCGCCGGATGCCGACCGAACCGGCCCTGATCGCCGGCTGCGCCATCCTCATCCTCGGGACCGGCCTGTCGATCCTGGGACTGGTCGCCGCATCGACCCCGGCGTTGCTGGGCGGAGCGGTGATCTGCGGTGTGGGGCAGGGCATGTCGTTCAGCAAGGGACTGGCGTCGGTGGTCGCGGCGACCCCGGCGGGACGCAAGGCCGAGGTCACCTCGACCTACTTCGTCGTCGCCTACGTCGCGATCTCGATCCCGATCGTCGGCCAGGGAATCACCGCGCAGCACTGGGGTCTCCGGCCCGCCGGGATCGCCTTCAACATCGGGGTCGCTCTGCTGGCCCTCATCGCACTCGTACTGACCATCGTCTCGGTCAGGAACCTGGCACGCCCGACTCGTTGAGCACCGACACGAGGCGGCGGAAGCGCACGCTGCTGACGAGGTCCTCGACGAGCACGACGTCGCCCTCCGAATTGGCCAGCGGGACACACCAGTTCGGGTACTGACTGCTGTCGGTGCCCGGCTGGTTCTGGATTCGTCGCTCCCCCACCGCATCCACCAGGGCGACGCTCAGCAGTACCGACGGGCTGTGGGCGATCACGGCGTAGAGAGCGTCGACGACCTTCGGGTCGGTCAGCGGGGTGTCCCGGGACAGCAGGCCGCGTTCGTAGGCGAGTTCGAGGACGGCGTCGCGTTCACGTGCATCGCGCGCCCGCTCCGCGTCCTCCCCGGAGGCGAGCAGGCCCAGCCGCGATCGCAGCGTGATGTGGTCGCCCGCCAGATATCCCACGGTCGGGGGCAGATCGTGGGTCGTCACCGAGGTCAGACACAGCTCGCGGTAGTCCTCGGGCGGGGTCGCGGCGTCGGGCCCCTGTTCGAACCACAGGATCGACGTGCCGAGGATTCCGCGTTCGCGGAGTGAGTCCTGCACCGACGGTTCGAACACCCCGAGATCCTCGCCGACGACCACCGCGTCGGCGCGGTGCGCCTCGAGCGCCAGGATGCCGATCAGCGCCTCGCTGTCGTAGTGCACATAGGTGCCCTGGGCCGGGCTGCTGCCGTCGGGTATCCACCAGAGCCGGAACAATCCCAGGATGTGATCGACGCGCACACCGCCCGCGTGTCGGAGGACGGTGCGGATCATGTCGCGGTAGGGCTCGTAACCGGCCTCGGCGAGGCGTCGTGGATGCCACGGCGGTTGGTCCCAGTCCTGGCCCTGCTGGTTGAAACCGTCGGGCGGCGCCCCCACCGTCGCACCGGAGGCGAGCACGTCACCGAGGGCCCATGCATCGGCGCTGTGCCGAGCGACCCCGACCGCGAGATCGGCCATCACACCGATCTCCATGCCGGCCGATCGCGCCGCGTGCGCGGCGGTGGCCAGTTGCTCGTCGCAGATCCACTGCAGCCACATGTGGAAGTCGATGCGCCGGGCCATCTTTCGACGCTTCTTCTTCATGTACGCGGGGTCTGCGAACTTGCCCTGCCAGCGCGGGTCGTCGGCGTCGTACCGCTCGGCCAGCGCGCACCACGTCGCGAAACGCTTGAGGCCCTTCCCCTCCCGGCGCCGGAATGCGCGGTAGGCGTGCGCACGAGCCGGGGCGAGCGGGACGCCGTAGATGAGTTCGAGTGCTTCCAGCTTGGCGCGGAATGCCTTGTTGCGCCGGATCTTGTCGGTCGCGGTGTTCTCGTCGAGGAAGCTGCGCTTCAACGCCTTGACCCACTTGCGCTGCGACTTCGACAGCCCGTCCAGCTCGGGGATGTCGGTGATCCGGATGTAGAGCGGGTTGACGAATCGTCTCGTCACCGGCAGGTACGGCGACGCCTCGATCGGCGCTTTCGGCTGGGCGGCGTGAAGTGGATTGACCTGGACGAAGTCGGCGCCGTACGCACTGGCGGCCACCTCGCAGATCCCGGCGAGATCGGCGAAGTCGCCCACGCCCCACGAGTCAGCCGATCGGATCGAGTACAGCTGCGCCGCGAGTCCCCATCGCTTCCGGCCGATCAGCCGGTCGGCGGTGTGCAGTCGGCGCGGCGTCACGATCAGGGGCGCGCTCGAGGCCGATGAATCGTCGAGATCGATCGCCTTGATCTGGTGATATCCGGTGGGGAGGTCGTCGGGCACGGCGAACGTCGCACGGCCGATCAGCACGCCGTCGACCTCGCGCGGCTCGACCCAGACATCGAGTTGGGGGGCCGCGACGTCGTCACCGGTTTCGCTGACCACCCACACCTTCACCAGGTGCCCGTGCGGAACATGCACGGCGAACGTGGCTCCCGAGCCCTCGGTCACGACGGTCACGGCCGGGACGAACTCACGCCACGGTTGTTCGTCGATCTCGCGAATCGAGTTCTCGATCTCCTCGGGCGAACCCGCGGGGACGTCGAGCGCCCGGAGCACCGCGACCAATGTGTCCTGGTCCACCTCGTGCCGCTCGTCACCCCAGCCGACATAGCTGGAAGCGACGCCGTAGCGATCCGCCAGTGCGGTCAACCCATCGAGGTTCACATCAGCCACCCGTGCATGATCGCAGGATTTCCGTGCGCCCGCCGCCCGCGCCGCCGGGTTCGGTCCACCGGTTCGGTCCTCACGGAAAGATCACCCCCGGGTTTAGGGTTCCCCGCGGGTCCAGCGCGTCCTTGATCGCGCGCATGGTCGCAAGGTCGGTGGCGTCGCGGCCGAGGTGCGTCCAGGCCGACTTCGCGCGGCCGATACCGTGCTCGGCACTGATGCTCCCGCCGTTGGCGGCCACGATCCCGAACACGTGGTCGGTGACCGCGCCGGCCTGCGCCGGCGGGACGTCGAGCAGGTTGACGTGGATGTTGCCGTCACCGACGTGTCCGAAAAGAATCGGCCGACAGGAAAATTCGTTTTCGTCACCCACACGGGACAGTTCGGCGAATGCCTCGGGCAGTGCCCGGATCGGAACCGAGATGTCGAGCTTGACGACCGGTGTCGCGCTCGACCGGGCGATGGCCTCGGTGTGGCCCTCGCGACCGGACCACAGGGCGCGAGCCGGCGCCGGCGCGAGCACGGCGTCGATGATCCCGGTGGCATCACCGAGGAGCTCGGCGGTCGCGGTCTCGATGTCCCCGGTCCCCGACGCCTCGAGAAGGACATAGAACGGTCCCGGCGTCGTCGGGCGCCGGTGCCCGTACTCGGCGACGAGCGCAACCCCGGCCTCGGTCATCAGTTCGGCGGCCTCGACGGTCAGTCCCGCCGCCGACGCGGCGCCGATCAGCCCGATGGCGTTCTCGACGCGCTCGATCGAGGCGACCGCGACGGTCGCGGCCGAGGGCGGCGCGACGAGTCGGAACAGGACCCGGGTGATCACCGCGAGGGTTCCCTCGCTACCGGCCAGGAGGGCTGGAAGGTCGTATCCCACATTGTCTTTGACGAGGGATGTCCACCGGCGGAGCACGCGGCCGTCGGCCAGGACGGCCTCGATCCCCGCGATCTGCGACCTCGCGTTGCCCCGCCGGATCATCCGCGTCCCACCGGCATTGGTCGACACGACCCCGCCCGCGGTCGCGCTCTGGCGGGAGGCGAGGTCGATACCGAACGACAGGCCGTGCGCCGCGGCGCGGAGGTCGATGGATTCGACGGTCGCGCCGGCCTGGGCGCCGACACAACGACCGACGGTGTCCACCTCGTCGATGTCGGTCATCCGCACCGTCGACAGCACGATCCAGCGCTCGCCGACGGCGGCGGCCGGTGGCACCGAGCCGCCGACGAGTCCGGTGTTGCCGCCCTGCGCGCAGACCCGGATGCCCGACCGGTCGCATTCGGTGAGCACGCGCGAGACCTCGTCGGTGGTGCGGGGCCGGACCACCGCCTCCGCCGCTCCGCGATACCGCCCGGTCCAGTCTGTCAGGAACCCTGCCGTGGCGTCCGGGTCGGTGAGGACATGCGCGTCGCCGACGATCGCGCGACAAGCCGCGATAACGGCGGCAAGAGGGGAATCCGGCTCCTCAGGACCGTGGGAAGGCATCGAGGATCGGGGTGTCGCCGTCGTTGAACTCGATCACCTCGTGCACCGCCGCCGGATGGTCGAGAACGGCCGCCGCGACCTGGGCGACGTTGTCCCGGCTGACCTGGTCACCCTCGACCCGGTCGCCGCCGAGCGTGATGCTGCCGGTGCCGTTCTCGTCGGTCAGCTTGCTGGGTCCGAGGATCGTCCAGTCGAGTTCCGTGGACTTCAGGTACGTGTCCGCAGCCGCCTTGGCCTCGGCGTAGGCGTGGAAAGAGTTGTCCTCGGGCACACCGTGATCGGGTCCGGCGCCGAAGTAGGACACCATCACGTACCTGCGGACTCCGGCCCGCACGGCGGCGTCCATGGACCGGATCGCGGCATCGCGGTCCACGGCGTACGTCCGCTTCGGATCGCCGCCGCCGGCCCCCGCGGTCCACACCACCGCGTCGTGGCCGGAGATCGCGGTGGCGATGCCGGTGGTGTCGAGGGTCTCGACGTCGGCGACCACGGGAACGGCCCCGGTGTCCGCGACGTCTTCGGCGTGTTCGGGATTGCGGATGATCGAGGTCACCTCGTCGCCGCGTTCCGACAGAATCCGCGCCAGCCGCAGCGCTATCTTGCCGTGTCCGCCGATGATCGCCACTCGAGTCACTGGATGCTCACTTTCGGTTGCTCACTTGTGCGGTCGCCACTCTCGTACCCAATCCAACGTACGCATATGCCCCGGACACGGCCCCGACGCGACTCCGCCCCTGCTCGACGTTCGATGCGAACGTCGAGCCGGGGCGGAGATTCTCTGCTGTCAGACGCGAGTTCGACGACCGCGCCCGGTCACCAGCTTCACGATGAACAGCAAGATGCATGCACCAACGAGGCAGGTCACGAACGTGAGGAAGATGCCACCACCCTCCACGTCAAACAACGCCTGCAACAACCAGCCGCCCAACAAGCCGCCAACGACGCCCACAACGATGTTGAGGATGATTCCCTGTTGTGCATCGGTTCCCATGATTTTGCTGGCGATCCAGCCGGCGAGCCCGCCGATCACAATCCATACGAGGATGGCCCACATGTCTGCTCCTAAAGGGTCGTCGTTGATCCGTTGTGCAAATCGTTAGAGATCGCGAAGACCTCTCGAATCGCTACAAATCGGAACGTACCCAGCCCGACAGAGCGCCAAACAGCGTCCGGGGAAAATGTGTACACATCGAGACCGGACCGGTCACCGGACCGAGACCAAGCGGCGGAACCGGGATCAGGGGCAGGTCACCTTGATCTCGTAGGACTTGGTCACGGGCTCGGTCGGATTGGCGGGATCGATCCCGGATGCGTCGCCGGTGACCGTGTAGGTGTCCCCGTCCTTGGTGACCTCGCCGCTGCCGCCGCCGGCACCCTTCTGATAGGCCAGCACCACACCGTCGAGCGAGCCCAGACCCACGGATTCCACCTCGGGCGAGTCACCCGACGTCAGGACGACGCCGATACCCGAGCCCCCACCCGATCCGATCCCGATGGTCACCTTGCCCGCGGCGTCGGTGCACCCGACCGTCTTGTCCGCCAGTTCCAGTTCCTGACCGTCGACGGTCACGGTGGCCTCCGCGTCGGTGCCACCCGACGCCGAGTCATCGGAACCGCACGCCGTGAGGGCGACGGCCAGTGCTGCGGCGCCGAGAACCGAGGTGATGTGCACTTTGCGCATGATGGGAGCTCCTGAGGAGTCGAACGAGGCGCCACCGGTCGGCGGCTGAGATGAACTTAGACGCCTGAGCTGCGGTTCGGCGTCGGTCGATCGAATGGGCCGCGGGAACTCGGAACCGCCCCCGAGAGTTCGGCCCGAGCGAGTTCGGCCCGAGCGAGTTTGGCGTCGGCCTCGACCATCACGGCGCGGGTCAGATCGCGGAACTGTTCGTAGTGGCCGTGGTAGCCGTACTTCGCATGCAGGCTCGGCCAGGTTGCGAAGTCGGCGGCGGCACCGATCGCATTGCCCTCGTGCAGGTAGGTCGGCAGGACGTTCTGGATCGAGGTGTCCCGTCTCAGTCGCCGCACCGTGTCCTGATGAAGCGTCGACGCCGCCCGGTACTTGGTGATCACCACCCCCAATTCGACGATTTCCCGCCCCAATTCGGTGCCGAAATCGGCGACCTGACGCTGGATGTGCGGAATCGCATATGTGGACAGGACATCCGGGATGGTCGGGATCAGATATGCGGCGGCCATCGCCAGCCCGTTGAGGCTGAACGGTCCGACGTTGGGCGGGCAGTCGACGAGGATGTAGTCGTATTGCCCGGCGATCGGGGCCAACGCGTTCGTCAGTACCTCCACGGCCGCCAGATGGTCGTCCGCAGCAACCCGGTGAGCACTGAGCTCCTCGGCCAGTTCGATGAGGTCCAGAGACGACGGCAGCAGGTCGATCCCGGTGAGCCCGGCCACGGTCGAGACATCGCGCTGCACGCTGCCCTCGAGGTCGAACGATTCCGTGCCGTCGAGCAGGTCGGTGAAGAGTGTCGCGACGGTGTGCCGCCGGGCGTTGCACGTCAGCCAGTGTTCCTGCCCGATCATCATCGTCGTCAGGTTGGTCTGGGCGTCCAGGTCGACGAGCAGCACCTTCTTGCCGAAGACGCCGGCGAGGAAGTCGGCGAGGCCTCCCGTGAGCGTGGTTTTCCCGACCCCGCCCTTGAGACTGATGGTCGCGATCACCGTCGGCATGGCGTCCCCGGTCTGTTCGGTCGCCCTGCTGTTCGGGCGTCCTGCGTCGCGAGTAGATTACCGAGCCGACGCGTAGGCCACCGGGTGTTCGGTGGCGCCGCGACGGCCGCCCGGCCTCTCGAACCTGCGAATCCGACGCCGAATGTCTTTTCCACCCTCATTCTGCGGGCATTACCCATATCTGTAAGAATGACCGGGTCGAGCATTGACCGGATATTTCTGTCGATTCGGTCGTGTGATTCAGAGTCAGGTGAGAACGACTTGACAATCGTTGACGAGAATCGAACGGGATGCGAAATCCCGCATATTTTCGACGACCGTGCGACTTGCTTTTTCCTGGTCGGTACTGAAAACCCATGTGGAAGGACACCCGTATGAGCAACCGAGTCCGGACAGCCACCGTCGGCCTGGCGGTGTGCGCCGCAGCGGCATTCGGAGCCGCCCTCGCGCCCGTCGCCACCGCAGCGCCGAGCGATGTGACCGCGACACCCTCGGTGTCCGGCAACAACGTCACCCTGACGGTGACGAACAACGCCGCGAAGCGCATCGGCTGCGAGATCGTCGGCGTCCCGGCCGGCGGAGCCCCGACCAATGTCGTCTTCGGATACCAGACACCGGAGGAGCTCGGTGCGCTCATCTCCCCCGGCTCGTCGAAGTCGTTGCCGCTGCGAATCTCTCAGGGCACGCCGCCGACACCCAGTGGGACGACGACGATCCCGGACGGCAGGTACGACATCTACTGGGGATGCACCACGATCACGCTGCCACCGGGCACCGGGGCAGCCGAGGAGTTCTGGGGCACCAACCCACCGGTGACAGGGACGACCCCGACGGTCGCCGCACCGCTGCGGGTAACCGTGCCGGGCGGAGCGGCAACGGCACCGGCCCCGGAATCGGAGACCCCGGCGGCGCCCGGATTGCCGAGCATCCCGGGCCTGCCCGACATCCCCGGACTCCCGGGGATCGAGCTGCCGGAGGAGATCTGCACGACGTCGTCGTGCGTCCCCGTCGGATGAGCTGAGCGGGCCGTTCACCGCGCGTGATCGCCGTTTTGCCCAATGCACTCCCGGGACCCGGGTGCGGTTGTGCATACTTCGACCATGTCAACAAGCGATGTCACGCGCGTCCATCTCGCCGCCGAGGGTGGTGGAGCGGCACTCGACCAGGTCTTCCTGATGTCGGCGGTGGCGGCCGTCGTGTCGGTCGGACTGCTCTGGATCGGTTATCTGCATCGCACGCGCAAGATCACGTGGCTGACCACGCTGTCCGAATGGGCCGCGCGCCGGGTGAACCGCCCACCGTGGGCGGCGCTGCCGATCTTCCTGTTCACCAGCACGATCATCTGCGCGCTGTTCGGCTTCCTCTGGGACGTGAGCCTGCACATCGGCGACGGTCGCGACGAGGGGCCGCTGGCGAACCCGGCGCACTACTTCATCCTGGTAGGCCTGTTCCTGCTGTTCATCTCCGGCATGCTGTCGGTGTTCCTCCCCTTCGACAAGCCCGGCCGCTCGGCGATCCGGATCACGCGTCACTGGTACGCACCGGTGGGCGGAATCCTGTTGGCAGGCTGCGGTTTCTACGCACTGCTGGGGTTCCCGCTCGACGACGTCTGGCATCGGATCTTCGGCCAGGACGTCACCCTCTGGGGCCCGACCCACCTGATGCTCATCGGCGGCGCGGGCCTGTCGCTCATCGCCGTCGTGATCCTCGATCGTGAGGGCCGGGCCGCGATGGGTCCCGACGCCCCGGACGACGGCCGAAGCCAGTGGCTCGTGCGCTGCCTGGCCTTCGGCGGGCTCGTGATCGGCATGTCGGTGTTCCAGATCGAGTACGACTTCGGCGTCGAGCAGTTCCGGCTCGTGCTGCAGCCGATGATGATCGCCGGGGCCGGGGCGTTCGCCCTCGTCGCCGCGCGGATCTGTCTCGGGCCGGGCGCCGCGCTCGTCGCGGCCGTCTTCGCGATCCTGCTGCGTGGTGTCGTCGCGGTCGTCGTCGGGCCGGCGCTGGGCGCGCCGATCAACGTCTTCCCGCTCTACCTGGGCGCGGCCGTGGTCATCGAACTGCTCGCGCTGACCCCGCTGCTCAAGCGCCGCGTGCTCTTCGGCGCGGTGGCCGGGCTCGGAGTCGCGACCCTCGGTCTCTGGATCGAGTCCTGGTGGATCGCCGCGGCCTACCCGTTCCCGTGGGTCACCGGCATGTGGGGTGAGGCGTTGGCGATGGCGATCCCCGTGGGCATCGCGGCCGGTGTGTGCGGCGGGCTGCTGGGTCTCGTCAGCGTCGGCGAGCGGCTCCCGACCCGTTGGGTCAGCATCACCGCGGTCGTGCTCTCCGTCCTGGTGATCGGCGGGGCCGTCGCCAACGGCCTGCGGGTCTCGGTCCCCGCGGATGTCACGGCGCGCGTCGTCCTCACCCCGGCCGGGCCGAACGAGGCTGCCGACGAGAACGTGACGGCCGAGGTCTTCCTCGACCCGGCCGACGCGCTCAGCGACGACCCCGAGTGGGTCACGCTGATGTCGTGGCAGGGCGGGATCGACAATGACCGCGGCATCGTCATCGACCGGCTGGAGCGCGTCGGCCCCAACCACTTCCGGTCCACCGAACCGATGCCGGTGTCGGGATCATGGAAGACCATCCTGCGCGTACAGGACGGCACCACGATGGCGGGCGTGCCGGTGTATCTGCCGGCCGACCCGGCGATCGGCGCGGAGGGCGAGCCGGCTCAGCTGACGTCGACGAAACCGTTCGTCGCGGAGATATCGATCCTGCAGCGCGAGCGGACGTTCGACTACCCGTCGTGGCTGTTCGGCGCCGCCTCCCTGGTGGTGCTCGTGTGTTCGCTGCTGCTCATCGCGGCGCTGTCGTGGGGAGCCGGCCGGGTGAACGCCCGGGAGGCGACATCGGGCGCGCGGGAGCCCGAACTCCAGCCGCAGCCGTGATCGCTCTCGCTGCCGACCCCGGCGTTCACCACCTGGCGACGCACCCGCTGGTGCTGGCGCTGCCGGCCGTGATCCCCGCGTTCCTGGTGGTGGGCGTCATCGTCGCGATCGCGATCATCGACCGTCGACGCGGGGACGACGAGGACGACGCGGACGACGTCGCAGGCCGCCCGGGCGAGGCCGGCCGCACTGCCGCCGAGCCGGCAGGCGGCGACCCCGATTCCACCGCTCCCCCGACCAGAGACGAGGCCGATGACCCCGCCCGCGAGGCCGACTGACGTTCTGCTCGCCCACGGACTGGGTGGTTCGGAGTACCTGCCCGTCCCGCTGACCGCGGTGTTGATCGGCGGCGCCTGGGCGCTGACCATCTCGTTCGCGGTCATCGCGTTCGCTTGGCGTACACCACGATTCGGTCGGCCGGACGCCGGCCGAGAGCTCCCGAGATGGGTGACGGCGACCGTCGACAACCGTTGGGTGCGCGGCGTGATCAGCGGCGCCGCAGTGGTTCTCACCGCATGGCTGATCGTGGCCGCCGTCGGCCCCGACGACGACGAGAACCCTCTACCGGGCGCGTTCTATGTGCTGCTCTGGGTCGGCATGACCGTGCTGTCGGTGCTTCTCGGACCGGTGTGGCGACTGCTGTCGCCGGTCCGCACCCTGCTGCGGGCCGCCCAAGGTGTCGGGTGCCCGCGGGTCGTCGGCCTGCGAGAGTATCCGCGTCGGCTGGGCTGGTGGCCCGCGGCGTTGGGCCTGTTCGCCTTCGTCTGGCTCGAATTGGCGTCGCCCGACCCGAGTTCGGTGTCGTCGGTGCGGATCTGGCTTCTCTGCTACCTGGTCATCACCCTCGTCGGTGGCGTGGTCTTCGGGTTGCGGTGGACCGCGGACGCCGACCCGTTCGCGGTGTACAGCACCGTGGCCTCGCGCCTGTCCCCGTTCGCGCGCAACAGCGCCGGCCGGGTGATCCTCCGCAGTCCGATGAACTCGCTGCCCACGCTCCCGGTGCTCCCGGGTACCGTCACCGTTCTCGCGATCCTGCTCGGCTCCACCGCTTTCGACAGCTTTTCGGCGATCGCGTTCTGGCAGGACCTCGTCGCCGACGGTGCCGGTGACAGCCGGGCGGCCGCCACCGTGTACTCGACCGCCGGCCTGTTGGTGTCATCGGCGTCGTCGTGGTGACCTTCTGGACGGCCGCCCGCGCGGTCGGCGGTGTGCATCCCGACCTTCGGCGCCGCCTCCCCGGCCTGATGGCGCACTCGCTGGTCCCGATCGTGATCGGTTACATCCTCGCCCACTACCTGCAGTCACTCGTCGAACAGGGACAAGAAGCCGTCCTCGCGCTCGGCGATCCGCTGGGGAGGGGATGGAATGTGCTGTGGCTCAGCGATGCTCATCCGGTGTACGTGATGAGTGACCACCCGACGGTCACGGTGACCCTGAAGGTGGCGTTCGTACTCGGCGGCCATCTGTTGGGGGTGGCCGCGGCGCACGACGCATCGTTGCGTCTCCTGCCCCGCCGGCACCAGCTGACCGGGCAGCTCACCATGATGGTGCTGATGGTCTTCTACACGTTCCTCGGGCTCTGGATGCTGTTCGGCGGGTGATGCCCGGTCAGTAGGTGGTCGGGGGCGTGTTCTTCTTGTTCGAACGGAACAGCATGTAGCCGCCGTAGAGGGCGAGTGCGACGAGGGCGATCCAGAAGAGTCCCTCGAGTAGCGGGCCGAGGACGGCCAGTGCGATCAGCGCGACCGCGATGATGCCCAGAACCTTCCAGAAGGTCATGCCGGTGGTGTTGTTCGTCGATGTGGTCATGAGCCCAGTCTGCGCCCGCCGAAGCCGGAAAGCGATGCTCGGCGGCACTTCTGGGGCGAACTTCAGGGACTTCCCTGAGGGACCCCCTACCGCTGGAACCCCTACCGTCGGAACCACGCCTCGGCGTTGCCGGCCAGCGCCTTCTCGATCCGCAGTGCCGACGTGTCGGTCAGGTCGGACGGCAATGCGTCGGGCGCGAACCACGCGACGTCGGAGTTCTCGTCGTCGGCGGCCCGGGGATCGCCGTCGACGTGGCGCGCGAGGAAGCAGACGTCGAGATAGCGGGTCCGGTCGCCGTTCGGGTAGGTGATCAGCGGGGTGACGTCGATGCTGGTCAGTCGGATGATCTCGGCGCTGACATCGGTTTCTTCGCGGACCTCGCGCAGGGCCGCCCGCGCCGGCTCCTCTCCCGGTTCGAGGACGCCGGACACGACGGCCCACTGTCCGTTGTCGACGCGGCGCGTCAGGAGCACCCGCCCGGCGTCGTCGCAGACGACGACGCTGACGCCGGACAACCAGAGTTCGCGGGTACCGACCTGGGCACGCAGATCGCGGATGAATTCGGGAATGGGCACCCCCACATCCTGCCTGCCGGTGCGCGTCGCCGCCGGAGAGGTGGGGTCGGGTGCCAGATATCCCGACGCGCACAATGTCACCCATGAGGATCTCCCGACGTGCCGAAGGGATCGCCCCGTTCCAGGCGATGGAGTTCGCGAAGCGCGCCGCCGAACTCGAGGCGGCTGGTCATTCCGTCGTCAAGCTGAACATCGGCGAACCCGATTTCGGGGCACCGCCGGCGGTCCTCGCCGCCGCCCGCGAGGCGACCGGCCGTCCCCTCGCCTACACCGGTGCCCTCGGCCTCCCGGAGTTGCGCGAGGCGATCGCAGACTTCTACGGCCACCATTTCGGAGCGTCGGTGGATCCCGCGCGGGTGGCGGTCACCGCCGGCGCGTCGGCGGCCCTCCTGATGGGCTGCGCGGCGTTGATCGACCCGGGCGACGAGGTCCTCATCGGCGACCCGTCCTATCCGTGCAACCGCCAGTTCGCGCACGCCTTCGGCGCACAGGTCCGGCTCTTGCCGACCAGCCCCGCCAACCGGTTCCAGCTCACCGCCGCCGAAGTCGACGACGCGTGGACGGACGCGACCCGCGGCGTCATCGTGGCGACCCCGTCGAACCCGACCGGCACCTCGATGCCGTATGAGGAACTCGTGACCATGTGCGAGCTCGCGGCGGCCCGGGACGGCTGGTCGATCGTCGACGAGATCTACCTCGGGCTGTCCGACCCCGGACCGGACGGTCGGCCGCCGCGCAGCATCCTGGCCGCCGACTCGCCGGGCGTCGCGGAGACGGTGGTGATCAACAGCTTCTCCAAGTACTTCGGGATGACGGGTTGGCGGCTGGGATGGTGCATCGTGCCCGCGGAACTCGTGGGGGTGCTGGAGCGGCTGGCGCAGAACTTCTACGTGTGCCCGCCCACGCCGTCGCAATACGCGGCGCTGGCCTGCTTCACGCCGGATTCCCTGGCGGTGGCCGAACAGAACCGTCGTGAGTTCGCGCGACGCCGGCAACTCGTCGTGGACGGGCTCGCGGACATCGGACTCGACGTGCCGGTCATCCCCGACGGCGCGTTCTACGTCTACCTCGACGTCGGCTCCACGGGCCTGACGTCGGCCGAGTTCTGCGACCGGGCGCTCGCCGAAGCCCATGTCGCCCTGACCCCGGGCCACGACTTCGGGGTCGCGGGCGCGGACCGGTACGTCCGTCTGTCCTACGCCGCATCCACCGACGACCTCACCCTCGCCATCGAACGACTCCGGACGTTCGTCGGGGCCGGTCACGTTCCACTTCGATGAGGAGAGACCATTCCATGACCTCTGCGGGACCAGTCCGTGCCGAACGCCTCGCCAAGGAGGTGACCCCGATCCTGACCGCCCGGACCGAGGGCGCGCCGCGGGTGCCGGGGGTGGTCGCGGGCGTCACGACCGACGAGGAGACGGTCTTCCTCGGTGCCGCCGGGGTGCGTGCGCTCGACGACGAGCAGCCGATGACCGTCGACTCCGTCTTCGCTCTGTTCTCGGCGACGAAGGCGGTGACCGCGACGGTCGCGCTGCAGCTCGTCGAGGAGGGCGCCTTGGACCTGCACGCACCGGCCCGCACTTACGTCCCGGCGCTCGGCGAACTGCAGGTGATCGAAGGCTTCGACGACGATGGGCGGCCGCGTCTGCGGCCACCCGCCTCCGATGTCACGACTCACCAATTACTCACGCACACCGCCGGTTTCGGTTACGACTTCTTCAACGAGAACTACCGTCTACTGACCGCGGACCACGGTGTGCCCGCCGTCGCCACGGCGACGAGGGCGTCGTTGCGAACCCCGCTGCTGTTCGATCCCGGCACTGAGTGGGAGTACGGCTCCGGGGTGGACTGGGCCGGCCAGGTCATCGAGGCCGTCACCGGGCGCCGTCTCCGCGAGGTGATGGCCGAGCGGGTCCTCGACCCACTCGGCATGTCCGACACCGGTTTCGCGCTGTCCGACGACGCCCGGCGTTGGCGAGCGGTCCTGCACATGCGCAAGCGGGGCGAGCTCGTCCCCAACCACCGCTGGGAACAGCCTGTCGATCCCGAAATCGACATGGGCGGGCAGGGCCTCTGGTCCACCGTCCCCGACTATCTGACCTTCCTGCGAATGTGGTTGCGCGAAGGCCGCTCCGACCGCGGTCAACAGATCCTGCGCCCGGAGACCGTCACCACGGCGTTGCGCAACCAGATCGGCGATCTCGCAGTGCGGCGGCTGCCCGGTGTGATCCCGCCGCTGAGCCACGATGTCGAATTCGATCCGGGGACACCGAAATCCTGGTCGTATCCGTTCATGGTGAACGACACCGACACCCCCACCGGCCGCAAGGCGGGTTCGCAGTCGTGGGCCGGGCTGGCCAACCTCTACTACTGGATCGATCCCCACACCCGGATCGGCGGCTTCTGGGCCACCCAGATCTTCCCCTTCGTCGACCCCGCATCGATCGACGGGTACCGCGACTTCGAGGCGGCGACGTACCGAGTGCTGGGGGACTGACCTACGGCGCGTTCAGCACGACGTGTCGCTGAGCGACACCCGGTTGTCCTGCCCGGTGAGATCGCAAAAGCACCGGCCCGGTAACGACATTGCGCGGCGGTCTCTACCCGCACCACGCCGCCGACGACCACTCCTGCCCGGCGCACTCCGAGATCGTCACCGACGACCGCAGCCGGCTGTGGATGCGGCCGACCCGGGCTGCTGTCAGGCGAGCCACAACCGGAGCGCGCCGGCTCGACGTTCGCCATGAACCCGAACCCGGCTGGGTGATCGGTGGGGCGGCCAGGTGGTCGCGGTCGAGCAGTGAACCGTTACGGAGCGTGTCTCGCGGGTCGATTGCCGGTGAGCGGGGCCGTTCTTGCGTTGTCCGTAACCCCCGTTCCCGAAGGTGATCGCAGCGGGAACAGGGCACGGAGGGACATCACTGTGGAGTTGTCAAGGTACGGTTGCGATCCCGGACGGATTCCGGGTGCGGAAGGTGCTACGCGAAAGTCTGGGTGGTCTCTGGCTGGATGCTCAGGCGGCGTCGTCGAGTCGCATGGTGCGTCGGTTGTAGGCGGGTAACGGTCGGCGGTGCGGGTCGATACTGGCGGGTGGGACGAGCCAGGGGTGTCGGTCGAAACCCATCACGATGTCCCAGCCGTGGTGGTGGACCTGGGTGTGGCAGCGCTGGCAGAGCAGGCAACCGTTGTCGAGGTCGGTGGGTCCGCCGTCGGCCCACGACCGGATGTGGTGAACCTGGGTATGTGACGGTGGTGCACCACATTTGATGCAGCAGGCGTCGCGGACGATGATCGCCTTGCGGAGGTGTGCCGGATACAGGCGGTGGGTGTGGCCCATCTGAAGCGGTACGCCCTCACCATCGAGGATGATCTCCGTGAGCGAGCCGTCGCACGACACCTGTTTCGCGGTGGCATGGCTGACCGTCCCGGTCCACGGCAGTGTCGCGAGGTCTCCGGTCGCGGGGATCGTCAGCATCAACTGGGTGCGTGGGCTTCCGACGGTGTCGAGGGTGGCGCCGATCGCGGCTTGGTCGAGGATCAGTTCGAAGGCGTCGGCGCGGCGTTGCTCGGCGGTGCGTCGGTCGGCGGTTCCGTCGGGTTCGGGTCGCGGGCAGGACCGCTCGTCGATCATGGCCAGGAACTTCTCGCCGACGATCTGGGTGAGGTCGGCGCGGATTTCGACGCGGCCGTCGTCGGTGGTGTGGGCGTTCACCGAGTTCAGAGATGGGTCGTCGGCTGCGGGAACACCGGTGTCGGAGGCGTCGGCGAGAGCGTTGGCGATCGCGCGGGCGTGGTTGAGGACCTGTGTCGGGGTCGCGCCGGATAGTGCTTGGGCGATGAGTTCGATCTCATACCGGGAGCGTTCTCCCTCGGAAACATCGTCACCACACCGTTTTTCGATCTCGTTCATGCCGCGGACGATGGCATCGACGACCTCGCCGGACAGCCGCCCGTCAGCGGCATGACGAGACAGCGCAGGCAACCCCGGCAACGCATCGACGCTTCGCATGGTGCGGTGCGCGGCGGCCGGTGCGTGGCCTGACTCGATCAGCAGTTTCTTGGTGGTGTTGCCGGCTTTCTGTGCGACCCCGAGAGCATCGAGTTGTGCTGCGTGCGCGACGATCTGATGATCGGCAAGGTTGCGGATCAGGCGCCAGGTGTCGAGGGCGTCGAATGTTGCTCTGCCGGTGAGGTCGTCGGCGGGTGGGGCGGTCTCGATGAGTTGATCGAGGAGAGTGGTGAGCTCTGGCATAGACTCCAAGGTACCGGAACATTCGTTCGACTACGAGGAGTTTCCACAGGCTCCGAAATCTCGAAACTGTCGACTGTGCAGCATTTTTCGTTGAGTGTGCGTCGATTCGCGTTGATTGTGCGTGGATCGTTGACAGAGGTGAACTTCAGTCACATCTGTTACAAATTCTGGATGGAGAGTTGCGAGTCTGAAGTGGACTGAAGATCCCGAGAACTCGCTCCCCCGGGCCGCATCCGCAACCCGCCGGGCGTGTGGGGCTGGGTCCGCAGGGGTTGTGCAACGGCGTCGGGTCACCAAGTGGCTTCGACTCGGCGCCTCGACCTCGACGCGCTCCTTCGTCGCTTGCTCGGCCCGGCGGCTTCCTTCGGTGCCGGCTCAACCAGCGGGGGTCGGGTCGACTGACCGCCCCCCAGACTTCTGGGACGCACACGAACCCAGAACTCTGGCGCGAGCATTTCCCGCGTTCGAGGGATGGCGGGAACAAAAGGGCGTCGGCCACTCTGAGTCCCATGGAGCTGCCGAGTCCGGCGGCCCACCACAGCAGCACCGACGCTCGAACCCGTTCATCCCCAGATCATTACGAAGGAAGCATCGTGTCCATCACCTCTGAACCCATCGACTTCACCGACTTCGGCGTCCTGCTCTCCGCGGTCAGCGGTCCCGTTCTGACCCCGGCCGACGAGGGCTACACCGCCGAACTGACCGGCTTCAACCTCGCGGCGATACCCGCCGCTGACGTGGTCGTCGGGGCGACGAACGCCGCCGACGTCGCCGCCGCCGTGCGGTATGCACGCTCGAACGGAATGCGGGTCGGTGCGCGGGCGACCGGACACGGATCGCCGATCGAGGGGCGCGGCACGGTCGTCGTCACCACGTCCCGGATGGCGGGGGCGAGTGTCGATCCGGTGACCAGGACTGCGCGCGTCGAAGCCGGTGCGCGGTGGCGCGACGTGGTCGCCGCGACCGCGCCGCACGGCCTCACCGGGCTCGTCGGCTCGTCGTCGTCGGTGGGCGTCGTCGGGTACACACTCGGCGGCGGACTGAGTCCGCTGGGTCGTCAATTCGGTTATGCCGCCGATCATGTCCGGTCGATCGAGCTCGTCACCGCCGATGGTTTCGTCCGCACGGTGGACGCATCCGCGGGTTCGGACCTGTTCTGGGCACTGCTCGGCGGACGGGACGGGTTCGGCATCGTCACCGCACTCGAGTTCGAGCTCTTCGATCTGCCCACAATCTACGGCGGCGGGATCTTCTTCGCCGGCTCGGCGGCCGCCGACGTCCTGCACGCCTGGCGCGAGTGGGCGCCCTCCCTGCCCGAGGAGGCCGGGACCTCGGTGGCGATCCTCCGCCTCCCGCCGGACCCCAACCTGCCCCCGCCCCTGCAGGGTCAGCTCGCCGTGCACGTCCGCTACACCCACACCGGGGACCCGGCCACCGCGGCCGCGTTGCTCGCACCGATGCGGTCGGCAGGTCCGATCCTCCTGGAGAACATCGACGTCCTCCCGACCGCTGCGCTCGACGCGGTACACATGGACCCGCCCGGGCCGATGCCGAGTGCCGAACGCGGCTGCGTACTCGCCGACTTCCCGGCGTCTGCTGTGGACGCGCTGCTCGCGGTAGCCGGGCCGCAGGTCGCGAGCCCGCTGGCCATCGTCGAGGTCCGTCTCCTGGGTGGCCGGTTGCGGTCGCCGCAGCGCGTACCCAACGCCGTCGTGGGACGCGACGGCGCGTTCTCCGTCCTCGCCATCGGCGTACCCGCCGGCCCGCTGGGCGAACAGGTCGGTGAGCATCTCGCGGCCGTCACCGATGCAGTGGCCGCCCACTCCTGTGGAGCGCTGCTCAACTTCTCCGGGCGGACGGCAACCCAACGCGACGCGCTGTGGTCGACCGACCAGCGGACACGCCTGGAGACCATCCGACGACGCCACGATCCGGCCGGTGTCCTCCGTCCGGGGGACCCCACTATTGTGGGATAGACATCCGCGCAGCTCACGCCCACAATTGTCGAATGACATCGAGTCTGACCGCCGAGCGTGTGCGCCGCGACATCGAGGTCGTGGCCCACGCCGGCCTCGGTCTCGACGACTTCTTCGCCGAGACCGTCGCCTCCCTGAGCCGCGCGGTGCCCGTCGACGCGGTCTGCATCGGCACCTTCGATCCCAACACCGTCCTGCTCACCAGCGCCCGCAAGTACGGATCACTGCTCGGCGAGGATCACCGGGACCCGGACTGGGGTCTCCTCGAATACGGGCAGGTCGAGCCGACGGCATACCGCGAGATGGTGGCCGCCAAACGCGATGCGGTCGGACTCAACCTCCTCAACCGGGGCGCCACCGAACGGTCCAATCGGATGTCGCAGTTGATGATTCCCGAATACTGCTTCCACGACGAGGCCCGCTTGGTGCTGCGTGACGGGGACCGGGCGTGGGCCGGGATCGCGATGTTCCGCAGCGGGGCCGGATGCCGGCCCTTCGACGCCGACGAGATCGACTTCCTGGGTTCGCTGTCGCGCACTCTCGCCTACGGCGTGCGCGTGGGGTTGCTGAGCAGTGTGGTCGCCGGCGGGGCGAGTGCCGCCGCCCCTGCCACCGTCGACGCGCCGAGTCCGCCACCGCCGACCGGCCACGGCCCGGCGGTGCTGATCATCGACCGCAGCAACGAGATCGTGCAGATGAGCGCCGGCAGCCAGGAGCGCATCGCCGACCTCGCGTCCGGTCCGAACGGCGCGGCGGTGATGAACCCGATCTACGGCCTGATCGGAGCCGCACGCCGTTACGGCTCGGGTGAGTCCTCCGTCCCGCCGCGCCTCCGGGTGCGCGGGGCGTCGGGCATGTGGCTCGTCATCCACGCGTCGCCGCTGTCGTCGGCCGACGGCCGGGTCGGCGAGGTCGTGGTGACCATCGAGGAGGCCCGCCCGCCCGAGATCATCCCGCTGGTCGTCGAGGCGTTCGGGCTCACGGCCCGTGAACGCGACGTCACCCAGATGGTGCTGCAGAGCGTGGCCACCAAGGACATCGCCACCGCCCTGCACGTTTCCGCCTACACCGTGCAGGACCACCTCAAATCGATCTTCGACAAGGCCGGCGTCCGCAGCCGGCGCGAGCTGATCGCGCGAATCTACTTCGACCAGTACGCCCAGCGTCTCAACGATCCGCTGCTTCCGTCCGGGTCGTTCGCCACCCCCGACACCGAGCTCTAGCAGCTCCTCCCCCGTACCCGCCCAGTGCGCGCATCGCACCGGGCGGGTTCGTCGTCGTCTCATAGTGAGACGTACGCCCTGCCGCACCGTGTGACGAACGGGCCGGGGTCTCGCACGCGGCCGCGGCGTGCCGGGGCATGATGGACGGGCGACGGACATCCGCGCATCAGCGTCCGCCCACCTGACCGACGAGGAAGTGCGATGACCACACCCATGTCCCGGCGGGACCTCGAGTTCCTGCTCTACGAATGGCTCGATGTCGAGGCGCTGACCTCGCGGGAACGCTTCTCGGCACACTCGCGGGAGACCTTCGACGCCGTGCTCGAACTCAGCGCCGACATCGCGACGAAGTGCTTCGCACCCGCCAACAAGATCGGCGACGCCAACGAGCCCTACATCGGCGACGACGGCAAGGTCGTCCTGCCCGACGAGATCGTCGCCGGCCTCACCGAGTACCGCAAGGCCGGTCTCATCTCGGCCTCCTTCGACGACGAACTCGGCGGCATGCAACTGCCCACCGTCATCCGCCAGGCCTCCGCCGTGTGGTTCCAGGCCGCCAACGCCGCGATGTCGTCGTACAACTTCCTCACCGTCGGCAACGCGAACCTGCTGGCCGAGTACGCCACCCCCGAGCAACGCGACACCTGGGTCCGTCCCCTCGTCGAAGGCCGCTTCTCCGGCACGATGTGCCTGTCCGAGCCACAGGCCGGCTCGTCGCTGGCCGACATCACCACCAAGGCCGAACCCGCCGGCGACGGCACCTACCGCATCACCGGCACCAAGATGTGGATCTCGGGCGGAGACCACGAACTCACCGAGAACATCGTCCATCTCGTCCTGGCGAAGATCCCCGGCGGCGGCCCCGGCGTCAAGGGCATCTCGCTGTTCATCGTGCCCAAATACCTCGCCGACGGAACACGCAACGACGTCGCGCTCGTCGGCCTCAACCACAAGATGGGCAACCGCGCCACCACCAACACCCTGCTCAACTTCGGCGACGGCACCTTCCCCGCCGACTCCACCCAGACGGCTCCCGGCGCTGTGGACGATCAGCCCGCCCGCTCCGCTCCCGGCGCTGTGGACGATCAGCCCGCTCGCTCCGCTCCCGGCGCTGTCGGCTACCTCGTCGGCGACGAACACCGCGGCCTGTCCTACATGTTCCACATGATGAACGAGGCGCGCATCGGCGTCGGATTCCTCGCCACCGCACTGGGTTACGCCGGGTACCGGGCCTCCCTCGACTACGCGAAGGTGCGCACGCAGGGCCGACCCGTCGACCACAAGGACCCGTCGACCAAACCGGTCCCGATCATCGAACACGCCGACGTGCGTCGCATGCTGCTCGCCCAGAAGTCCTACGTCGAAGGCGCTCTCGCGTTCGGGTTGTATTGCAGCACCCTCGTCGACGAGGCGGCCACCACGACCGACCCCGCCGAACGCGACCGGCTGAACCTGTTGCTCGAGGTACTCACCCCGATCGCGAAGAGCTGGCCCTCCCAGTGGTGTCTCGAGGCGAACAGCCTCGCGATCCAGGTCCACGGCGGATACGGTTACACCCGCGAGTTCGACGTCGAGCAGTACTACCGGGACAACCGGCTCAACCCGATCCACGAAGGCGCCCACGGCATCCACGGCCTGGACCTGCTCGGGCGCAAGGTGATCATGCAGGGCGGGGCCGGTCTCGCCGCGCTGGCCGAGACGATCGAGGCCACCGTCGCCCGCGCACGGACTGTCGACGGACTCGACACCCTTGCCGACACGCTGCACGCGGTGGTGGACCGGCTGGTGAAGGTGACCGCGCACATCTGGTCGGCGGGCGACCCGAAGCTGTCGCTGGCCAACGCCACGATCTACCTGGAGACGGCCGGCCACATCGTGATCGCCTGGATCTGGCTCGAACAACTCCTCGCCGCCGACGGCCGGACCGGTGACTTCTACGACGGCAAACGCGCTGCGGCACAGTATTTCTTCCGGTATGAACTACCCAAGACCGGCCCACAGCTCGATCTGCTGACCGCACTCGACCGCACCACCCTCGACGTAGAACCGTCCTGGTTCTGACGCCGATTCCGACTCGACCGGCGCCCCGCGTCGGTCACCGTGCTGAGTACTCAAGGGAGACAACGATGTCCGTGATGGATCTGTTCGACACCACCGGCAAGGTGGTCATCGTGACCGGTGCCTCGTCCGGGCTGGGGGTCTCGTTCGCCCGCGGTTTCGCCGAGGCGGGCGCGGATGTCGTACTCGCCGCGCGCCGGGCGGAGAAGCTCGCCGACACCGCTGCCGCCGTCGAGGAACTCGGCCGCAAGGCGCTGGTGGTCCCCGCAGATGTCGCCGACCCCGAGCAGTGTCAGCGGGTCGTCGACGCCGCGATGGAGACCTTCGGCAAGGTCGACGTGCTCATCAACAACGCCGGCGTCGGGACCGCGTACCCGGCGACCCGCGAGACCCCCGAACAGTTCCGCGGCGTCATCGACGTCAACCTGAACGGCTCCTACTGGATGGCCCAGGCCTGCGGGCGGGTGATGCAACCGGGTAGCTCGATCATCAACATCTCGTCGATCCTCGGCATCACCACCGCCGGGCTGCCGCAGGCGGCGTACGCCGCGAGCAAGGCCGGCGTCATCGGCCTCACCCGCGACCTGGCCCAGCAATGGGGCGCGCGCAAGGGCATTCGCGTCAACGCCATCGCCCCCGGATTCTTCGAGAGCGAGATGACCGACACCTACCAACCGGGATATCTCGACTCCCAGATGCCCCGGGTACTCCTCGGCCGGACCGGACACGGCGAGGAACTCGCTGCCACCGCGATCTGGTTGTCCTCGGCCGCAGCCGGATACGTCACCGGCCAGACGCTGCCCGTCGACGGCGGCATCACCGTCACCTAGCATCGGGGAATCCACCCCTAGACTGGCGGCAATGGAGCCCTCATCTGATCCGACCGTGCCGGTGCACCCCACCCTGCGTGACCCGGTCAACAGTGTCGATCCACGCGCCAAGACCCTGTGGCGCATCGGCCCGCTCGTCCTCGGGGTCCTGGGCGTGGTCGCCGCCGTCGTGGTGGCCGTCGTCGTCGACCAGACGCGATGGATCGCGGTGCTCGCCGCGGTCGCGGTGGTCGTCGTGACCGTCGCCTGGGTCGCGATTGTCCCGCAGTGGCGTTACCGCTTTCACCGCTGGGAGGTCAGCGACGACGCGGTGTACTCGCAATCGGGCTGGTTCGTCCGGCACCGCGTGATCATCCCGATCGCCCGGATCCAGGTGGTCGACACCGAGGCCGGGCCGATCGAACAGTTCCTCGGGCTGGCGACCCTCACCGTGACCACGGCGTCGTCGGCCGGGACGATCCACATCGCCGGTCTCGACGCGGAGGTCGCACGGACGACCGCCGCCGATCTGACCATCCGCACACAGGCTTTCACCGATGACGCGACCTGAGCCGTTCGCCGTCGACGGGCCGGAGGACTGGCACCGGTTGTCGCCGTGGATGATGGCCGTCAAACCCGTCGAGCTCCTGCCCTCACTGATCCCGGTCGTGATCGCGCTGGTCTTCGCCGGCTCGGGCGCGCCGCTGTTCACCCTGATCGCCACCGCGGTCATCGTGCCCTTCGTGACGGTGGTGCCCTGGCTGACCACGCGCTACCAGGTCACCGATGAGCACGTCCGGGTGCGCAGCGGGCTCGTCACACGCAAGGTCGCGACCGCGCGCCGGGACCGCATCCGCAGCGTCGACCTCACCGCGTCCCCGGTTCACCGCGTGCTGAAACTGCAGAAGGTCAAGATCGGCACCGGAGGGGACGACGAGTCGTCGGCGGTCGTCCTCACCGCACTCACCGTCGACGAGGCGCGGGCGCTGCACGACAATCTGATGGCCACGCGCATCCTGCGGGGACCGTCGGCGCCCGCCGGCACCGACCCCGACGACCCGACCGCCCCGGTGGCGGCCGAGGACCCCACGGTCCTGGCACGGTTCCAGACCTCGTGGCTGCGCTACTCCCCCTTCTCCGTCGCCGGGCTCGCACTGGCCGCGGGCGCCGCCGGCCTCGCCGCGCAGATCGCCAACGACGCCGGGGTTTTCACGGAGGGGATCGGATTCGCGCGCGACGCCGTCGACTCCATCCGCGAGACCGCGATCGGACTCGTCGTGCTGGGTGCCTGTCTGCTCGTGATCGTCGTCGGCGGCATCCTGTCCGTTCTGGGGTACGTCCTGAATTACTGGAACTTCCGGCTCCTCCGCTCCCCCGACGGGACCCTGCGCACCGAACGCGGACTGCTGACCACCAACGCGATCAGCTTCGACGAACGGCGCATCCGCGGCAGTCACCTCACCGAGCCGGTCCTCATGCGCCCACTCAAAGGCGCTCGCCTGCAGGCGATCGCCACCGGCAGCACCAAGCACCCGCTTCTGCTGCCACCGGCACCGATCGACGAGGCGATGCGGGTGGCCGGTCTGGTCACCGACGAACGCACCGAGCTCACCACGCCGCTCGTCGGACACGGCGTCACCGCCGGGCGACGTCGGATCAACCGCGGATTCCTGTCCGGCGCAGTGGTGTTCATCGTCATCTGCGTCGCGATACTCACGCACGCCCTCCCGACACCATGGCTGGCGGTGGGGGTCGTCGCCGTTCTCGGCTCGACCGCGCTCGGTGTCGTCCGCGCCCGGCACCTCGGGCATCGGCTGACCTCTCGCTCGGTGGTCATCGCACCGCCGAGCGTCGCGCGGCAACGCATCGTCGTCGACCGGGACGGTGTGATCGGCTGGGCCAGCCGTACGTCGCTCTTCCAGCGCCGGGCGGGCGTCACCACACTCATCCTCGCCACCGCGGCGGGCGCCGAGCACTACCCTCTCGTCGACGTCGACGAGGAGACCGCGGCCGGCGTCGCCCGTGATGTCTCGCCCGACTGGATCCGCCCGTTCCTCGTGCCCTGACGACACCCGTTCAGGTCAGGGTCGTTCAGGTCAGGGTCGTTCAGGTCAGGGTCGTTCAGGTCAGGGGCAGGCCGACGGCGGCGGCGAGCAGGCCGAGCACCGCGCAGATGCCGAGGGTCCGGAGCACCGACTGCTTGAGCGGATAGATCAGGACGAAGGCGATCACGGTGATCACCACGGCCAACGGACGCAGGGTGTCGAGATGCGGGACCGCGAGGTGCAACGGCCCGGCGGTGACGACCGTGGTGTCCCGGAACAGCGTGTGCAGTGCGAAATACAGTGCGAGATTGGCGATCACGCCGACCACCGCGGCGGTGACGCCGTTCAGCGCGGACGTCAGATGCCGGTTGTTGCGGAGCTTCTCGATGAACGGCGCGCCGAGGAAGATGAACACGAAACTCGGCACGAACGTGACCCAGGTGGTCAGGAGTGCGCCGATGGTCGCCGCGACCCAGGGGTCGAGACCGCCCGGATCGCGATAGGCGCCGAGGAACGCGACGAACTGGACGACCATGATGAGAGGGCCGGGGGTCGTCTCGGCGAGTCCGAGTCCGCGCACCATCTCACCCGGCGTGACCCAGCCGTAGACCTCGACCGCCTGCTGGGCGATGTAGGCCAGGACGGCGTAGGCGCCGCCGAAGGTGATGAGGGCGGTCCACGTGAAGAACGTGCCCTGCTGGGTGAACACACTGCCCGTCCCCGTGGTCGCCACGACGATGCCCATCGGGATGATCCAGGCCAGCGCACCGACACCGAGCACCAACCCGGCGCGACGCCAGCTCGGGGATGCCGTGTGGATCGCGTCGTCGGCGATGATCGGCGCGGGCCCGTCGTCGGCGACCTCCTTCTGGGCGGCGACGACACGGCGGCCGGTCAGCCAGCCCAGGACGCCGGCCACGGCGATGACGATCGGGAACGGGACGGCGAAGACCGCCAGGGCGATGAACGCGGCGACCGCGATCGCGATCTGCACCGGCCCGGTGAGCGCCCGTTTGCTCACCCGCGTGACCGCCTGGGCGACGATGGCGAGCACCGCGGGGCCGATGCCGGCGAACAGGGCCGCCACGATGGTCGTCGCGCCGAAGGCGACGTAGATCGCCGACAGCCCGAGTATCGCGATCACCCCGGGCAGGACGAACAGGATGCCCGCGATCAGCCCACCGGCGGTTCCGTTGAGCAGCCAACCCACGTAGATGGCCAATTGCTGGGCTTCGGGCCCGGGCAGCAGCATGCAGTAGTTGAGGGCGTGGAGAAACCGGCGCTGGCCGATCCAGCGCCGGTCGTCGACCAGTGCTCGCTGCATCACCGCTATCTGACCCGCGGGACCCCCGAAGGTCTGCAGCGAGATCAGGAACCACGCGCGGGTCGCGGTCCGCAGCGAGACCCCCGCGGTCGGGTCGACGTGGTCACCCGACTCGACGGCCGCCGACCCTTCGGCCTCCGGCGGACCGTCCGCACGTCTCGACGCATCCGAACTCCCGGGTCGACCGGATCTCTCCGACATCGCCACTCGCACCCCTTCCACCACGCACCAACGTGCCCACGACGCCGCGATCGTGCGGCTCCCAGCAGATGCAACCACGGTTACAATCAGATTGTCCAGAGTTGAACGCGCAGTGAGCGGCGGGCCACGACATCGACCGCTGGTGCATGATCGGATGGCATGCCGAGGAGGTGCTGGAGTGTCCGAAGACTGGGTGATGCTCGTGTATCGGGTTCCCCGAGAGCCGTCGACGCCGCGGATCGCGATCTGGCGCAAACTCCGGAAGTACGGCGCCTATCAGTTGACCGATGGGGTGGTACTGCTTCCCGCGAGCGCCCGCACCCGCGAACAGCTCGAGTGGGTGGCCGAGGATGCGGTCAGCGCAGGCGGATCCGGCGAGGTCTGGTCGGCCGCGCCCACCAACCCGGCCGAATTCGAACGCATCCGCGCCGAACTCCAGCTGGCCCGCGGAGCCGAGTATGCGGAGATAGTCGTCGAGGCGCAGCAGGCGGAAGACCATGCCGACCCCGCGAAACAGCTCGGCGTCCTGCGTCGCAGGTTCCGTGAGGTCACCCGACGGGATCATTTTCCGACCGAGTCGCGCGAGACCGCCCGACAAGCACTTCGCACACTGGCCGACCGACTCCTCGAGACCGAACCGGCGAGGCCGTCGTGAGGTGGGCGACCCGGGCCGGCGTGCACATCGACCGGGCGGCGTGCGCGTGGCTGATCCGCCGGTACGTCGATCCCGCCGCCGAGTTCGTCTTCGTCACCAGCGCAGACGAAATCCCCTCGGACGCAACGCCGTTCGACATGCGCGGGGTCGAACTGGGCCATCATGACGGCGACTGCACGTTCGAGACGATCCTGAAACGGTACGAACTCACCGACCCGGTCCTGTGGGCGATCGCAGAGATCATCCACGAAGGCGACATCGAAGACGACCGCTACGACGCTCCGGAAGCGCCGGGCCTCGATGTCGTGTTGCGCGGCCTCTCCCTCATCGGCGACGACGAACACACGCTGTCGGTCTCGGATGCCGTTTTCGACGGTTTGCACGAGTACTTTCGCCAACGCACCCTCACCGGCCGCGAACCGTCGTAGTCAGCCGCGGGGAGCGTCAGAGCACCTCGTGAGACGATTCGCCAAAACCGTCCGACCCACTTCGACGCTGTGGTAGACATCACAGCAGATAAGTCAACGCTGACTGTTCTCCACCGTCTCGGACAGTCGTCGACAAAGGGGTCATGGGGATGTCGGACGCCACTTTCACTTCGAAAAGCAACTCGCCGAACAGCTTTCCGCGTCGGTCCATGCTGCGCGGATCGGCTGCCGCCGCAGTCCTGGCGGGTACCGCAGTGGCCCTACCGGGCGTCACGGTCCCCTCGGCGCGGGCGGTGCCCCGCTCCGGTGCCGGTCGCGGCCGCGACGTCGCGATCTTCGGCGGCGGGATGGCCGGCTTGTCCGCGGCGCATGAACTCGTCGAGCGCGGCTTCGGGGTCACGGTCTACGAGCCGTCGCGCCTCGGCGGCAAGGCCTACAGCCACGATGTCCCCGGCACCGCACGGGGTGGTCGCCTCGCTCTCCCCGGCGAGCACGGTTTCCGGTTCTTCCCGGGTTGCTACCAGCACGTGCCGGACACCATGGAGCGAATCCCCGTCGGCAACAGCAACGTTCGTGACCGTCACCTCATCGACGTCGAGTCGGCGGTCGTCGCCTTCGACGACTCCGGGTATGCCCCGACCACCGCCCCGGCATCGATCATGGGTTTCGTCCAACACGCGAACGAGATCGTGACGCTGGACAACCTGCGCAACGCGTTCATGACCGGACTCAAGTTCGTCGTCGATGTGCCGCCTCCCGAACTCGCGTTCTTCGTCACCCGCGAGCTGATCATCGCGACCAGTTGCACCGAACGTCGAATCGGCCAGTGGGAGAACCAGTCCTGGATGCAGTTCGTGAAGTCCAAGGGCAAGTCACGGGCGTATCAGCGATATCTCGTGGGCGCCCTCACGCGAGCGCTTGTGGCCGCCAAACCCGACACCGCGTCGGCACGGACGATCGGCCAGATCGGACTGGCACTGGCCACCTCGGCGACCGGATTGATCAGCGGATATGACGCCGGGCTCGTACACGGCGGCGTCGACCGGATCCTCAACCGCCCCACCAATCATGCGTGGATCGACCCGTGGGTGGCCCACCTCCGCGGTCGCGGCGTCCGCTTCGAGATGGGGACCGGCCTGGCGCGACTGAATCTGACGCGCGGCCGGATCAGTGGAGCGCAACTCACCTCCGGCGCCCCGGTCGATGCCGATTGGTATGTCGCCGCGATGCCCATCGATCGCCTCCGTCCGTTGTTGTCGCCCGAGTTGGTCACGGCCGACCCGTCGCTGGCCGGTATCCACGCTCTCAAGGACGACTGGATGGTCGGCATCCAGTACTTCCTGTCCCGGCGCGCCGACATGCCGCCGAGCCACATCGCCGCGCTGGGTACCCCCTGGGCTCTGACCGGCCTGTTCCAGGCCCGCCCCTGGAACGTCGACTTCGCGCGCACCTACGGTGACGGGCGAGTGAAAGATTGTCTGTCCATTGACATCTCGGAGTGGGAGAAGCCAGGCATCCGCTACGGCAAACCCGCCAAACAGTGCACCCGGCAAGAGATCGCGCGGGAAGTGTGGGCCCAGATGAGCCGAGCGATGAACTCGGGGGCCCGGAAGCTCCTGCGTTCGGAGGAGATCGTCACCTGGTCCCTCGACCCCGGGATCACCTGGTCGCCGTCCATCGCCAACGCCACACCGCTCATGGTCAACACCGCCGGCTCGTACAAGAACCGGCCGAACGCCTACACGTCGATTCCGAATCTGTTCATCGGCGGCGACCACGTCCGGAGCAACATCGATCTCGCGACGATGGAGGGCGCCAACGAATCCGGCCGCCGGGTGACCAACGCGATCATCGCCGCGGCCGACAGCCCCGCCCGCGCGGCGACCGTCTTCCCGCTCTGGGAACTGCCGATGCTCGAGCCGCTGAAACAGATCGACCGCGATCGTTACCGCGCGGGCCTCCCGCACATCCTCGACGTGTGAGGCCGCGGGTCATCCGCGCCGTGCCGAACTACGATCCTCGTGTGACCACCTCTCCCGGCGCCCCGCGCGCGCGGCAGCAACGCAGCGGGGTCACGCAGACCCGCATCCTCGATGCCGCGATCCGAGTCCTCGTCGATCGCGGATACGCCGCCGCGAGCACGGTCGCCATCCAGAACGAGGCGGGCGTGAGCCGGGGCCGGTTGTTGCACCACTACCCGTCGCGGGACGTCCTCCTGATGGCTGCGGTCGGACACCTCGCCCGCACCCGCATCGCCGAACTGCCCAGCCACGTCGAATGGCCGGCCGATCCGGTCCAGCGCATCGCGCTGGCCACCGACGTCGGGTGGTCGACGTTCCACCAGCCGTACTTCGTCGCGTCGATGGAGTTGTGGGTCGCGGCGCGGACGAATGCCAATCTGCGGACGGCATTGCTCCCCACCGAACGCGAGATCGGCCAGACCGTCCGGCGCGCGGTCGCCGGGTTCCTCGGTCCCGAGTTGACCGCGTCGCCGCGCTACGCCGCCCTCTACCCGCTGCTCCTGACGAGCATGCGCGGCGCGGCGACCACCTACCTCATCGACCGGCGCGACCCGCTGACCGACCCGCATCTCCCGCTGTGGCGAGACCTGACGCGCACCTACCTCCTCGGTGACGCCGGGTCCGCGGACCCCAGCGCCTCGAGCAGACGGTCGACGAACGGAACCTGAGCGGGGTTGAGCCGGGTCCGCGCGAGATCGACGGAACACCATTCGGCGCGGTCGATCTCGGGGAACGCCTGCATCCGTCCCGACCGCGGTGGCCACATCAGCTCGAACGTGTTGCTGACGACCGACACGACGTCGAGGTCGCCTTCCACGGCGAATCCGATCACCCTCTTGCCGCTCTTCAACCTGACCTCGCCGAGTTCGATCGGCGGGGCGTCGGGCACCGGGCTCCCGATCTCCTCGGCGTACTCGCGTCGCGCGGCGGCCCACTCGTCCTCGCCCGGTTCGACGAGCCCCTTGGGCACCGACCACGACCCCGCGTCCGGTTTACGCGCCCAGATCGGACCCCCGGGGAACACGAGGAGAACTTCGACGGCAGCGGCACCGTCGGCCGACGTCGTCCGGCGATAGAGCAGGATTCCCGCGCTGCGGCGGGAGGCGGTGGCCATCACGGATATATCTTGGCGGAAACGTCGCGGATACACGCTCGCGCCTTCACGGAAACGTGCGAACCGTAGAACTGAAGACCATGTCGGTTCTCGATGTCGTCAAGAACGGAAGGTCCGCCGCACATCCGGTGGACGAGATCCCGCCGTTCATCAAGCTGTTCCCGCTCGGCCTCCAGCACGTCCTGGCCATGTACGCCGGGGCCGTCGCGGTACCCCTCATCGTCGGCGGCGCGATGGTCGGCGCCGGCCAACTCGAGCAGGGTGACATCGTCCACCTGATCATGGCGGACCTGTTCGTGGCGGGCATCGCGACGATCTTGCAGGCCGTGGGGTTCTGGCGGTTCGGGGTCCGACTCCCGCTGATGCAGGGCGTCACCTTCGCCGCGGTCGGCCCGATGATCACCATCGGGACCTCGTACGGCATCACCACCATCTACGGGTCGGTCATCGCGTGCGGGTTGTTCATGATCGCCGTCGCACCGATCGTCGGGAGACTGATCCGCTTCTTCCCGCCGCTGGTCACCGGGACGATCATCCTCATCATCGGGGTGTCCCTGATGCGGGTGGCGGCCGGCTGGTTCGGCGGCGGCACCGCCGCGGGCCCCGACTTCGGCGACCCGAAGAACATCGCCTTCGGATTCCTCACCCTGGCCGTCATCATCGGCATCGAACGATTCGCCCCCGCGGCGATCCGCCGGGTGTCGATCCTGCTCGGCCTGGCGGTCGGCACCCTGATCGCGGTCCCGTTCGGCATGACGCACTGGGATCAGGTCGGCGAGTACCCGTGGGTCGGCATCCCGCAGCCGTTCCAGTTCGGCGCACCCACCTTCGAGGTCAGCGCCATCATCTCGATGATCATCGTCGGCGTCGTGATCATGACCGAGACCACCGGCGACATCGTCGCCGTCGGCGAGATCGTCGACCAGAAGATCACCCCGCGCAAGCTGGCCGACGGAATGCGCGCCGACGGCCTGGGCACCGCCCTTGGCGGTGTGTTCAACACGTTCCCCTACACGGCCTTCGCGCAGAACGTCGGCCTCGTCGCGATCACCGGGGTCAAGACCCGCCACGTCGCGACCTGCGCCGGCGTGATCCTGGTGGTCCTCGGCCTGCTGCCCAAGATGGCCGCCGTCGTCGAGGGCATACCGCTGCCAGTGCTCGGCGGGGCCGGAGTCGCCCTGTTCGGGATGGTCGCGGCCAGCGGCATCCGGACGCTCGCGAAGGCGAAGCTGAACAACACCAACATCCTGGTCGTCGCGATCTCGGTCGGTGTCGCCATGCTGACCGAGGCCAAGATCTACTACACCGACCGTGAACTCGGCGAGGCGCCGGTCAACGTGGTCCTGGATCTCTACGCCCAGTTCCCCGACTGGTTCCAGACCATCTTCCATTCGGGGATCTCCGCGGGTGCGCTCACCGCGATCGTGTTGAACCTCCTGCTGAACACGCGCAGCGTCTCCGCCGATCCGGTCGATTACCACAACACCGGCGACATCGCGGTGGTCGGTGCACCCGACGCTTCAACCGACCTCTCCGGCGCCGACGGCGTCCGCGCCGCCGCCTTCGACCCGCGTGACGCGTTGGCGGCCGCCGACCCCGACACCCCGGCCGACACGCTTCGCTATCTGGCCGACCACGACGCGTCGCTGCACCCGTTCATCGTCACCAATCCGGCTGCGCCCAAGGATCTGGCCGACCACATCAAGAGCCTCGGCGACCCGAAGGTGTTGCGGCTCTTCGACACCTGGGACGGTTACACCTCGGGCGGGTTCTCGCGGCGCGGTTCGTGACGGGCTCGGTTCGGACCGTGGTCGGTCGTCATCCGGCCTGCTGTTTCGCGTAGTTGCTGGCGCCGTAGAAGTCCACGAGGACCACGGGTTCGTCGCCGACCACCCAGGCGTCGTGCCCGGAGGGCAGGGACGTGATCGATCCCGGCCCAGCGTCGAACTCGGTGCCGTCGGCCATCACGACGTGGATGACCCCGGACACGTGGTACTGGAAGTGCGGTGCCTCGCACAGTTCGGTACCGGCGATCGGTTTGACGTCGACCGACCATCGCCAGCCCGGTTCCAGGGTCAGCCGGCCGATGTCCGACGTCCCAACGGTGAGTAGCTCCACCTGCCCGTGCCCGAAGGTGCGTACCTCGTCGGGTTCGGCGAAGTCTCGGTGCTCGGTCCGGTGCTCGATGCTGGTCATGATCCCTCCCGGTGATCGCGTACGAAACGCCCGACCCCGACGACAACGGTAGGCCGCCGACCTTGCGTTTGTACTGCGACGACCGCACGATCGCGCAACGGTCGGGCCGCTCCCGAATCCCGCGCACCGCGCCCGGTTCGGCCTATCGTGGAACCCATGTCCCCCAGTTCTGATCCCGAGCCGATCGACGACGACGGGCGCATCGTCGACCCCGACCTCCCGCACGAGTGGCCGCACGGCTCCGCGTTCGCGTTCGGCGATTCGACGCCCATCGGCGAGACGGAACGGCTGGCCCGCGAACGGGCCGCGTACGAGGCCGCGAGCCACGGGAGCGACCTCAACCGCGGACACGCCCTGGGCGGCTCCGCCGGCACCACCGAGGGGCAGTAGATGGAGGTCCTGGCCAGCCGGGTGCTCCTGCTCTCGGCCGATCCCGAACGCCTGCAGTCGTTCTACCGCGAGCGGCTCGGTCTGCCGGTCCACCGCGAGTATCCGGGTGGTGTCGTGTTCTTCGCCGGCAACGGGCTCATCGAGATCTCGTCGCACATGAAGACCGACGAGCCGGCCCCGTCCAGCGATTCGGTTCTCTGGCTTCAGGTCCGGGATGCCGAGGCCGTCGCCGACGAGTTCCGCGACCGCGGCGTTCCCGTGACCCGCGAGCCGCGCACCGAGCCGTGGGGTCTCATCGAGATGCACGCGACCGATCCCGACGGCCGGACCCTGATCGTCGTCCAGATCCCCGCCGATCACCCGCTGCGCAAGGACACGCGATAGATCGGGATCCCATCGCCGTGGACGGCCCATCGGCGCCGGGGAACGTGGGCACCCCATGACAGACTGGACGCCATGAGTTCCTGGAACGCGCCGACGATCACCAAGGGCGGCTTGGATGCAACCGCCGGAGGCGGCCTGGATGCAACCGTGGAGTTGCCGGGTTCCAAGTCGATCACCAACCGCGCTCTCGTCCTCGCCGCCCTCGCCGAGGGGCCGTCGACCGTCCGTGGAACCCTCCGGAGCCGCGACACGAACCTGATGCTCGCCGCGCTCGAGGCCCTGGGCGCCGAGATCCGCATCGACCCCGCGAGCGAGACCACGGTCTCGATCGTGCCCGGACCCCTGCGGGGTGCCGCGATCGACTGCGGCCTCGCCGGGACCGTGATGCGGTTCCTGCCGCCGGCCGCGGCCCTGGCCACCGGGCGCGTGGTCTTCGACGGCGATCCCCACGCGCGCGAACGGCCGCAGACCACCATCCTCGACGCGTTGCGCGGGCTGGGTGTCGCCGTCGACGGCGATCGATTGCCGTTCACCATCGACGCCACCGGCACCGTGCCCGGCGGCGAGGTCACCATCGACGCATCCGGGTCATCGCAGTTCGTGTCGGGGCTCCTGCTCTCGGCGGCGCGTTTCGACGCCGGCGTCGTGGTCCGGCATGTCGGCGCGGCCGTCCCGTCGACCCCGCACATCGACATGACCGTGGAGATGCTGGCGACGGCCGGCGTCGTCGTCGACACCTCCGAACCGAATGTCTGGCGCGTTGCACCCGGACCGATCGCGGCCGTCGACTGGACGGTCGAGCCCGACCTGTCGAACGCCGCCGCGTTCCTCGCCGCGGCAGCCGTCACCGGCGGTACCGTGCGGGTGCCGTACTGGCCCGCCGTGACCACCCAGCCCGGTGCACGGATCGCGGACGTCCTCGCCGCGATGGGTTGCGCCGTCGAGCACCTCGACGGCACGCTGTCGGTGCGCGGCCCCGAGGTGCTCAAGGCCGTCGACCTCGACCTCCGGGACATCGGCGAGCTCACCCCCACCATCGCCGCGCTGTGCGCGCTCGCCGACGGCGAGTCGGTACTGTCCGGGATCGCCCATCTCCGCGGCCACGAGACCGACCGGCTCGCCGCGCTCACCACCGAGATCACCCGCCTTGGTGGGACATGCGCCGAAACCGGCGACGGACTGCGCATCACCGGCACCGCCGGCTCCCCGTTACGCGGGGGTACCTGGGAGTCCTACGCCGACCACCGGATGGCCACCGCCGGAGCCATTGTCGGCCTGGTGACACCCGGTGTGGTGGTCGCCGACATCGAGACGACGAGCAAGACGCTGCCCGACTTCCCGGGGATGTGGCAGCAGATGCTGGGGCGCGCATGAGCTCTCGAGGACAGGCGCGCCGTTGAGTCGCCGCGCGGCGAGCTACGACGAATCCGACGTCCGGGTCCGTCCCGGGAAGGGCACCCGACCGCGCACCAAAACGCGACCGTCCCACGACGACGCCGAGCAGGGCATGGTGGTCTCGGTCGATCGCGGTCGCTGGGGCGTGGTGCTCGACGGCGACCCGGATCGGCGCGTCGTCGCGATGCGCGCCCGCGAACTGGGTCGCACCCCGATCGTCGTCGGCGACGACGTGTCGGTGGTCGGCGACCTGTCCGGCCGGCCCGACACGCTGGCGCGCATCGTCCGGGTGGCCGATCGTCGAACGGTGTTGCGCCGCACCGCCGATGACTCCGATCCCTACGAGCGGATCGTCGTGGCGAATGCCGATGCGCTCCTCATCGTGACCGCCATGGCGGATCCGCCGCCGCGCACCGGATTCGTCGAACGCGCACTGGCCGCGGCCTATGTGGGCGGACTGTCGCCTGTCCTGTGCCTGACGAAATCGGACCTCGCCGATCCCGCCGAATTCACCGCGGCCTTCGCCGATCTCGACCTGCCGGTGGTGTGCGCGGGCCGCGACGACCCGCTCGACGAGATCCTGTCGACGTTGCGCGGTCGGATCACCGCGTTCATCGGCCACTCCGGGGTCGGCAAGTCCACTCTGGTCAATCGTCTTGTCCCGGACGCATATAGGGCGACCGGAGTGGTGTCGGGAGTGGGCAAGGGCCGGCACACGTCCACCCAGTCGGTGGCATTGGCCCTGCCCGACGACGCCGGCCCGCGTGGCTGGGTCATCGACACCCCCGGCATCCGGTCGTTCGGACTCGCGCACGTCGGACCCGACGACATCGTCGCCGCCTTCGACGATCTGCACGCCGCCATCGAGGAATGTCCCCGCGGCTGTACGCATCTGGGCCCACCGGCCGATCCAGAATGCAAGCTCGACGAGCTGACCGGCCACTCGTATCGTCGCGCGATGGCCGTGCGCCACCTCCTGGTGGAAGTCAGCGGCGGTGAGGGCGACGCGGCCGAGGAGCCACGGACAGCGGAGTGACCGAGTGCGTGCTACCGCCGGCGACGCCGGGCGCGCAGCTCGCGGATCGCGGTCTTGAGGCCGGCGGCGCGGGGAGTCATCCCGGCGAAACGCCGCTCCGACGCGGTTTCCGGGGCATCATCGGCGGTGTCGCGCAGAAACGAGTCGGGCAGGGCCAGCTTGTTGATCGTGCGCAGCGTCTGAAGATACTGCACCACAATCGATCCCGTGGTGTAGGGCAGATCGTACTTGTCGCACAGCGCGCGCACCCGCACCGCGATCTCGGCATACCGGTTGCTCGGCAGATCAGGGTACAGGTGGTGCTCGATCTGGTAGCACAGGTTGCCGCTGAAGAAGGCCATCGCGGGCCCGGCGTCGAAGTTCGCCGTACCGAGCATCTGCCGCAGGTACCACTGGCCCTGCGTCTCGTTCTCGAGTGACTCCGCGGTGAACTTCTCCGCGCCGTCCGGGAAATGACCACAGAAGATGACGACGTAGGCCCACACGTTGCGGATCAGATTGGCACTGAGGTTCGCGGTCAGCGTGTGCTTGAAATTCGGTCCCGACAGCGCGGGGAACAGGACATAGTCCTTGGCCAACTGCTTGCCGACCTTGCGCGCGAACACCTTCAGCTGCGGGATCGCGACCTCTTTGGGCTTCTTCCCCGAGATCGCGTCCTTGATGTCGAGGTCGTGCAAACCGATGCCCCACTCGAACAGCGCCGCGAGGAGGATGTTGGTGACCGGCTGGAGGAGCTGCTTGGGCTTCCACGGTTCGTCCCGCGTGACCCGCAACGTCTTGTAACCGACGTCGTGGTCCATGTCGAGGACGTTGGTGTACTTGTGATGGATGTAGTTGTGGGAGTGCTTCCAGTGCGGCGCCGCGCACACCATGTCCCACTCCCAGGTGGTCGAGTGGACCTCCGGGTCGTTCATCCAGTCCCACTGCCCGTGCATCACATTGTGCCCGAGCTCCATGTTCTCGATGATCTTCGACAGCGCGAGCGCTCCGGTGCCCAGCAGCCAGAGCGGCCGGGAACGGCTGCCCATGAGAGCCGCTCGGCCCGCGACCTCGAGAGCACGGTGCGCCAAGATGGTGCGCCGCAGATACCGGACGTCGCGCATGCCGCGGTCCGCCTCGATCTCACGGCGGAGCGCGTCGAGCTCGGCACCGAGTGCTTCCACGTCGGCGTCGGTCAGGTGCGCGTACTCGTTGATATCAGTGATTGCCATTGCGCCTCATTATGCCCCTGTCGGGGCCACTGCCTTGGTCTCGATGTGTGCCGGCCGTCTGACCTGCGCCGATCAGGCGGCCTGCTCGTCGGAGCGGGCGGCCGACGTATCGACACCGATTCGGGAACGAAGCGAGCGGAGCGAACCCTGGTCTCGCCGCCGGGAGCGGAGCGACGCAATGGCCGAGCGGAGTCCCCGGCGCGCGCCGGTCGTCTCGTCGATCGTCGCCTGCAGACGCGCACCTTCCGGCAGGCCCTGCTTGAAGCGGCGTTCGGAAGCGGTCTCGGGTGCGTCGTCCGCGGTCGCCGACAGGTACTTGTCCGGCAACGAGAGCTTGGCGATGGTCCGCCACGCCTTCGCGTACTGCACCGGGAACGGACCCGAGGTGTACGGGAGGTCGTACTTGTCGCAGAGCGCGCGCACACGTACCGCGATCTCGGCGTACCGGTTGCTGGGGAGATCGGGGAAGATGTGGTGCTCGATCTGGTACGACAGATTCCCGCTCATGAAGGCCAGCGGGAATCCGGCGTCGAAGTTGGCGCTGCCGAGCATCTGGCGCAGGTACCACTCCGCCTGCGTCTCGTTGTCGATGTCCTGCTTGGTGAACTTCTCCGCGCCGTCCGGGAAGTGACCGCAGAAGATGACTGCGTTGCTCCACACGTTGCGGATGACGTTGCCGAGCGCGGTCGCGGTCGCAGCCTTGGCGTACGCGCGGCCGTACCCGACCTTGTGCCCGGTGGCGGCACTGACCAGCGCCGGGTACGCGAGGTAGTCCTTGGCGACCTGCTTGCCGATCTTCGACAGGACCTCGTTGCGATTGCGCCGGAACTCTTCCTGGGCCTCCGGGGTCTTGCGCTTCTTGCCCAGCTCGAGATGCTGCACGGCGACCCCGTATTGGAAGGCGAGCGCGAGAATCGTGTTGTAGACGAGATTTCCGTAGTTGAACGGACGCCACCGCTGATCGCGCGTGACGCGCAGCAGTCCGTAGCCCACATCGTCGTCCATGCCCAGCACGTTCGTGTACTTGTGATGGATGTAGTTGTGGGTGTGCTTCCAGTGCGCCGACGGGTCGGTGTTGTCCCACTCCCAGGTGGTGCTGTGCACCTCCGGGTCGTTCATCCAGTCCCACTGCCCGTGCATCACGTTGTGCCCGAGCTCCATGTTCTCGACGATCTTCGCGACGCCGAGGGCGCACGCACCCGCCCACCAGGCCGACTTCCGAGTCGAACCGAACAGCAGGGCGCGGCCGGTGACCTCCAGCCCGCGCTGGAACCGGATCGTGTTGCGCAGGTACCGCGCATCCCGCTCACCACGGTCGGCTTCGATGTCGGCGCGGATCGCGTCGAGTTCGGCTCCCAATGCGGCCACGTCGGACTCGGTCAGGTGCGCGTATTCGGGGATGTCAGAGATCGCCATACGTGTGGTTCCCTTCGCCGGTGGTCGGTCGATGGCGCGACTTCGAGGTGCGCGTGTCGACCACTGCCTACGCCTACGTTTCCGTAACTTACGCAAGCGTAGGTTGGCGACGGCGTCGTGTCCAGTGAGTGTGACGAACCGGGACTCAACCGATCAACGGAACGGGTTCCGTGCCGGCGAGGAAGCTGCACAATCGACGCGAGACAGTGGATGGTCGACGGGGCGGGACCAGTCAGTCCTTGCGGTCGGCCTCGTAGTCGTCGCGGAACAGCTCGAATCCCACGAGGTCCTCGAAGACGCCGTCGGACCGGGCGGCGAGTTTCTGTGTGCCGAACTCGCGGAAGCCGGCGATGCGGGCGAGCTTCTTGCTGCCCTCGTTGCTGTCGGCGGCGAAGAGGGTGAGGCGGCGGAACCCCAGCTTGTCGAAGGCGTACCGGACCGCAGCCGGAAATGCTTCGCCCAGAACGCCTTTGCCGCGGGCCTCGGGGTGCGTGTAGAAACCCGCCTCGGCGCCGGTGACCTCGTCGATGTGCAGCAGGGTGATGTCGCCCAGGTAGTCGTCGGTCTCGCGATCCGCCACCGCCCAGGTGCATGTCGTGCCCTGCGCGGCCGTCCACCACTTGCGGAGGCGTTCGGCCGCAGCGTGTTCGAGTTCCAGCGGATCGGGGCGCGCGAACAGGTACTTGCGCGACACCGGGTCGTCGAGCGTCTCCCGGATGCGCGGGTCGTCGGTCTCCGCGAGCGGCCGCAGGCGGAACCGCTCGGTCTCGAAAACGTCTGTCCGCCAATCGGTCTTGGGATGCTGAGGATCGCCTGCGTGCAGCGATCCGACCCAGGCGTCGCGGATGTGACCGCGGACCTCGATGCCGTTGGGAACCGCGGCGTCGAGACGGAAACCGCAGGAGTGGGCCACCCGCAGCGCGTCGATGTTGCCGGCGACGGTCGTCCATCGGACGACCTCTTTGTCCGCTTCGGAGAATGCGTAGTTGACGGCCAGCAGGACGGCGCGCTTCATCACGCCCCACCCGCGGGCGTCGGGGTGCAGGTCGTAGCTGAGTCGGGTGAGCGGTCCCTCGCCCTCGATGTCGACGGTGCCGACGAACCGGCCGTCGAATTCGACGGCCCACAACATCCGGGTGCCCTTCGCCCAGCTGCGCGGCGCGTAGTCGAGGGCGAAGCGCTCGGCTGCCGCACGACTGTACGGTGCCGGGATCGGGGTCCATCGCATCATGACCGGATCCGCCGCGAGTTCGACCATCCGGTCGAGGTCGTGGGGCTCATGCGGCCGCAGGGTGACGCCTCCGTCACTCAGGACGGGGATCTCGCTGGGGGCCGGGGCCTCAGCGGTCACTGGTGCCTTCGCCGGCGTTTCCACAGAACAGATTCCTCTCGCCACGCACGTCGTTCACCCTACCGGCTCACCGATGCGCGCGAGCCACACGAGACGAAGACGCTGCTCAGACGGCGAGGGTGCAGTCCCCCGCCGCGGCGGAAACACAGGTCTGGATGCGCTCGCCCTCGACGTGTTCGACGCCCGAACGCAGGTCGCGCACGCATCCCTTGTCGAGCATGACCACGCAGCTCTGGCAGATCCCCATCCGGCATCCGAACGGCATCATCGCGCCCGCGGTCTCCCCCGCCTCGAGCAACGTGGTCGCACCGTCGACGACCGCCGACTTCCCGGACCGCGAGAACGTGACGGTGCCGCCCTGGGCCCCGACGACGCCGCGTTCGAGGGCGAACCGCTCGATGTGCAACTGCTCTATCAGGTGCGCCTCCGCATAGAGGCGCTGCAGGCCGTCGAGGAACCCGGCGGGTCCGCACGCCCAGGTCTGACGTTCGCGCCAGTCGGCGCAGAGGGACGGCAGCACGTCGGGAGTGATCTGCCCGTCGGTTCGCGTGTACTGCACATGCAGGTCGACGACGCCGCTGTCCGCCAGGTCCCGGAGTTCGTCGGCGAAGAGCAGATCGGCCGGCGTGGGCGTCGAGTGCACGAGTGTGATGTCGGTGCGCTGGTCGCGGTGTCGTGCGGTGCGCAGCATCGAGATGATGGGCGTGAGTCCGCTTCCGGCGGTCACGAAGAGAACCTTCGCCGGCAACGGGTCCGGCAGCACGAACTCCCCGCGCGGTGCGGCGAGACGGACGACCGTGCCGGGCTGGAGACCGTTCACCAGGTGACTGGACAAGAAGCCCTCGGGCATCGCCTTGACCGTGATCGAGATCGTCTTGTCGTTCGCTGACGAGTCGGGGGTCGAGGTCAGCGAATAGGAACGCCACGCCCAGCGGCCCTCCATCAGGACGCCGATGCCGATGTACTGACCCGGGGCGTAGTCGAACGAGAAGCCCCAACCGGGCCGGATGCGGATCGTCGCGGTGTCCTCGGTCTCCTTGGTCACCGAGACGACCTTGCCCCGCAGCTCGCGGGCCGACCACAACGGATTCGCCAGGTGGAGATAGTCGTCGGGCAGGAGCGGCGTCGTGATCCGGGTGAGCGCGGCGCGGGCCCACTGCGAGCCGCGGCTGCGGGCCGCGACGCCGGAAACCGGTTCCTCGAACCTCTCGAGCAAACCCATCTCACTTACCGCCTTCGACGTCGGGGAACGTGTCGGAGCCACCATAACCTACGCAACCGTAGGTTAGTGGTTCGGTTCAGAGCAGCTCGAGGAGGAACGGCAGTTCCTGAGTCGCGTACCACGCGAGATCGAAGTCCTCGACGTCGCCGACCGCGAGTTCGGCATCGAGGTCACCCATGTCGGCGGCGTCGATGACCACCACGGCCGCACGGACCTTCGGCTCCGCCTCGGCGACGTCGACATGCACCGACGCGATCGCCGACACCGGGACGGGCCCGGCGATCTTGACCACCGCGTCGTCCAGGTCGGGACGCAGTGTCACGTCCTCCACGTCGGCCGCGACGACCACGCGCCGGGGCGGCAGACGCGGGGTGTCCGCGGAGTCGGTGACCGCCTCGTCGGCGACCAGTTCGGACTCGGACTCGCGGTCGCCGGCCTCCGGGGCCTCCCCGGCGAGCAGGCGCAACGACGCACGCGCGGCCTCGCGCAGCGCGACTTCGGACAGCTCCTCGTCGTCCCCGGAGACGAAGGCCTCACGCAGCGCGGGCGTCAGGGCGAATCCCGTGCCGCCCAGCGGACGGAACTCGCCGTCGGTATCGAGCCGCAACAGCATCGCCAACGTCGCCGGCAGGTACACCCTCATTCGTCAACTACTCCCGTTCGGCCAGCGGTGGGGCTGGGTCAGCTCTTCTGGGTCAGCTCTTCTGGGTCAACTCTTCTGGGTCAACTCTTCGTGGGACTCGAAGACGTAGTCGGCCATCGCGGGCAGATCGGCGATGACTCCGCGGTCGGCGACGAAGGCGAAGTGCAGATGGTCACGGTACTCGACGACGCTGATCGCCAGCGCACGCTGCGACACGAGGGTGGGAATCGAGAAGACCTGGCGCACCGGTGCGCCGAGGACGAAACGGTCCGGCACCGGCGACGTGCTCATCGCCACCGGCACGTTGTACGCACGGCTGTTCAGCGACCGGAACGCCCGAGAGCTGATCTCCGGGAACGGCACCACACCCAGTTCGGGGAAGAGCGGGCTGGGACCGAGAGTCATCCGGCGCGGCGACTGCGCATATCGGTCGGCCAGGCCGGCCACCTGCGCCAGCCGAACGGCCGGATTACTCTCCCCCACCGGCAGATCGGTGACGAAACTCGGTTTGCCGACCCCGATCCACCCGGGTTCCGGCTCGGCCGTGCGCTCGACACCCGGGTCGCGTGCTGACAGCGGCACGACGACCCGCACGGTGTCGGCAGGGACCTCGGCCGGATCGAACGACAGCATCCACTTGCGCATGACGCCGGAGATGATGGCCAGCTCGACGTCGTTGATGGTGCAACCGTGATGCTCGGCGACCTTTGCGCACCCCCGTCGCGGCAGTGCGACGGTGGTGAAGGACCGGGTGGTGGTGCCCGCGTTGTTCAACGGACTGCGTGGCGCCGAATCGGTCAGTTGCGACACCACGTCCCCCACGCGCCGCACGGTCGTGCCGACGGCGGACCGCATCTCGGACACGATTCCGTTGCCGTGGAGCACCGTGTCCACGAGGTCGCCCGGACGCGCGAGCGCCTCGGCGAGGGCACCGGCGACGAGATGGGTGCCGCCCGGCGGCCTGCCCGGCATCCACAACTCCTCCGGCAGCGGTTCCGCTGTCTCGGTGTCGTCGCAGATGACCTCACTGATCTCCCGGCTGCCCGCATCATCGATGAGGCATCGGTGCGACTTGGTCAGGATCGCGAGTCGGCCGTCGGCGAGACCCTCGATGAGATACATCTCCCAGAGCGGTCGCGTGCGGTCGAGCGGCCGCGACATCACCCGGGCGACGAGTTCGTCGACGTCGACGGCTCCACCGGGCCGCGGCAGACCCGCGCGACGGATGTGGAAGTTGATGTCGAAGTCGGGGTCGTCGACCCAGACCGGGCGCGCGAGCCCGAGCGTCACCTCGCGGACGACCTGGCGATACCGCGGGATGAGTTGAAGGCGGTTCTCGACCAGCGAGACCAGACCCGCGTAGTCGAGCGTCGACTGCCGGGACGCTCGCCTGGCCGCGTCGGACGCTTCGGATCCGGTGTCGCCCGATTCGGCGTTCTCCGAGGTCGCCTGCGCGGCCGCGGGATCGACGATCAGCAACGCCCCGAGGTGGGTCGTGGACCGCGAATCGTCGAGGAAGTAGTACATCGCGTCGCGGGGCGACAGACGGGTGACCACGACGCCGATCGTAGCCGTCGACGCGGATTTCCGTGGTCTGCGCAGGAGCTACCCGTCAGCCGAACTCGAGGGCCACCAGCTGCCACCGGTATTCCACTCGACCCAACGATCGCCGGCCTGGGTCCGCGGCGCCACGGACCCGGATCGGCTTGCGCTCGATGCGGCCCGCGAACGCCCGGGTCCGCCCACCCCCCTCGTACGAGCCGAACACTTCTGCGGCGCTGGGATCGCACACCTGGACGTGCACGCGCCGCAGCACATTCCCGGTCGACATCTGCGTCGCCGCCGGCGTCGATGCGGTCCCTGGCGTCCCGGTTCCGGTCGGCTCCGGAATCCGAAAGGCGTCGTGCCGGACGAGGGCTGCGACCTGGTCGGCGATCGCCGGCGACACGACGTCGCCGAGGTGCGCGACCGAGCGACGCCGATCGACCACCTCGAACAGCAGCCGGGACACCGCAACGGTGAAGCGGCGGGCCTCGGCCGCGGCGACCGCGGTCTTGCGCGCCGAACCGGCACCCGGAGCCGACCCCGGGAACGGCCGGATGGCCGTCGGAGTCGCGAGGCCGTGCGGTGCTGCCACCACCGGACCGGCGGGCTCGTACGGCGGCGCCGGACGAACCCGGACCCGCGGTGTCTGCTGCGACGGCCGCGATCCGTGCGGCCGCGACGTGCTCGTGGGTGCGAGTTCAGGACCCGCCAGGAGTGGACGCATGGGATTTGGACGCACGGGGCGGCGTCCCGGTTCCATCGAATCCGAGAAAAACGTCGACGGTCGGTCCCGGACATCTCCGGGACCGACCGTCGGCGGTCACTGCTGGTGGCGGCACCCGCTTGGGGCGCCGGTCAGCGGCGCTGCTTCTTGGACTTCGGCGGCTTCGGCCGGGACCCCTTGGTGGTGGCGCGGGCCGCGGCGCGGCGCTCGCGACGGCTGGCGGATTCCGCGGCGCCCGAGAGCTCCTCCTCCCCGGAGTGCACGACCGTACCGCCGCCCTCGCCCGGGCCCGAGTATGTGACCGCCGCGTCCGCCGACTGAGTCGGGGCCCGCAGGGCGGCCGGGGCCTGAGCACCGGAGTCGGCGGCCGGAGCGGGAGCGGGCACCGGTGCCGGGGCACCCGCGCCCACGGCCGCGCGCAGGTCGGCAGCACTCGGGAGCGGTTGCTCGGCCGCCGGCTGCTGTGTCTGCACCTGCGCGTTGAACAGGATGCTCAGCGTCTCTTCCTTCAAGCCCTCGAGCATGCCGTGGAACATGTCGAAGCCCTCGCGCTGGTACTCGACGACCGGGTCACGCTGTGCCATCGAACGCAGGTGGATGCCCTCGCGCAGGTAGTCCATCTCGTACAGGTGGTCGCGCCACTTGCGGTCGAGCACGCTCAGCAACACACTCCGTTCGAGCTGTCGCATCGCGCCCTCGCCGGCGATCGCGTCGATCTGCTTCTCACGGGTGTCGTACGCGGCGCGCGCGTCGGCGACGAGCTTCTCGCGCAGCTCGTCGGCCGAGATGTCATCGCGCTCACCGTATTCGGACTCACCGACGACATCCTTCGGATCGAGCTCGATCGGGTACAGCGCACGCAGTGCGGTCCACAGCTCGTCGAGATCCCAGTCCTCGGCGTAACCCTCGGCGGTCGCACCGTCGACGTAGGCCCCGACGACGTCGTCGACCATCTGCTTGACCTGCTCGTGGTGATCCTCGCCCTCGAGGATGGTGCGGCGCTCGGCGTAGATGACCTTGCGCTGCTCGTTCATCACCTCGTCGTACTTGAGCACGTTCTTGCGCATCTCGAAGTTCTGCTGCTCGACCTGCGTCTGCGCGCTGCGGATCGCCTTGGTCACCATCTTCGCCTCGATGGGGACGTCGTCGGGCAGCCGGTTCATGATCGCCTCGAGCGCACCGCCGTTGAATCGACGCATGAGCTCGTCGGCGACCGACAGGTAGAACCGCGACTCACCCGGGTCGCCCTGGCGGCCGGAACGGCCGCGCAGCTGGTTGTCGATACGGCGTGACTCGTGGCGTTCGGTGCCCAGCACGTACAGACCGCCGGCTGCGCGGACCTCCTCGGCCTCCTTCGCGGCGTCGGTGCGGGCGACCTCGATGGCCTCGTCCCACGCGGCCTCGTACTCGTCGGGGGTCTGCACCGGGTCGAGACCGGCCTTGCGAAGCCGGGTGTCGGCGATGATGTCGGGGTTGCCGCCGAGCACGACGTCGGTACCGCGACCGGCCATGTTGGTGGCCACCGTGACCGCGCCGAGCCGACCCGCCTCGGCGATGATCTGCGCTTCCTGCTCGTGGAACTTCGCATTCAGGACGCTGTGCGGGATCTCGCGCTTCTTGAGCTGGCGGGAGAGGTATTCCGAACGCTCGACGCTGGTCGTACCGATCAGGACGGGCTGACCCGTCGCATGGCGCTCGGTGACGTCGTCGACGACCGCGGCGAACTTCGCCTCCTCGGTCTTGTAGATCAGGTCACCCTGGTCCTTGCGGATCATCGGCTTGTTAGTCGGGATCGGCAGCACCCCGAGCTTGTAGATCTGGTCGAACTCGGCGGCCTCGGTCTCGGCGGTACCGGTCATCCCGGACAGCTTCTCGTAGAGGCGGAAGTAGTTCTGCAGTGTGATCGTGGCGAGCGTCTGGTTCTCGGCCTTGATCTCGACGCCCTCTTTCGCCTCGATGGCCTGGTGCAGGCCCTCGTTGAAGCGACGCCCGTCGAGCACGCGGCCGGTGAACTCGTCGACGATCATGACGTTGCCGTTGCGGACGATGTAGTCCTTGTCGCGCTGGAACAGCTCCTTGACCTTGATCGCGTTGTTCAGGTAGCTGACCAGGGGCGAGTTGGCGGCCTCGTAGAGGTTGTCGATGCCGAGGCGGTCCTCGACGAACTCGACGCCGGCCTCGTGGACACCGACGGTCTTCTTCTTGATGTCGACCTCGTAGTGCACGTCGCGCTCGAGCAGCGGGGCGATCCGCGCGAACTCGGTGTACCACTTGCTCGACCCCTCGGCGGGGCCGGAGATGATCAACGGGGTACGGGCCTCGTCGACGAGGATCGAGTCGACCTCGTCGACGATCGCGTACGAGTGGCCGCGCTGGACGAGGTCCTCGAGCGAGTGCGCCATGTTGTCGCGCAGGTAGTCGAAGCCGAATTCGTTGTTCGTGCCGTAGGTGATGTCGGCGGCGTAGGCCTCGCGCCGCGCGGCCGAGCTCATGCCGGTGAGGATGACGGCGGTGTCGAGACCGAGGAACCGGTGCACGCGGCCCATCCACTCGGAGTCGCGCTTGGCCAGGTAGTCGTTGACGGTGACCACGTGCACGCCGTCGCCGGAGAGCGCGTTGAGGTAGGCCGGGAGCACACAGGTGAGCGTCTTGCCCTCACCGGTCTTCATCTCGGCGATGTTCCCGTAGTGCAGCGCGGCCCCGCCCATGATCTGCACGTGAAAGTGCTTCTGGTCGAGCACTCGCCACGCCGCCTCGCGGGCGACCGCGAAGGCCTCGGGCAGCAGCTCGTCGAGCGACGCCCCGTCGGCGATGCGCTCTTTGAACTCGTCTGTCTTGGCACGCAACTCGGCGTCGGTCAACGCCTCGACGTCATCGGACAGCGTCTCGACGTGCGATGCGATCGCATCGAGTCGCTTGACCATGCGGCCTTCGCCGACACGCAACAGCTTGTTCAGCACCGTGGATCGAGTCCCTCACCTGTAGAAAACACACGGAATCCGGCCCGCGCGAACGCACAGACCGGATCCCATGGTACCGAGGTGAGCTGAGCAGACCCTGATCGGATCGTCGGACATCGACCGGATGACCGCCTGCGGGGCCCGCTCGGGCGTCAGGTCAACCTGATGAGCCCGTAGTCGAAGGCGTGGCGGCGATAGACGACGGACGCCTTGTCGGTCTCCTTGTCGTGGAACAGGAAGAAGTCGTGGCCGACCAGTTCCATCTCGTAGAGCGCGTCGTCGACGGTCATCGGCACGGCCGTGTGCTCCTTCACGCGGACGATCTGACCGGGTGTGTATTCCTCCACGCCGTCGTCCCACCGTTCGGCGGAGTCGGCCGCCGTCGAGTTCGGATCACCGACGAAACCGTCCACGGAGAGCTGGTTGTCGCGGAGGGGCGGCGCACCGATCTCGGTGGCTTCGGCGACCGAGAGCGGCCGACGGTTGCCGTGATGGACGCGGCGGCGGTCCTTGACGCGGCGCAGCCGGGACTCGACCTTGTCGAGCGCGTGTTCGAGGGCGGCGTAGAAGTTCTCGCCGCAGGCCTGCGCCCGGACGATCGGCCCCTTGCCCGTCGCGGTGATCTCCACCTGTTGACAGACCTTGGACTGTCTCCGGTTGCGCTCGTGGTTCAGCTCGACGTCGAATCGGTAGATGGTCGGATCGAATCGCTCGAGGCGAGCGAGTTTGTCGCCGACGTAGATGCGGTAGTGGTCGGGGATCTCGACGTTGCGGCCGCTGAACACGACCTTCGCGGTGGGTTCGGCCGGCTCGTCGGCGTCCACCGTTCCCGGTGGGCGGACGAAGGCGAATTCCGGATCGTAGGAATCGTTCTCGGTTGATCGGCGGTCGGGCGCGGGACCCTCCTCCACGGTCGGCCGTGGGTCGGCGGTCTTCGGTTCGCGCTGGCCTTTGCGGTGGATGACTGTGGACATTCAACTACCTCCTGAATTGTCCCGAAGCCGATTGAATCGCCGTGATCTGTTGTCGCACTGGCGATTCGAACGGCACCGAGGATGTGTCCATGTCAGCTGACAGCTGACACTCAAAGACAGGGGCATCACCTCCCGGCAAAAGCGGTCGTGGCCGGCACACCGCGACGGCCTCCGGCAACCTGCTGTACCCCCGACCGTAGCCGCAAGTTCCGGTATCGGCCACGTTTTGCGGCGCGGCGTCGGCATGTCGGGACGAACGGGCACGAGATCCTCCCGCGAGCACCCGTGCCCCGGTTGTGCACACCCTCGCCCACCGCCCCGCACACCTGTGCGAGGTGCACTACCGTCGGCGCGTGACGTGGCGCCGGGAGGTCTTCGAGGCGGGAGCCGATCTGATGTTCCCGATGGTCTGCGGCGGGTGCGGTCGCCCGGGTACCCGGTGGTGCCGACGATGCGAGCGCGCGTTGTCCGACGCCCCCATCGCGGCCCACCCTCGGGTCGCGCCCGGCGTCCCGGTCTGGGCGCTGGGCCGGTACCGCGGTCCGCATCGGCAGGCGATCATCGCGCTCAAGGAACACGACCGTCGCGATCTTGCCCGGCCCCTTGGCACCGCTCTCGCGCTCGGTGTCCGCGTGCTGGCCCGGTGGGGTGAGCTCCCCGACGCCGAACGGATGCTGCTGATCCCGGCACCGACCCGCCGGATGACGGCGCGGCGGCGCGGCGGGGACCCCGTCACGGCGGTGGCGGCGAACGCGGCGCCCGCACTGGGCCGACGGGTACGGGTCGCACCGCTGCTGGTGACGTCGGCGACGGCACGGGACTCCGCCGGGCTCGACGCCCGGGCCCGCGCCCGGAATCTGCGCGGCGCCGTCCGGCTGCGCTCCGGCGCCGTCCCGACCCTCGGGGCGAGCGCGATCCTGGTCGACGACGTGCTGACGACCGGCGCGACCGTGACCGAATCGGTGCGCGTGCTCGCCGAGAACGGCGTCGACGTCGCGGCGGTCGTCGTGCTCGCAGCTGCCTGACGGTAGCGGCTCGGATTTCAGGGCAGGACCGGGATCGCGCCCTCGATCATCGCCGGCTCGACCTCGGTCCAGTACTGGTCGGGTTGGCCGTTGCTGCTGCCGAGTCGCAGCACACCGCGCTGATCGCCCACGTAGATCGTCGAGGCGTTGGCGACCACCGCCCGCACCGGCGGTGACACGTTGCCGCTCAGCAGGCCAACCGCCGGGGTGCCGTCGATCGACAGTTGCACGACCGGCGACTCGGGTGCCTCGCGCGCGATCATCAGCGTCGTCGGCGACGCCCAGTCCACCGAGACCGCGCGGTTGCCGATGTTGTAGGCCGCGATCCGCGGGCTGGTCAGCGAGACCTGGCCCTCGGTGTTGGTCGACAGCACCGCGAAGACGATCTGTCCGCCGACCACCAGTGCGGTGCGCACACCGTCCGGGGCCACCTGCATCTCGGTGATCGCGCCTCGCGCGACCGTAGGGATCGCCGAAGCCTCGACGGGCACGGTGGCGGTGCCGTCGTCGTCGCGTTGCCATTGGATCGGTTTGCCGTCGACGACGACCCACACGGTGTTCTCGTCGGAGCCGAACGACGGCCGGGTGATCGACGACCCGCCGACGATCGGTCCGACGTCGCCGCCGTAGTCGCCGATCACCAGTTCGAGCCTGCGCTCGGGTCCGGACAGACTCCGGACCGCGGCCACCCGCGCCCCGTTGTCGGAGATGGTCGCCGACCGCAGATCGCGCGCCGACCCGAGCGGCCCCTGCACCGGCACGGTCGCGGTGTCGGTCACCGCTCGCAACGCGCCGCCCGTGACGATGTTGAGCCCGACATCGGTGGTGGGCACAGAGTTCGGATCGAAGGCCCGCACGTCGGTGGTCTGCCATCCGGAGGCGCGTTCGGCGGCCAGCGGCGCGCCGTCGGCGTCGATGACGTAGGGCCCGGATATGTCGGCGCCGTCGAGCGTCCAGATGATCTGCGCCGCCAGCAGGTTGCGATCCCGCGCGGGGGCGCTCCCGATGCCGTCGAGATCCACACGTACGCCGCCGCCGGCGAGGCCGACGACCGGACCCCGCAGTGCGGCTCCGTTGGGGAAACCGCTGTCCACTGCCGCCGCGAGGTCCGACGCGGGTCCCGCGATCAACCGGTTCACCAGCACGGTCGGGTCGGTCGCCTGTCCCGCGTAGAGCCAGCGCGGGTCGGGGACGAGCCGGCGCCCGGTGCGGTCGCTGTAGTACAGCGAGACCGGCCGGTAGGTGCTGTCGAACTGGTCCCGGTCGATCATCGTGCCGTTCGGCAGGGGCCCGTCGATGCGCCACTGGTCTCCCGAGCGGGTGAGGCTGATGCTGGTCTCGACCCGTCCCGAGGCCGGCAGCAGCTGACCGTCGGACTTGAGGGTCCCGACGTTGTCGCCGATGAGCCGCATCCGCACCGAGTCCTCGTTGCGCTGGTCGACGAAGGTGTTGATCTCGTCGACGATCAGCGCGTCGCCGCGGTCGTCCCACTGCTGCGAGGCGACCGAGGTCAGGAAGGCGCGCGCCGAGCGATGCGCCGAGTCGGGATCGACGGTGGACTTGAGGAAGGCCCGCACCAGGGCCTCGGGATCCATGTCGGCCTGGGGCACCGGGACCGCGTTGGTCGCGCCCTCGCGTTCGAACGATTTGATCGGCTGGGGAGACGAGTCGTTGGGGATCGCCCCGCACGCGGTGACCAGCAGCAGCGCCGCGATACCGAGCGCCAGCGCCAGGACGGCGCGGCCGGACCGGGATGACCGCGTCATTCGGCACCCGCTCCCGGGCCCGCGGCGCGCCCACCCGTCCTGGGCGCGGAGGTGCGCTGCAGGGTGCCCACCGATTTCAGGGGCAGCGGCGAACCGAGGACCTTGTGCCCGCGCACGAGCGGCAACGTCAACCGGAAGCATGCGCCCTTGCCCGGTTCACCCCACGCCTCGAGGCGCCCCTGGTGCAGGCGGGCGTCCTCGATGCTGATGGCCAGGCCGAGGCCGGTACCGCCCGAACGCCGGAATCGCGACGGGTCGGATCGCCAGAACCGGTTGAACACCAGCTTCTCCTCCCCCGGCCGCAGTCCGATGCCCTGATCGCGCACGGTGATGGCCACCGCGTCACCATCCGAACGCATGGTGAGCGTCACCGGTTTCCGTTCGCCGTGATCGATGGCGTTGGCGAGCAGGTTCCGCAGGATGCGTTCGACGCGACGCGGATCGATCTCGGCCAGGACGGGTTCGGCCGGGAGATCGAGGACGAGCTCGGTGCCGGTCTCCTCGGCGAGGTGACCGACCGTGGCCAGGGCACCGTCGATCGGGATGGCCATGTCCATCCGCTCGGCGGCCAGTTCGGCCATGCCGGCGTCGTGACGCGAGATCTCCAGGAGCTCGTTGAGCAACGTCTCGAAGCGGTCGAGTTCCTTGTCCAGCAATTCCACCGACCGCTTGCGGACCGGGTCGAGATCCTCGCGGCCCTCGTAGAGCACGTCGGAGGCCATCCGCACGGTGGTCAGCGGCGTGCGCAGTTCGTGGCTGACGTCGGAGGTGAACTGCCGCTGCAGTCCGCCGAACTCCTCGAGATGGGTGATCTGCTTGGACAGGCTCTCGGCCATGTCGTTGAAGGACATCGCGAGCCGGGCCATGTCGTCCTCACCGCGGACCGGCATCCGCTCCTTCAGCCGGCCGTCGGCGAACCGCACCGCGATCCGCGACGCCGACCGCACCGGGATGACGACCTGACGCGACACGAGCCACGCGATCGCGGCCAGCAGACCGAGTAGCACGATGCTGCCCGTCAGCAGCGTGCCGCGGACGAGGTCGAGCGTGTTCTGTTCCGCGGTCAACGGGAACACCAGGTACAACTCGAGGCCGGGCACCGAGGCGTTCGTGGGACTGCCGACGATCAGCGCCGGCGCCCGACCCCCCGTCCCGTCGGGGACCTGGGTGTACTGGTAGGCCACCTGACCGCCGCGGACCATGTCCCGCAGGTTCGACGGCACCTCGGCCGTCGGCCCGACGCCGCTCGCGACCCCGTTGTCGGAGCCGCCCGGTACCAGCAGGACGGTGTCGAAGGCACCGACGGCACCCGACGCCTGCCCGGTGTCGGCGTCCCGGTCGGTGAGCAGGGACCGCGTCTGACGCAAACGGTTCTGGACGGACATGTTGCCCGCGCCGCTCGACAGATCGCGCTCCACCGAGATGCGGGCGCGATCGATCTCCTCGGTCGCCGCCGCCAGCTTGACGTCGAGCAACCGGTCGGTGATCTGGGTGACGAGGACGAAGCCGAGAATGAGGAGAACGACGACCGACAGCACCAACGTGGACACCACGACCCGCAACTGCAGCGAGCGCCGCCAGATGTGCCCGAAGGCACGTCCGACAGCGCCGGCGGTGCGGGTGAAGCGTCCGAGAGTGCTGTTGACCCGTCGTCGAGATCGACCGATCACGGCGGGCCGGCCTTGTAGCCGACCCCCCTCACCGTCAGGACGACCTCGGGATTCTCCGGGTCGGTTTCGACCTTCGCGCGTAACCGCTGGACATGCACGTTGACGAGTCTAGTGTCCGCCGGATGCCGGTATCCCCACACCTGTTCGAGGAGGACGTCGCGGGTGAACACCTGACGGGGCTTGCGCGCGAGCGCGACCAGCAGGTCGAACTCGAGCGGGGTCAGCGAGATCGGCACGCCGTCGCGGGTGACCTTGTGCGCGGGCACATCGATCTCCACCGGGCCGATCGACAGCAGCTCGGCCGGTTCCTCGTCGGTCCGGCGCAGGCGCGCACGCACCCGGGCGACCAGCTCCTTCGGCTTGAACGGTTTGACCATGTAGTCATCGGCGCCGGATTCCAGGCCCAGCACCACATCGACGGTGTCGGACTTCGCCGTCAGCATCACGATGGGCACACCCGAATCGGCACGCAGCACACGGCAGACGTCGATGCCGTTCATGCCGGGCAGCATGAGGTCGAGAAGCACCAGATCGGGACGGATCTCCCGGACCGCGGTCAGAGCCTGTGTGCCGTCGCCCACCACGAAGGGCTCGAAACCCTCGCCGCGCAACACGATCGTCAGCATCTCGGCGAGTGCGGCGTCGTCGTCGACGACGAGGATGCGGGGTTTCATGTTGTCAATGGTGACATCACCGTGATGAAACCGTGGTGATCGACGCGCCGGGACGGACGTTCTGACCCGTTTGGTTTAACCACCTAGACTCCCCGGCGTGGGTCAATTGATAGCCGTGGAAGGACTCGACGGCGCCGGCAAGAACACCTTGGTCACCGGTCTGATCGACCGATGGTCAGCGGTCGGACTCCGGGTCGCGACGTTCACCTTCCCCCGCTACGGCCGGTCGGCGACCGCCGACATCGCGGCCGAAGCGCTCCACGGTTCGCACGGTGACCTACGCGACAGCGTGTACGCGATGGCACTGCTGTTCGCGCTCGACCGGGCCGGAGCGGTCGGGGACATCCACGCCGCCACCGAAGCCCACGACATCGTGATCCTGGACCGCTATGTCGCGTCCAACGCCGCCTACAACGCCGCACGTCTGGAGCAGGGCGCCGGCGGTGAGATGGTGCGGTGGGTCGTCGACCTCGAGTTCGGCCGATTCGACATGCCGGTCCCCGATCGTCATGTCCTGCTGGGGGTGTCACCGGAGGTCGCGATGCAGCGTGCGGCATCGCGCGCCGACCAGGACGCGGCGCGAGCCCGGGACGCCTACGAACGCGACGACGCCCTGCAGCGCCGGGTCGACGCCGTCTACCGCGAACTCGCCGAGGACGCCTGGATGTCGCCCTGGCACCTGTTCGACGGCGAGGATGTCGCAGGCCTGGCCGACGAGCTCCGTACCGACCGGACAGCACCGACCGAATGACGCGTCCGATGACCTCGCGGCGCCCTTTCGATAGCCTGGGACCACCGATTGTGAAGGGCATTTCATGACCTATCAGCCACCGCCACCTGGTGGTGGGCCGCCGCCGTACGGTCCGCCGGGCCCCGGCCGGCCGGGCCCGGGTCCACAGGGTTCGGGCCCGCCGGGTCCCGGCAGGCAGGGCCCCGGTCAACAGGGTCCCGGTCAGCAGTACGGCCCGGGTCGGCAACCAGTGCCCGGTCCGCATCGCCCGGGGGGATACGGCCCTCCGCCCGACCGGGGGCCGGTGCCGCCGCCCGCCCCGTACGGCCGTCCCCCGTTCGCCCCGGGACAGTATGGTCCCCCCGGGGCCGGGGCTCCCGGATTCGGGGGCCCGCCCGGCCCGCCGCCGCGCGGCAACACCGGGGTGATCGTCGCCTGGGCGCTCGGCGGCGTCGCGGTCGTCGCGGTGATCGCCCTGGTGCTCACGGTGGTGGTGACCAGATCGTCGTCGGACGACACCGTGGTCGCCGGTTCGTCCAGCGCGACGTCGGGCCCGACCTCCGCCTCCGACGACCCGTCGCCGAGTGAGAGCGGGTCGGAGCCGGGATCGACCGACTACACCGCCCTTTCCGAGATCCGGGCGGCGTTGCTCGCCTACATCACCGCCCGCAACGAGCGCGACGTCGCGCGCATGCGCGCCGCGGTGTGCACCCAGTCCCGAGACCGGATCACCGGCGTACCCCCTGCCGACGGCGGAGACATCGTTCTCGACGGCTTCCTCGACACGGTCTTCGACGGCGACGTCGCCCAGTCCGAGGTCGTGTCCCACCTCGAGAAGGGCACGGAGAGAACGGCATCGGAGAAGTCGAACGAGCGCTTCCTCAAGGAGGAGGGTTCGTGGATCTACTGCCCCGACGCCGAACCCGACATCGGAACCTGACTTCGGGAACCCGGCTTTCGAACCCCCGGTCATAGAAAAGGAGCCCCACCGAGGTGGGGCTCCTTTTCTCTGCCGATCGATCAGTAGCGGTAGTGCTCGGGCTTGTACGGCCCCTCGACATCGACGTTGATGTACTCGGCCTGCTCCTTGGTGAGCTTGGTGAGCTTGCCGCCGAGCGCCTCCACGTGGATGCGGGCCACCTTCTCGTCGAGGTGCTTGGGCAGGCGGTAGACCTCGTTGTCGTACTCGTCGTTCTTCGTCCACAGTTCGATCTGCGCGATGACCTGGTTCGAGAAGCTGTTGCTCATGACGAACGAGGGGTGACCGGTCGCGTTGCCGAGGTTGAGCAGACGGCCTTCGGAGAGCACGATGATCGACTTGCCGTTCTCGAAGATCCACTGGTCGACCTGCGGCTTGACGGTGATGCGCTTGGCACCCGACCGCTCGAGGCCGGCCATGTCGATCTCGTTGTCGAAGTGGCCGATGTTGCCCAGGATCGCCTGGTGCTTCATCGCCCGCATGTGCTCGAGGGTGATGATGCCCAGGTTGCCGGTCGAGGTGATGACGATGTCGGCGTTGCCGATCGCGTCCTCGACGGTGACGACGTCGAAGCCGTCCATCAGCGCCTGCAGCGCGTTGATCGGGTCGATCTCGGTGACCTGGACGCGGGCGCCCTGGCCGGCGAGCGATTCCGCGCACCCCTTGCCGACGTCGCCGTAGCCGCAGATCAGCACCTTCTTGCCGCCGATGAGGACATCGGTGCCGCGGTTGATGCCGTCGATCAGCGAGTGGCGGGTCCCATACTTGTTGTCGAACTTCGACTTGGTGACCGAGTCGTTGACGTTGATCGCCGGGAACGCGAGGTCGCCGGCGGCGGCGAACTGGTACAGCCGCAGCACACCGGTGGTGGTCTCCTCGGTGACGCCCTGGACCGACTCGGCGATCGCGGTCCACTTGCCCTTGTCCGTCTCGAACCGCTTGCGCAGCAGTTCGAGGAACACCTTGTACTCGGCGGGGTGGTCGTCCTCCGCGGGCGGGACCACGCCGGCCTTCTCGAACTCGGCACCGCGGAGCACCAGCATGGTGGCGTCCCCGCCGTCGTCGAGGATCATGTTCGCCGGTTCACCGGGCCAGGTCAGCATCTCCTCGGCCGCCCACCAGTACTCCTCCAGGGTCTCGCCCTTCCAGGCGAAGACCGGCACACCCTTCGGCTCGTCCGGCGTGCCGTTGGGCCCGACGACGATCGCCGCGGCCGCGTGATCCTGGGTGGAGAAGATGTTGCACGACGCCCATCGCACCTCGGCGCCGAGCGCGGTGAGGGTCTCGATGAGGACCGCGGTCTGCACGGTCATGTGCAGCGAGCCGGAGATACGAGCTCCCTTGAGCGGCAGCACGTCCGCGTATTCGCGTCGAAGCGCCATGAGTCCGGGCATCTCGTGCTCGGCGAGCTCGATCTCCTTGCGGCCGAAGTCCGCGAGGGACAGGTCGGCCACCTTGTAGTCGATTCCGTTGCGGCTGTCGGCCTTCAGCTCGTCCTGAGCAGTCGTCACTTGATCCCCTTGTCGTTCGCGTCGGGCGCCCGTCGATGCAGGCGCGAATGCGTTCGACCCAGGCTAACCGAACGAGCGGGCGGTTCCGAGGGGCAGGTGCTCCGAGCCTCAGGTGTCGCGCGAAGGGTGGGGCCGGGCCGCGCGGTCGGCGTCCTCCCGGACCAGGTCCGGATCCTCCGCCAAGTCCTCCACCTCGGGCCGACGACGGAGGAACACGATGCTCGCGACGAGCCCACCCCACACGATGGTGATCGACACGATGAGCATGACGATGGCGATACCGCTCATCGGACGGTCTCCTTCGTGGACGGGCCGGAGGTGCGGCCGGTGTCGGCCAGCGGTGGCCACGGTAGGAAGTCCGGTTGATCCCGGCCCTTCCAGGACGGCAGGGTGAGCAGCACCGCAGCCACGACGACCAGCGCGATCGTGCCCCAGCCGAAGACGCCGAGGTACCACGTCGGGTATCCCTCGTATCCCTCGTCGACGACCGACCACACCTTCTGCACCAGCATGATCGTGAGGAAGATCGGCGCCACGACCCCGACGAGCGCCAGCCAGATCTTGCCGACCTTGAACGTCGAGACGGCGTTCAGGTGCTGGCGCAGCATGTCTCCGCGGCGGAGCACCCAGATGAGGATGACCGTCATCATGATCGCCGACGCGACGACGCCGACGTTGTTGGCGAACATGTCCACCGTGTCGAGGGCGATCAGGCCCGAGGTCGTGGAGAACAGGGCGATCGAGATCAGACCACAGATGCCGGAGACGCCGACCGCCGCCTTGGTGCGGCTGATGCCCCATTTGTCCTGGAGCGCACCGGACACACCGATCATCAGCGAGATGAGCGAGGTGAAGCCCGCGATCACGAGCGAGCCGAAGAACAGCGCCCCGAAGAACGCGGCGCCCGGCATCTCCGAGATGACGGCCGGGAACGTGACGAAGGACAGGATCGGACCGGTCAGACCCTCGAGATCCGAGACGGCCACCTGCTGCTGGTAGGCCAGGAAGCCGAGCGCCGAGAACACGCCGATGCCGGCGAGGATCTCGAACGAGGAGTTGGCGAACGCGACGACCAGACCCGAGCTGGTCATGTTGGCCCGGCGTCGCTGGAACGAGGCATACGCGATCATGATGCCGAACGCGATCGACAACGAGAAGAAGATCTGGCTGTAGGCCGCGATCCACACGTCGAGGTCCTTCAGCGCGGCCCACTGCGGGGTGAAGAGGGCGTTGAGCCCGTCGGCGGCGCCGGGCAGGGTGATTGCCCGGATCACCAGCCCGGTGAACCCGATGAACAGCAACGGGATGAACACGATGTTGACCTTCTCGATGCCGTTGGCGACACCGAGCGCCAGGACGGCCAGCACCGCGAGCCACACGATGACCAGGGGCAGTGCGACGCCGCCGACGACGGTCGTCGAGACACCCGGATCACCGACCTGGAGGTAGTCCTGGGTGAAGAAGGTCGCCGGGTCGTCGCCCCAGCTCTGGTTGAACGAGAAGAAGAAGTAGCTGGCGGCCCAGGCGATGACCGCCGCGTAGTAGACGCCGATGACGAACAGCAGACCGGTCTGGAACCAGCCCAGCGCCTCGACCGGCTTCTTGATGCGTCGGAACGACAGTGGTGCGGTGCCGCGGAAGCGGTGCCCGACCGCGTAGTCGAGGAACAGCACGGGAATGCCCGCGGTCAGCAGGGCGACCAGATACGGGATGAGGAACGCGCCACCGCCGCTCTCGTACGCGACGCCCGGGAAGCGCCAGATGTTGCCGAGGCCCACTGCGGAACCGATTGCGGCGAAGATGAAGCCGGAGTTCCGGGTGAACTGCTCCCGACCACCTCCGACGGTATTGGCAGATGCCACCGCTTACCTCCTCGTCGAGATCTGCGCCCTCGGGGCACGGGTGCCGCGAGGTCTGTAGACGTCGACGCTATCGCACGAAGCGGGACTCCCGCGGGCGTTGGCAGACGGCGCGCCCGAACGCGAACGGGGACCCCGGCGCACGGCCGTGGGGTCCCCGTCCTGACGTCGGGCTACGTATCGGTCGGCGGTCAGACGAGACCGCGGAAACCCGTTCCGATCGCTGCGTCGGTGTCCTGCATGACGCGGCTGGCGTTGCTGACACCCTGCTCCAGCGCGGTCAGCGAGTCACGGGACTGGGTGAAGATCCGATCGAAGGCACCCTGCGCGTCGACGTAGGCGGCCTTGGCCTGCTGGGAGTTCCAGTTCCCGTCAAGGGCGGCGACCTGCGCCTTGAGCTGCGAGTTCAGGTCCTCAAGCCGGGTGAAGGCAGCCCGGAGGCCGCCGCTGAGATCGCCGAGAGCGGCGAAGTCGTAATTGATGGAGCCGTTCATGGTGGGTTCCTTTCGCAGAACGTGAGGTTCGGGATGCGGACCGGTGTCAGACGCTGGTGTTGAGTCCGCGCGCGGCAGCCGCGTCCTGGTCCTCGTAACCGGCGAAGCCGTTGGTGAGCTGGGTCTTGATCTGCTCCAGCAGCTGGTTCATGGTCAGCGCGGCCTTGTTCCAGTCGGTGTGCGTGCCGTCGAACGCGACACCGGCCGAGCCCTGCCACGTGGGTGTGGCGTTTCCGGCGTGCTGGGCGATCTGGTTGATGACGGCCTTCATGTCCTCGACGAGACTGCCGACCTTGGCTGCGGTGGCCTGTCCGTCCGCGACGTTCACGGTGACGCCGGCGCCGCCGCCTGCTCCGGGCAAGTTCAGCATGAGTGCTCCTCCTGTGTAACGGCACCGTTCGGCGATGCCCCCGTTGGTATCCGTGACACAGATACCCCTGACAGTTGATTCCCGCGGCGGTCTGTTCCGCGGAATCCCCCGATGCGGATCATGGCATCCATTTCCCGTCGGGCAGGGTCTCTATCAACAGGCTGACCGCCTGTGCGATTCGATGACCCGTTCCCGGCGAGAAGGTGGTCCACACCCGACCGTCCGGGGACTTGCTGGGACTGGACACGATTCGACCCCGTTCGGTGTCGAAAATCGCGACAGCTCCAGAAGATTGAGCGAATCGTCCGTCCTCGTTCATCGAGGCGACGACCTCGGTGCGGGTCCGGCACGACGCGAACCCTGCCGAGACGACGACGGCATCGGCCGGTGCGGCGCCGAGCGCGTGCAGGGCGTCGGTCGTCTCGGTGCCGGCCCGACAACGGCCGAGCCGGTCGACGACCTCGTCGGACGGAGCCGCGAAGGCCGTGAATTCCGCCGGCTCCGCGGCGGATTCGAGAGCGTCGAACTGCGCCCGCACGACCGCGGCGAGGGCCTCGACGTCGGCGACATCGACGACCGTGACGTCGACGCGACGGCCCGTCCGCGTCACGAGTACGTGGTCGTGGCCGTTGCGCGCCACACAGATTCGGCGAACCACGTCGTCAGTGTAGGAGCGGATCTCGATCTCACGCTGCGGTTGCGCCAGCACCCGTAGCACCGTCGACGCCCACGGTGTGGGCTCACCGTGCTCGACGAGTTCGAGCGCCGCGATCACCGCGTCGGGGTCGGCTTGGGTGACGTTGGCGGAGTCATTCCCGGTGTCGGACTCCGCGGCAACGTTCCCGAGGTCGAGGACGACCGGCCAGGTCTGGACTCCGAAACGTTCGCCGAGCCGGCACAGGACTGCGGCATCGAACGTCATCCCGGCGTCGTGCACGATCGGCATCATCGGCGTTCACCCGGGTTGCCGAGCATCAGCGTCTCCGACAGGTAGCGCGGATCGACGTCGGGCATTCCGTGCCCGTCTGGCGCCGAGACATAATGCGCAGCAGGACGATCCGACGTGGCCAGCTCGGCCCAGGTCGTCTGTTCCGTGGATTCGGTCGCCACCGAGGGCGGAGGGTCGGACGAGTCCAGTTCGGCGGCGTCGGCGCCGACGGTGCGGACGACCGAACCGCGGTCCGCCGTGGCGACACCCGGGGCCACCGGCGGCGGTACGCCGGGGCCGGTGCCGGGGGCCGACGCCCCCGGAGCGCCGCCGGACGTCGTGGCGGGGACCTGCGATGGTCCGCTCGCGACGATCGTCGGTGCGTACTTCAGCTTCTCGGGCGGCGGCAGGAACACTCCCCCGATGCCCGCGGGCATCGCCGCACCCAGAGGCGCGGCCGGCGCCGGGGTCGGAGGTGGCGCGGCGGCCGCGCGGGCCGCCGCCGCCCGCTCGGCGGCGAGCGCGTCACCGGACACGAGCCCCGGTGCGGGTTTCGCCGATTCCCACGGCGCGGCAACAGGTTCGGTGGCATTCTCGTACGTCTGCATCACACGGGCAGCCCGCATTCGCTGGTGCGCGACCGCACGCTCGGCATGGGCGGCCGCACCGGCGATGATCGGTGCGACCGCGGTGGCGGTGGTTGCGATCTCGTGCAGTTTCTCGACGACGTCGACCTCGGCGAGGTCGGGCATGTTCAACCGCGCGACCGTGATCGCCGCGGCCTGGGCTTCGGCGCGTGTGGCATTCTCGGCCGCCTCGGTCGCGACTTCGGCGAACCACGGGGCCAGCCGGGTCAGCTTCTCGAAAGCCGCACTGGTGTGGGCGGACTGCCAATGTGCCCCCAGGCGTGCCAGCACGGCGGCGTACTCGACACCGGCTTCCCCGACCTCCGCGGCGAGAGCGGCCCAGGCCAGGCCAGCTTCCGCCAGCGGCGCGGGCCCGGGACCGGCGCCGAGGTCGGCGGCGAGCTGTTCGGTCGGGCGGGTGTCCCAGTTGACTCCGGTGAAGCCGATCACGAGCGCCTCCCTTCGATGCCGGCGGGTTGTGGATGTGCGAGCGGAATGATGTTGCTATGCAGGGGGTTCGCGCTCTCCTACAACGCCACGCGGAAGGCGTCCGACGCCTCGGCATCACCCTCGATGAAGCCGGCGGCCTGCGCGCGGAGTACGGCGGCGATCTTCCGCATCTCCAGAACTCCCGTCGCCGTGTCCGTTTCGAACTTCTCGGCTACCGTCGTGAAACTCTCGGCAGCTGCGGTCGAGACCTCATCGCGACCCTGCGCGGCCACGGGCAACGCCCGACCGGCGGCGGTGAGCGCGTGCTCCAGGCGATCGGCGATCCGGTCGAGGTCGCTTGCCGCCGAGACCAGTTCGGCGGGTTCGACGCGGAGTTGCGAGTTGCTCATACTTCCTCGTTTCGTTTCGGACCGGGCACGCCCAGTCGCAGTTCGATGTCCGGGCTGGGATCGGGTTCTGCGGCTTCCTCATGGCCGATGACCGCTGGCGCGACCTCAGGCGACTCACCGACCACGCGACGGCCGTTGTCCTCGGTGACCAGATAGTCGGGTACCGAGTGCTGGTCGTCCGCAGCGCCCGCGCCCCGCGCGCCGGCGGCACCCATCGGGGCACCGCCCATCGGTGCGCCACCCATCGGCATCGCGGCAGGCGCCGTCACAGGCCTGGCGGTCGTCGATGCGCCGAGCGCGGGTTCGCCGAGGGTGAAGTTCGTCGGGACGGTCGGCCGCGAAGCACCCAGCGGCGTCGCTATTCCGCCCACGCCGCCGATGCCACCGCCACCGCCGCCTCCCC
>NZ_JAFFZF010000014.1:0-105058 GCF_016924115.1 Gordonia sp. BP-119
TGGCCACCGCCTGAACCGCGGCACCGCCGCCCCACCTAGATCGATCACCACGACCACACCCCGGAACCGACACATCCCCGCAGCAGGAACCTCAACCCAGGCTGGACCCTAATTCAGCAGGCTCCTAGTGAACGGGCAGCACGACGAGCCCCACACGCTCAGGTCAGGACAGGCGCTGCGCCACCTCGACCGCCCAGTAGGTCAGGACAATCGACGCACCGGCCCGTCGGATGGCGGTCAGCGATTCCAGGATCGCCGCGTCGCGATCGATCCACCCGCGTTCGGCGGCGGCGGAGATCATCGAGTACTCACCGCTGATCTGGTAGGCCGCGACCGGCACGTCACTCATGTCGGCGACGTCGCGCACGATGTCGAGGTAACTCATCGCCGGCTTCACCATCACGATGTCGGCGCCCTCCTCGAGGTCGAGCCGGACCTCGCGCAGCGCCTCGACCCGGTTGGCCGCGTCCTGCTGGTACGTGCGCCGGTCGCCCTGCAACGACGAGCCGACCGCCTCGCGGAACGGGCCGTAGAACGCGGAGGCGTACTTCGCGGCGTAGGCCAGGATCCCGGTGTCGGTGAAGCCCGCCGCGTCGAGGGCGGCCCGGATCGTGGCGACCTGGCCGTCCATCATCCCGCTCGGCCCGAGCAGATGCGCACCCGCCCGCGCCTGGGCCAGGGACATCGACACGTAGCGTGCGAGGGTCTCGTCGTTGTCGACGCGACCCCGACCGTCGACGACGCCGCAGTGCCCGTGATCGGTGAACTCGTCGAGGCATGTGTCGGCCATCAGGACCGTGGCGTCCCCGAGATCGTCACCGAGGGTGCGCAGAGCCCGGTTGAGGATTCCGTCGTCGGCATCCGCACCCGACCCGGTGGCGTCCTTGTCCTCGGAGCGCGGCACCCCGAACAGCATGAGCCCGCCGACACCGGCGTCGACGGCCTCGGCCGCGGCGGTCCGCAGCGAATCCATCGTGTGCTGCACGACGCCCGGCATCGACGAGATCGGAGCCGGGTCGTCGATGCCGTCGGCGACGAACATCGGCAGCACCAGATGTCGCGGCTCCAGCGAGGTCTCGGCGACCAGCCGGCGCATGGCCGGGGTGGTGCGCAGTCGTCGGGGCCGGATCACGGGTGGCATGGGTCTCCTTCGTCTCACGGGCCCTTCGAGGCTCGTCGCTATCGCTCCTCGCACCTCAGGGAGCAGGAGCCTCGGCTTTCGCTCCTCGCACCCTTCGAGGCTCGTCGCTGCGCTCCTCGCACCTCAGGGCGGCGCCTCAGGGAGCAGGAGCAGCTCAGGAACGCGAGCGGCGAGACTTCTTGCGCGGGGGCGGAAGTGCGCCCTCGGCCCGAAGTCGGGCGGCGTGCTCGGCGAGCGCGTCGACGAGTTCGAGCACCGATGCGTTCTCCGGCTGAACATCCACCCGGAGCCCGAATTCCGTTGCGGTCTCGGCGGTCTTGGGTCCGATGCACGCGACGATGGTGCGCGCGTGCGGCTTTCCGGCGATGCCCACGAGATTGCGCACGGTCGAGCTGGAGGTGAAGCAGACCGCGTCGAAACCACCGGTCTTGATCATCTCGCGGGTCTCGGCGGGCGGCGGCGCGGCGCGCACGGTGCGGTACGCGGTGACGTCGTCGATCTCCCAGCCGCGGTCGCGCAGTCCCTCGGACAGTGTCTCGGTCGCGATGTCGGCGCGCGGCAACAGAACTCGGTTCACCGGGTCGAAGACGTCGTCGTAGGGCGGGAAGTCCTCGAGGAGACCGAGCGAGCTCTGCTCACCCGACGGCACGAGTTCGGGGTTGATGCCGAAGGAGCGCACCTTCTCGGCGGTGGCCTCACCGACGCAGGCGATCTTGACGCCGGAGAACGCCCGGGCGTCCAGCCCGAACTCGGCGAACTTCTCCCACACCGCGCGCACCGCGTTGGTGGAGGTGAACACCACCCACTGGTACCGCCCGTCGACAAGACCCTTGACGGCGCGTTCCATCTGCGCGGGGCTCCGCGGCGGCTCGACCGCGATGGTCGGCACCTCCTTGGGCATCGCACCGTGGCTGACGAGGCGTTCGCTCATGTCGCCGGCCTGGTCCTTCGTCCGCGGCACCAGGACGGTCCAGCCGTACAGGGCGCGCGACTCCCACCACGACAGCTTGCCGCGCGCACCCACGACCTTGCCGACCGTGACGATCAGCGGACCGGTGAGCGCGTTGCCCTGCTCGTTGAGCGTCGCGAGCGTGGCCTCGATGGTGCGCTGCGCACAGGTGGTGCCGTTGATGGTGATGGCGGCCGGGGTCTGGGGGGCCATGCCGTGCTCGGTGAGCGCGCTGGCGGTCTCGGCCAGGTGGCCCGATGTCGCGTGCAGCACCAGCGGGCCGGGGGCGGCGGCCAGCGCGGCCCAGTCGACCTCGCCGCGCACGTCGGCCTCGGTGTGGGTGGAACCGAGCGGCATGCCGGCGTAGCTCGGGACCACGGATGCGGCGGGCAGGCCCGGCAGCACCTCGAAGGTGACGGTCGTACGGGCGACGGCGTTGACCTCGGCGAGGACCGAATCGGTGGTCAGCGGATCGCCGGCGACCACGCGCACGACGTCGTCGCCGTTGCGGGCCGCGGCCACGAGGGTCTTGGCGACCTCGGCCGGATCGCCGAGCGCCGGTCGGACCACCGACTCCTCGTCGGCCTGCCCGGCATCGGCCGCGCCGGCCTCGTCACCGACGGCCTGCGAATCGTCGGCCGATGCGGCGGGCGTCGACGCGGCGTCGTCAGCGGGCTTATCGGCCTTCTTGGCGGATCGGCGAGTATCGGCGGCGGGTTCGTCGCGATGCGCACTGCCGATCAGCGACACCACCGGCGCGGGTACATCGGGATCGATGTAGGCGGTGGTCGCGTTGGTGATCACGGTGCGTGCCCGCACGGTGAGCAGGTCTGGGTCCCCTGGACCCGACCCCACGAACAGGATCCGTCCGGGATTTGCCTTCTTCGTACGGCTCATGGGTTCGCACTCTCCTGCCCTCTCGGCGAGGGCTGCAGTTCGTTCTCTGCTAGGGAGAGTTGACGAGGTCGCCCGCTCCCAGCTCCAGCAGTTCGGCGGCGAGGTCCTTGCCCAGCTGAACGGCACGATCGACCGGACCCACCACCGAAGCGCGGATCACGTCCGACCCGTCCTCGGCCGCCACCGCCGCACGCAACGACAGTTCGGCGAAGATGCGCCCGTCCTCGTCGATCGACTCGACCACCTCGGCGATCGCACCGACCGGTGCGGTACATCCGGCTTCGAGAGCCGCGAGTACCGCCCGTTCGGCCTCGATGGCCGCGCGGGTGGACTGGTCGTCCAACTCGGCGAGAATTCTCACCAGTTCGGCATCGTCTGAGCGGCACTCCACAGCGAGTGCACCCTGCGCCGGCGCCGGCAGCATGACCACCGGTTCGAGCGCCTCGGAGACCACGTCGGTCCGTCCGATCCGCACGAGTCCGGCGCGGGCGACCACGACTGCGTCGAGTTCGCCGCTGGCGACTTTGCCCAACCGAGAGTCTAGGTTGCCTCGTAGGGGGCGGATTTCCAAACCGAGACCCAGTGCTCTAAGCTGCGCGGCCCGCCGCGGGGCCGAGGTACCGATCACCGAGCCGGGCGGCAGTTCGCCGAGCACCATTCCGTCGCGTGCGACCAGCGCATCCCGGGGATCGACGCGCGGCGGGATGGCCGCGATCGTGAGGTCGTTCTCGGGGGCGGTCGGGAGGTCCTTGTACGAGTGCACCGCGACGTCGACCTCGTTGTTCCGCAGCGCGACGCGGATCGCCGTGGTGAACACCCCGACGCCGATCTCGGTGACGGGGGCCGCCGAGGCGTCACCGGCGGTCTTGATGATGACCAGTTCGGCGGGATGTCCGGCGGCGGTCAGGGCGTCGGCGATGGTCTGCGACTGGGTCCGGGCCAGCAGCGAGCCCCGCGTACCGATCCGGATCGGCGCGGTGGAGGGTTCGCTCATCGGTCACCCAGATCGCCGGCCGCCTCACCCGAAGGCAGGCCACCGAGATGGTCGGGAGCCGAAACCGCTTCGGCTGCACCGGGTTTGAGTTCGAACAGCTCACGCAGCGCCTCGGCGTAGTGATCCCCGTTGGGGGTCGAGGCGAGCTGCTTGACGCGCACGGTCGGTGCGTGCAGCAGCTTGTCGACGACGCGGCGGACGGTCTTGGCGACCTCGTCGCGCTGTGCGCCCTCGAGGTCGGGCAGGCGGGTCTCGAGGCGCAGGATCTCGGCCTCGACGACGTCGGCCGCGCGCTGGCGCAGGGCCGCGACGGTCGGGGTGACCTCGGCCTGACGCTGGTGCGTGAGGTAGTCGGCGAGCTCGGCGGCGACAATCGACCGGGCGGCGAGGGTGTCATTCTCGGCGGCTTGGGTCTCGGAGTCGCCGCGCAGTCCCTCGATGTCGACGATGTGCACGCCGGGCAGGCGGGCCGCGGCGGGGTCGACGTTGCGCGGGAGCCCGAGGTCGCAGATGACGAGCGGTGCTGCGTCCCCGGTACGGGCCGCGAGCGCCGAGTGCACCGACCCGACGCCGACGACCGCGCCGATCGCGCCCGTACACGTGACGACGACGTCGGCCGTGGCCATCGCCTCCGGCAGGTCGTCGAGCCCGACGCCGCGGACGCTGATGCCGTGGTTGGCGGCGATGTTGCCCGCGAGGTGGTCGGCCTTGTCGACGGTCCGGTTGACGACGACCATCTCGGTCACGCCCTCACGGGCCAGCTGCGCGGTCGCCAGACCGCCCATGGCGCCGGCACCGACGACCACCGCGCGGCGCAGGCGGTGCGCGCCCGTCGCGGGATCGGTGAGCAGCGACTTGGCACGGTGCAGCGCGACGGAGACCACGGAGGCACCCGCGCGGTCGATCCCGGTCTCGGTGTGCACGCGCTTGCCGACCCGCAGCGCCTGCTGCGCCAGCTCGTGCAGCACTCGTCCGGCGGAGTCGTTGGCGTCGGCGCTGAGGTAGGCGTTGCGGATCTGACCGAGGATCTGCTGCTCGCCGACGACGAGCGAGTCGAGGCCCGCCGCGACGGTGAACAGATGCTCGACGGCGGCCTCGGAGTAACGAACGTAGGCGTGGCGGGTCATCTCGTTGACGGTCATGCCGGAGTGGTCGCCGAGGACCGAGCCGACGGCCTCGAGTGCCGGGTGGAAGGCGTCGACGACGGCATAGATCTCCACGCGGTTGCACGTGGACACGAGCATGGCTTCGGAGATCGCCCGCGAGGAGAGCAGTTCGTCGATCAGTTTGGGGCGGTCGTGGTCGGAGACCGCCAACCGCTCGAGCACCTCGACGGGAGCACTGCGGTGCGATACCCCGAACAACAGAACACTCACGCTGTCACCGTTTCTTCACCCATCACATTTCCCTGGTGTCCGGCACTTCCCCGGTGCCCCCGCGTCGGCTTCGCCTCGCGCGCCTCCTTGACGTCGTCGCGCGGCCCGCGAGAGGCCTGGAAAGCCAACACCTGTAGTTCCAAGGCTAGATCAACTTGTCTGACGACAACATCCGACTCCGCCGGAAGCGACACGGGCGTGACGTTGAGCACCTGCCGGACACCCGCGGCCACGAATGCATCGAAGACGCGTCGGGCGTCGTCGTCGGCGGTGGCGATCACCGCGATCTCGACGGCCGGGACCACCTGTGCGCAGACGGCGGCGATGTCGGTCAGCGGGGCGACCCGCGGGCCGCCCGGCTCGAGAACCGCGCCGGTCAGGGCCGGATCGGCGTCGAACATCGCGGCGACCCGGAAGCCGCGTCCGAAGCCGGCGTGCGACAGCAGCGCACGGCCGAGCGAGCCGGCGCCCGCGAGCGCGACGGTGTGGATGCTGTCGGTGTGCAGCGTCATCGAGATCCGGGCGGTCAGCCTGCCGACGTCGTATCCGACGCCGCGCACGCCGTTGGCGCCGACGTAGGAGAGGTCCTTGCGCAGGATGGCCGGGTTGACCCCGGCTGCCGTCGCGAGCTCGCCGCTCGACGCCAGCAGGATGCCCCGACGACTGAACGAGCGCAGTACGTGCAGGTAGGTGGCCAACCGGGCGACCGTGGGACCGGGGATGTCGGTGGCGGGGTCGTCGACCGGAGGGACGGCGGACGCAGGAGGGTCGGCGTCGGCCGACTTCGCACTCTCCGCGCCCACTCGCACTCCCACACATCTGCCGGCGTCACCAGACACCGGGACCCGACTCTTCCCGACCAAGGGAGGATATAGCTTCCCTGTGAATCTGTTCACACGGCCCCTCGGGATCGGCCGTGCTGTGTTAGGCGTCTCGTCGAACGTGGGCGCCGATCACCGCCGCGCCGCGAGATCCGCCCGCAGACGCGGTTCGTCGACCTCCCAGTAGCTGTGCTCGTCACCGTCGAGGAGGACCACCGGGAGCCGGTCGCCGAACTCGGCGCGCACGTCCGGCCGACCCCCTTCGGCCGCCTCGTCGACGTCGACCTCGGTGAACCCCACGCCCATGTCGGCGCAGATACGGGTCAGTTCGGAGCGGGCCGCCGCGCACGCCGCGCACCCCGCACGGGTCAACAGTTCCACCGTCATGCCGACCATCCTCCCAGCGCAGCGCCCGCGGGATCAGCCGGGTGACCCTCCCCCGCCGACGGTGTGCGGTCCGTCACCGGGCGTGGGGATCGAACGCCGGAGACCAGTCGCCCGGTTCCCAGGCGCACCACTAGGCTGTACCCGGCAAGCAGTGCTGGCGCTACGCGTGGGAGGTGGGCAGTGGGCGAGACCCCGGGCCCGGAAGACCGGCAGGACGACGAGACGCCCGACGACGCCGCACTTCTCCCGCCGAATCCGACGCAGGGCGACGGCCCGACGGGCGACGACTGGGAGGCCCACGCCGCGAGCGTGGAGTTCACCGACGACTTCGACGAGGACGCCGAACTCCACGAACTCGTCGACGACGAGACCAACCGGGTCACCACCTGGATCTCCCAGCGGGCGACCGCCGCGACCGGCCGCTTCCGGCAGACCGCGCACGAACTCCGCCAGACGCTGGCCGGTGAGGCGAGCGCGAAGGCCGCCGTCGACTCGCTGCGTTCGCGCCCGACGGCCGAGATCCCGGGCGAACCCCGCCGCGACCTCACCGCCGCCGCCTTCTTCGACGTCGACAACACCCTGGTCCAGGGCGCGTCGATCGTGCACTTCGCTCGCGGTCTCGCCGCGCGGAAGTACTTCACCTACGGCGACATCATGGATTTCGCGTGGACGCAGGCGAAGTTCCGGATCACCGGCAAGGAGAATGCGCGCGACGTCGCGGAGGGCCGGGAGAAGGCGTTGTCGTTCATCGCGGGCAAGCCGACCTCCGAACTCGTCGAGCTCGGCGAGGAGATCTTCGACGACTACATCGCGGACAAGATCTGGCCGGGTACGCGGGCGTTGGCACAGCGTCACCTCGATGCCGGACAGCAGGTCTGGCTGGTGACCGCGACACCCGTCGAACTCGCGCAGACCATCGCCGACCGGCTGGGGTTGACCGGTGCGCTGGGCACCGTCGCCGAGAGCGTCGACGGGGTCTTCACCGGGCGGCTCGTCGGCGACATCCTGCACGGCCCCGGTAAGGCCCATGCGGTGCGCGCGCTCGCGATCCGCGAGGGGCTCAACCTGAAACGCTGTACGGCGTACTCGGATTCACATAACGACGTACCGATGCTGTCGCTCGTCGGCCGCGCGGTGGCGATCAACCCCGACACCGACCTGCGCGACGTCGCCAAGGTCCGCGGCTGGGAGATGTACGACTTCCGTACCGCGCGCAAGGCCGCCAAGTACGGCGCCGGCACCGCAATCGTGCTCGGCGCCGCGGGCGGTGGGGCCGCGGCCGCGGCGCGGTTCCTCCGGCAGCGCTGATCGTTCCTGCGACGCTGCCGGCCCTAACTCCCCGGATCAGAAGGGCGGTGGGCCGAGGCGGTCGAGTTCTTCGCGGGCTCGCTTGTTTCGGGCGCGTTCTTGTCGCCGGCGGGCCAGTTTGGCGTCCAGTCGGCTGTGCGTGCGCTCCGGATTGTCGGCGGCGATGACGCGTGGTGTGGGTGGGGCTTGGGCGGCTTGTTCGAACCGGATCCGCCGCAGGTTGGGGAAGGTGTCTTCCAGCGTTTCGGCGTCGCCGGGCAGGGTGACCCCTTCGGGGGTCTCGTACTCGGTGACCAGACGGCCGTCGTCGTCGCGGTACTGCACATCGACCCAGTCCCCGTGGGTTTTGAACAGGTGACCGGGACGGCATTTGGCGTTGAGGTTCTCACTCGACGTCGCTCCACCGCGGGCGGGGTCGGTGTGGTCGTACTCGGTGACGTGGTCGAGATCGCACGCGAACGCTGAACGGGTGCAGCCGGGTTCGGTGCAATATCCGTCCCGGACGCGTACGAAATCAGCACACGACGTGGTGGGCCGGTACCCGTTGCCGGGATGGGTTGCCGGGTAGACCACTGCGACCGATAGCGCGGTGGCATCGGCCGAGTCGCCGAAGTGGGTTGCGGTGGAATGATTCTCGCTGTCGGCGCGGGTGTCCTCGGCTGGTGCCGGGCGTTGCGCGGTCCGCCGCTGGTCATCATTGTTGCTGCCGGCGACGTAGGTGGGTTGGGTGCGGGCGGGGGTGACCGGGGTGAGGGTGGCGTCCGGGCGGGCGGCGAGGTCACGGACGTGTTCGTCGCTGATGATGCCGTGTTCGTCGAGGAACCCGACCCCGGGTGCTCCGGCCAGGGTGGAGGCATCGGTGACGACATGGATCACGACCTCGGCGCGGACCGCGTCGAGGACGCTTTGCGGGTCCGGGATGTCGGCGGTGCACGGCTGTTCATCGTCGCACTGGCAGTCGAAGCTGGTGCGGGTCAACAGCGCGAACATCGCATCGGATCGTCGTATCCCCTGGGTGCGGCCATCCCGCTGACAGACCGAGTCGGCGAGGATGGCGACGGCTTTGGCCGAGATCCGCACGTTCTCCGCCGACATCACCGCGGTGAGTTCGGCGGTGCCGTCGGGCAGTTCGTGGGTCCACACCCCACGCTGATCCATCGCGTCTTTGCGGCGTTGCCGCACCGCATCGGGGTCGTGGCGGAAGACCAGGCGGTCGACCATGTCCCGCAACCGCGCCCGATCCCACACACCCTTACGGCGGCGCACAGTATCGGCGATCTCGGCATCCAACGCGGGGGTGATCGGGTCATCGGCGGGGATCAGCTCGGTGCGGGAGATGACCAACCGGATCTGCCACTGCGACAGGACCCCGTCACGCAACGTGTCCGCAACCTCGGGGAGCCGATCCCGCAGTGCGATGGCCTCGTCGATCAGGGTTTCGGCGTGCCGGCGCGACACCCCGGCTTGGCGGGCGATGCGGGCGACGCAGTCGGCGTGGCCGTCCATCACGAACCCGGACGCGCTGGTGGTGATCAGGCGGTCGGTCATCGCCGCGATCGTCTGATAGCGGTGCCAGGTGAGATAGGACTCGCCGCGTCGGGTGGCGTCGAGGCCGGCCATCAACATGACCATGTCGGTCTCGGCGGCGTGGGCAGGATCGACCCCGGCGACGAACTCGCCCGGTAGATCGGTCCACACCCGCACAACGCCCCTCGACGCCGGTTTCGTCACCCGCCCCGAGCTGGGTGAGCTGTTACCAACCAATCTAAACCCGACCACCGACAAAACCTGGATGAGTCTCCACAGCAGATGACATCGTCGTAGACGAAATGTGCGCTGGGCGTTGCGGTATGGTGCCGTCCGGGTCGGTGGTGGCTGAGATCGTCGGGTCGCCAGGTGGTTTCGACACGGCGACTCGCCTAGCGGCTCGTTGCCGGCTCAACCAGCGGAGGGGGGCGCCGGCTCAACCAGCGGGGGTGGGCGACTCGCCTAGCGGCTCGGGGCCGGCTCAACCAGCGGGCAGGGCCGCACCGTCGACGGACTTCGACGCACGGTAAACAACCCACTGTGACAACTAGATTCGGCCACCGCACCGTGTCGCCCCGGTCCTACAGCGAGTCCACCTCACTCATCGGGTCGATGAGGACCTTGGCGTGGTGTTCGGCGCCGCCGAGGGCATCGAATGCCGCTCCCACGCCGTCGAGACCGACCGTCGCGGTGATCAGCGGTGCGACGTCGACCTTGCCGTCGGCCATCATGTGCAGCGTGTCGTGGAACTCGGCGGGGTCGTAGGCGAACACGAACCGCAACTCGTGTTCCTTGTTGAGTGCCATCGCCGGGCGGAAGGTGTCGGGTTCCATGCACACCCCGACCACGACGATCCGCGACCGGAACGGCGCCTCGGACACGACGTGCTCGATCATCCCGGGCGTCCCCACACATTCGAAGACGACAGGGCCCTTCGGCGTGGCACCCAGCCGGTCGGCCATGCGGAAGACCGAGGACCATGGCGCCAGCGGAATCCGCCGCAGGGTCCGCATGGCATCGAACGCCGCGCCCAGCAGATCCTGGGCGCGAGTGATGTACTTGCCGACCTCGGCACATCGCTCGAACGGCGACGACACCGTCGGGTCGACGACGATGTCGGCCCCCACGCGATGAGCCAGCACCCGGCGGCCGGGTGACGGGTCGCTCGCGATGACCGTGCGAACTCCGTCGGCCTTCAGCATCGTGATGACGGCCAGCCCGATCGGGCCGCAACCCACGACGACCGCGACATCCCGGCGTCCCACCTCCCCGCGTCGGACCGCGTGATGGGCGACGGCCATCGGCTCGGTCAGCGCAGCATGCTCGGCGGGCAGGTTCTCCGGGATCTCGAAGGTCATGTCCTCCGACACCAGGACGAACTGGGCGTACCCGCCCGGCGCGGACTCCGACAGTCCGGTCAGGTGGGCGTCGGCGCCGTGCCGGATCATCGGGACCGACACCACCGGGGTCCCGGGAGACCAGCGTTTACGGCAACCGGGCCCGTAGGAGACCACCTCGCCGGCGAACTCGTGTCCCATGACCACCGACTGCCCGGATCGCATGAATGCGTCGTAGCCGACCTCGGCGGACACCTGCGCCGTGGCATCGGCATGGACCCGGGCGTGCAGGTCCGAACCACAGATGCCCGCGCGGAGAACGCGGAGCAGTACCTGACCCTTGCCGGGCTCCGGGGTGGGGATCTCCTCGACCGTCAGCTCGCCCTGCCGGCACACGACTGCACGCATGCTCCATGAGTATCAGCTGACGGACCGGAACGGGCGTCGAACGCGCGCCACGCCCCCGCGCGACACCGAGCTCAGCCGAAGTAGACGCTTCCGCGCCGGCTCAGCATCCGGAAGAGGGTCTGCTGGATCTCTTCGCGCACGTGGTCGGTGAGATCGAAGACCACCATCGGGTCGTCGGCGGACGCCTCGTCGTAGGAGCCGGTCTCGATGGGCCGGCCGAAGTGGATGTGCCACTTCGACGGCAACGGCACCATGCCCAGCGGCCCGAGCCACGGGAACAGCGGGGTCACCGGGAAGTACGGCAGGCCGAGGATCTTGGCGAGCGGCTTGAGGTCGGCGAGCATCGGGTAGATCTCCTCGGAGCCGACGATCGACACCGGGATGATCGGCGCAGCATTGCGCAGCGCGGTCGTCACGAATCCGCCGCGGCCGAACCGCTGGAGCTTGTAGCGGTCCTTGTACAGCTTGCCGATGCCCTTGTACCCCTCGGGCCAGACCGCGGTCAGCTCACCCGCGCGCAGGAGACGGTCGGCGTCGGAGTTGCACGCCAGCGTCGCACCGATCCGCCGCGCGACCTCACTGACGCCCGGCGTGTCGAAGGCCATGTCGGCGGCCAGGACCCGCAGGTACCGGCCCTCCGGATGGTTGTCGCGCACGGCCAGGGAGGTGATCACGGCGTCGACCGGGATCGTGCCCGCGTGGTTGGCGACCAGGAGCGCCCCACCCTCGCGCGGCAGGTTCTCCACACCGGTGACCTCGACGCGGAACCACTTCTCGTAGACCTGCCGGATCGCCGGGAACCACACCGACTCGGTGAAGTGGGGATCGAATCCGAACTCGTCGACCTCGTACTCCCCCGCCATCCGTTCCCGGATGAACCCGGCGGTCGAGGTGAGGGTGTCGGCGACCGCGCCGCGCAGACCGCCCAGGCTGAACAGCGGACTCGATTTCGACGGACCGCGATGTTCGACGCCCAGCACCTCGTCGGGAAGGGTGATCTCGTCGCTGATCGGGGTCACCTGCGCGGGCGCGCGTCCGAACCCATCGGTGTTGGGGTGTCCGAGCGTCGATCCCCGTTGCGCCGCCGCGCTTTTCGATCGTTCACGACCGACCTGCTGACTCGGATGGCGTCGGCGACCCGACTCCCGGACACCCCGGGCATCGGGACCCGTCGGCGATGTGTAGAGCTGAATGACTTTCGCGGTACGTGCATCTGTCGCTCCGCCACCTGCCAAAGTGCTCACCCCTAGCTGAGTCCTGGGTTCGAAATCCGGGCCGGGTCTGGGCTCGGGTTGCTGCCGGCACTCGGACCGCCGAGGCGAACGAGTCGCGGCGTAGGAGCGCTGGGCGCGATGTGGGTCTGGCGTCCAAGCCTAGAGGTTGCACCCACGTTGCGCATGCTCACGGCGACTTCGCCGCCATCATGACCCTGAATTTCACTGCAACTGGTGGGCGGCCGACACGACCCGTCGCTCGAACGATCTCCACGAATCGGACCCGATCACCGGCGTCACCCCGCTGCGTTCGATGAAGTCGTCCAACGTCTCCAGCGTCGTGTACCGCGGGACGAAGCCGAGTTCGGTCCGCATGCGGGTCGTGTCGAGCACCCGGCCGTAGGTGAGGAACTCCGTCTGCGACGACCGCAGCTTCGCCGACCGCAGGTCCTGGAACACCCCCGCGATCGGCGCCAGCAGACTGCTCGGAACAGGCAGTTCGATGTGCCCGACGCGTCGGATCGCCTGCGTGAGCGTCACCACGCCCTCGCCCGAGATGTTGTAGGTGCCGACCTTCCCGGCGAGGGTGACGTGCTCCATCGCCGCGAGCGCATCCTCCTCGTGCAGGAACTGCAGTCGCGGCTGGAATCCGATCACCGTCGGCACGACCGGCAGGGAGAGGTACGAACTCATCCGGGTGGTGATGCGCGGACCCAACATGGCCTGCGGGCGGACGATGGTGATGTCGATGTCCTGACGACGACGGCCGAGACCGCGGACGTAACCCTCGACGTCGAGTAGATCTCGACCGTATCCCCGCTTCGGCTCCCGGGGAGCGCGCGTCTCCTCGGCGAAGTGCGACGGATCGCGGCTGCCCGCGCCGTACACCATGGCGGTGGAACGCAGCACGAGACGCTTCACCGATGGTGTGCGCTGGCAGGCCGCGCACACCTGCATCGCCCCGACGAGGTTGAACTCCTTGATCGCAGCGGAGTGCGGGGCGGTGTCGGCGATCGACGTCGCGGCGTGGACGACCGTGTCCACGTCATAGGCGGCGAGCGCCTTCGCGATCGTGGGACGCCGGATGTCCACCCGGAGGAACTCCGCTCGCCCCATCCGGCGGAGGAGATCCTTGCGCGGCACCCGCGAGTCCACGGCGAGCACCTTCTCGATGTCCGGATTGGCCGCGAGACGGGCCACCAGGTAGCCGCCGAGGAAGGTCGACGCCCCGGTGACCAGGACCACCCTGGGCGGTGCGGAGGTGGATTCGGCCATGCCCCGAGGCTATCGCCAGTCGGGCGTTCCGGCGCACCGAGGAGGCCCGGGACGACAAAAGGACCCGCCGTAGCGGGTCCTGATGCCGAAGAAAAGCCTATTTACCGAGTTTGCGACGCTGCACCCGGGTCCGACGCAGCAACTTACGGTGCTTCTTCTTCGACATGCGCTTGCGGCGCTTCTTGATCACTGAACCCATCGGGGCGCTTCCTCACGATTGACACTGATGTACTTGTTCGGCCCTGGTCAGCACTTCAGCCGGGTACGGCGCCGGGAGCGAAGCGACGAGCGGCGGTGCGTCACGTAGGACTCACCGGCGCATCCAGGTACGCGACCACCGAGCCTACCGGGCGGCACGCCGGATCGGGAAATCGCGATGGGCGACGAGCGGCGGCGGGGGACGCCCACACGCAAAAGGCCCCGTGACCGGCGTGGGCCGGTCACGGAGACCTTTCGAAGAAACTGCTGTTCAGGCGTGGTGCGAAAGCCGGATCAGCCGGCGTCGAAGTACGACGTCTCCAGGTAGTCGTGGACCGCTTTCGCGTGCACACGGAACGAGCGTCCGACCCGAACCGCGGGCAGTTCGCCGTTGTGGACGAGACGGTAGACGGTCATCTTCGAAACGCGCATCAACGATGCAACCTCGGCGACGGTGAGGAACTGCGACGCCGAAGCCGCGTTGCTCACTGCGCCTGTCCTGTCACCAGGAGTGTCTGCAGGTGCCATGGATCACTCATACCTCCGGTGCACGCGTCGCGGCCGCAGGCTTCCCCTCCTGCGGACATCAGACACGCACGTGCTTAAAGAAGCTTAGCGTGGCAGATGTGAAAAAAGCGACGTGAGAGACCGGTATTTCTGAGATTCCTGTGACTCGACCCCAACATGCTGGGGTTTGTCGGCCGTTCGACCACAATTCATGGGGTGTCGGTGACGGCGTGTCCCTGCGCCAAACCCTCGACTTCCACTCGACGTCCGCCGCGGGCGCTGGCGGCCGCGCAGGCACGAGTCGCCTGGTAGACCGCGTGCCGCAGACCGTTGGCCTCGAACTCCCGGATCGCCTCGGCGGTGGTTCCGCCGGGCGAGGTGACGGCCGCACGCAGGTCGACCGCGGACAGCCCCGAGTCGCTCAGCAGGATGCCCGCGCCGCGAATGGTCTGCACCGCCATCTCCGAGGCCTGGGCACGGGTGAGCCCCAAGCCGACGCCGGCGTCGATCATCGCCTCGGCGAGCAGGAAAACGTAGGCCGGACCGGAACCGGACACCGCGGTGACCGCGTCCATCTGCTTCTCCGGCACAACCGTCACCCGGCCGACCGTCTGCAGAATCTTGACCACCGCCTGCAGCTGTTCGTCGCCGACGTACCGGCCGGCCGAGACCGCCGACATCGCCTCGTTGACGAGCATCGGGGTGTTGGGCATGACCCGGATGACGGGCGACCCGGCCTGCAGCGCGCTCTCGTAGCGCGACAGGGGCAGGCCGGCCACCAGGGTCACGGTCACTCGCTCGGATTCCGCATTGTCCTCCGCCGAGGCGAGGATGCGCAGGATCGAGTCGACGTCGTCGGGCTTGATCGCCAGGAACACATACTGCGCCGACTCGGCCGCGCTCTTGACGTCGGTGACCAGCACGCCGTACTCCTCGGCGATCTCGGCGGCGCGGCTCTCCACCCGCTCGGCGACGACGAGGTCCTTGGTGGGGGTGCCTGCACCGATCAGACCGGCGAGCAGTGCCTCACCGATCTTGCCTCCGCCGATGATGGCGATGCGTTCGGACACGGATGTCTACCTTCCTGCGGGGATGAGGGCGAGCTGACGGGACTGTGCGACGACGGTCCCGGTCGAGTCCACCACGAGGTGGTCCTCCTCGAACATCCCGGGGCCGACCTCGGAACTCGTCGCGGCGAAACGCAGCCAGCCGGGCGCGGGATGGCGCCGGACGTAGGTGGTCAGCTGCACCGTGGGCGCCCACCCGAACAGCGCCAGGTTCATGACGACCGGGGGCGAGATGTCTCCGACCAGGACCGTGAAGTACTCGTCGGGTTCGACGCCCTTCGGCCGAATCCACCCGCGGACGAGCGGCTCGCCGGTCTCGCCGCGGACGACGGGGAACGTCTCCGAGTCGAGGACCAGGTCGATGGCGGCGCCGAGGTGGTTGACCTCGGCGATGGGCGAACCGTCGAGCGGGATGCCGGTCGACGACGGTTCCACGGGCACGGAGTCGAGGACCGTGGGGCCGGAGTGGTGCGGCCGGCCGCTGTCGGGACGCGCCATCGTCACCGACGAGGACACCACGGTCCGACCGAGTTGCACGGCGTCGACCGACAGGACCGTGACGGTGCGTCCGCGCTTGCGCACACTGATCACCAGGTCGACGTCCGCGGCATCGGGAGCGGTGAGGTAGTCGCTGGAGATCGCCACCGGGATCATCGCGGCCGCCGACTCGGCGAGCCGGTCGCCGTCCGGCGTGAGCGCGGTCAGCGCGGTCCGGGCCGCCTTCGCGACCACCATCTGCAGCGTGCCGCCGTGCACCTTGGGGCCGATCGTGAACGTCTCGTCGATGTGCGCCCGCAGGGTGATCGAGTCCGGACCGCCACGGTCGACCTCGGTCAGCTCCTGCACCTGGGTGATCTTGCTGGTCATCGTCCCGCCTTCGTCGAGGAGACCCGTCCCCCGACGAATCAGCTGCTCAACTGGCCGGTGGGCTCGGGGTGCAGCTCCCGTTTGAGATGCCGCCGCGCAAAATCTAGCGAACGGGCCAGCAGCGCGCTGCGCTCGGGTTTGGTGCGCGCGCTCCCCGTGGTGACCTCGAGCACAACCGCCCCGGCGAAGTCGCTCGCCGCGATGCGCCGGCACACCTCGGCGCAAGGCTGCGCCCCGTCACCGGGGATCAGGTGCTCGTCGGTGGCGGCACCGTTGCCGTCGGCGAGATGCAGGTGGTTGAGGCGCGAGCCCATCCGGTCGAGAAGAGCGAGGGCGTCGACGCCGGCGGTCGCGGTGTGCGAGAGATCGAGCGTGTAGTGCGCGTAGCCGTCATCGGTCGGATCGATCGACTTGCCGAACGCCGATGCCGCCAGACCGGGACCACCGCCGCGCTTGCTGAGTCGCCGGACCGAGGGCTCCCCTGCGCCGAACAGCCGGTCGGCGCGCATGGGGAACATGTTCTCAACGGCGACCGCGACCCCGCTGTCCGCCTCGAGTTCGTCGACGAGATCGTCGAAGGCGGCGACGTAGCCACGCTGCCACCGGAACGGCGGATGCACGACGACGGTCGACGCACCGAGATCCTCGGCCGCCTCCACCGCACGGGCCAGCTTCACGACCGGGTCGCGTCCCCACACCCGCTGGGTGATGAGCAGACACGGGGCGTGGATCGACAGCACCGGAACCTGGTAGTGGTCCGACAGGTACTCGACCCGCCGGATGTCCTGGCTCAGAGCGTCACCCCACACCATCAACTCGACGCCGTCGAAGCCCAGTTCGGCGGCGTAGGCGAAGGCCGCCTCGGTGTTCTGGGGATAGACCGACGCCGTCGACAGACCGATCGGGATCTCGGCGGACGGACGCGGGAGGTCGGGTCTCATCCGGTCCGCCCGCTTCGCTCCGCTCCCGACGGGTTCATCGGTTCACACCGGCTCACGCGGCCAACAACACCAGCGGCCCGATGGTGACCAGCAGACCCACGCCGAGCGCGAGCAGCGTCGTCGGCAGGTCCTTGGTGCGCCGGACCACATGCGACAGCGTCACGATGCCGAAGATCACCAGGACCGCGAGCACCAGCGCGAAGTACGGATTCCATCGCCACAGTTCGGTGAAACCCCAGAACAGGCCGACGCCGACCGCGAGGCCGACGATCGCCTGTCCGAACAACACCAGCCAGGCCTTCACCGGCGACTCCTCGGCGTCGTCGGTCGCCCGACCGTCCGGTGCCGGTGTGTCGACGGTGCCGGTCCGCTCGGCGGACTCCGCGTCCGCGGCCGAATGCACGACGTCCTGGCCGGCGTGCTCCGCCGTGGCGGCTGCCGAGTCGGGATCGGCGTCGTCATCGGAGGTCTCGTCGATGTCCGTGGTGTCGTTCAGGGCATCGAACTCCGCCGGGCCCTCGGGCTCGGCGGGATCCTCCGGCTCGCGCTCCTTCACCAGGTCGACCCGGTCCTCGTCGCCCTCGGAAGTGGACTCGATCGGTTCGATGGCCTCGGTCGGGTGGTCGTCGGTGGGGCGGCCTGCGGTCTGGAGACTCTCGGTCTCGTCCGAGCCGGTCCACCGACCGTCGGCGTCATGGGTCTCGGGGTGCGCCGCGGCGATCGCCGCCGTCGTCCCACCCGCGGTCGCGGCGGCGGCCGCGGTGGCTGCCCAGTCGTGCGTCGACTCGTCGCCGTCGGTGTGTGCGTCCGGGTGGTCGTCGGTGTGGCGATCGGGGTCGTTCCGGTCCCGGTTCTTGCCGCCGAAGAGCTTTCGCGCGAACCCGACGACACCCGACGGCCCCGTCTTCTTCGACGCCCCGATCTTGCGGGCCGGGCCCCCGGACCGGCCCTTGCCCCCCGGCCCGTCGTTCCCACTCTCCACGTCGGCGAAGTTGCGATAGGCGTCGAAGTCCATGACCTCGGAGAACCCGCCGTCGCCGCGCTCGCGGGGGCCGTCGGTTCCCGCATCGACCTCGGTCAGGTCGTAGGTGACCACGTCGTCGGAGTCGACGACCGAAAGATCCGACCCGTTCTCACCCACCACCGGGATGATGCCGGTGACGGCGTTCGCCGACTCCTGGTCGACGGGAGCGGAATCTCGCGGCGGCGTCTGCCCGAGGCGACGTGCCACCGCCTCGGAGCTGAAGTCGCGCGTCGACATCGGCGGGACGGCTCCCTGGCCGTAACCGGGCATCCCGCTGGCGGTGCGGTTACCCGGCCGTGCCTGGTGCTGCTGGTCGGCGCGCGGCCGGTCGACGACGGGCTGATCGTCGGCCGGGCGGCGCGGGACCGGGTTCGTCGAACGCGGGAACGGCGCGGCGGCCGCGGCCGGACGGTTCCGCGGGGTCGTGTCCCGCTCCGGGGCACCGTTCTCCGCAGCAGTCTTCTCCGGAGCTGCCTTCTCCGGGGCCGCCGTCTCCGGGGCCGCCGTCTTTGCAGGCGCGGTGCTCGCTGGTGGGGCAGCCGGCTCGGGCCGGGTTGCGGGTTCGGGCCGGGTTGCGGGTTCGGGCCGGGCAGCCGGCTCGGGCCGGGCCGCGGGCGCCGCGGAACCCTCTCCCGCGTCTGCGACCTTCGGGATCTCGCCGGTCAGCTCGGACACCGAGAACGATCCGTCCCGGCCGGCGCGTCGGCGGCCGCGGCCGTCACGGGTACGTGCCGGCGAGTCCCCCTGGGACCCCTGCGAGCGGGCGAGAAGTTCCGACACCGAGATGGGTCGGGATTCGGGCTCCGAATCCTTCGGCATGTAGTGGCTCTCCGTCCTCGTTCTCGAACGTTTGGGTCCGGGTCTACCAGGGTGTCAGCCGACGCCCTCGCGAACGCCCTGCACCGGTGTCGGCTCCAGCGCGTCGGCCTGCTCCGCGTCGAGTCGGCGCAGGATCACACCTTCCCGGAGTGCCCACGGACAGATTTCCAGTGTATCGACTTGCAACGCGCGCATCGCCGCCTCGGCGACCAGCGCCCCGGCGACCAGCTGGCCCGCCCGGTCCGAGCTGACGCCCTCGAGTTCGGCGCGATCGGCCTTGGTCATGCGGGAGATGAAGGAGATGAGCTGGCGAAGCCCGCTCGTCGTCAGTTCGCGGCGCACCCGCGGTCCGGCACTCGACGGCGCCGCGCCGGTCAGCCGGGCCAGGCTCCGGAAGGTCTTCGACGTGCCGACGCACAGATCCGGCGCACCGGGTGCGAGCAGTTGGGCCGCCGGTGCGCGGAGTTCGGCGTCGAGCCAGTCGCGCAGCACGCCGACCCGCCGCCGGTCCGGCGGATCGTCGGGCAGCCACTCGCGGGTGAGTCGTCCGGCCCCCAGCGGCAGTGACAGCGCGACGTCGGGTTCCTCGTCGACGCCGTTCGACATCTCCAGGGAGCCGCCGCCGATGTCGAGAGCGAGGATGCGGCCGGCGCTCCAGCCACGCCAGCGGCGCACCGCCAGCGACGTCAACCGGGCCTCGTCGCGCCCCGACAGGACGAGCACGCGCACCCCGGTCCGCTGCTCGATCTCGTCGAGCAGGTCGTCGGAGTTCGTCGCATCGCGCACGGCCGACGTCGCGAACGCCATCATCTGCTCGCAACCGGACGTCCGGGCGATGTGGGTGAACTCGTCGATCGACTCGATGAGCTTGGCGACGGCGCGATCACTCATCCGGCCGTCGGCGTCAATCTGTTCGGCCAGGCGCAGGACCGCCTTGGTCGAACTCATCGGGGTGGGGTGACCGCCACGATGGGCGTCGACCACCAGGAGGTGGACTGTGTTGCTGCCCACGTCGAGGACTCCTAAGCGCACGGGTCAACGGTAGTGCAGCCGCCTGCACCGCCCGATCCCGGCTACCGTGTAAAGGTGACCGCCATTTCGCCGTCCGCGCCTCGCATCGATCCCGCGCCGGAGGTCGAACTCGACTTTCCGCGCGAATGGTACGAATTCGCCGATCCCGCCGACCCCGAGCACGTCATCCGGGCCGATCTCACCTGGCTGCTCTCGCACTGGACGTGTGTGTTCGGCACACCCGCATGTCAGGGCATCCTCCCGGGCCGGGAGACCGACGGGTGCTGCAGTCACGGCGCGTATCTGTCCGACAAGGACGATCGCAAGACCCTCGCCCGCGGCGTCGCGATGCTGACGCCCGAGGACTGGCAGTTCTACAAGAAGGGCTCCGGCAAGGACCCGGTCGGCCCGAAGGGGTACCTCGAGGAGAGCGACCTCGACGACGAGCCCGCCCTGAAGACGCGACTCCACAAGGGCGCGTGCATCTTTCTGAACCGACCCGGTTTCTCCGGCGGCGTCGGATGCGCGCTGCACTCGATGGCGCTGCGCAAGGGACTCGAACCGCTCACGGTCAAACCCGACGTGTGCTGGCAGCTGCCCATCCGTCGTGAGCAGGACTGGATCGAACGCCCCGACGGCACCCAGGTGCTCCAGACGACGATCACCGAATTCGACCGGCGTGGCTGGGGCGAGGGTGGCCACGATCTGAAGTGGTACTGCTCGGGTTCCCCCGACGTCCACATCGGGGCCAAGCAGGTGTGGGAGTCGTACGCACCCGAGCTCACCGCGCTGCTCGGCGAGGCCGCCTATGCGGCGCTGGCAGCGGCCTGCCGGCGCCGGAACGGGCTGGGGCTCATCGCGATCCACCCGGCGACGCAGGCCGCGACCGAGCGCCGCGAGACCGACGTCAAATACGAGCTGCAGCCCCCGGAGTAGCCCCCCCGGGGCGCCGCGGCCCGGCCGGCTCACGCCTCGAGCTTGTACCCGAGGCCGCGGACGGTGATGAGGTGCTTCGGATTCGCCGGGTCGGGCTCGATCTTCGAGCGCAGGCGCTTGACGTGTACGTCGAGTGTCTTGGTGTCGCCGACGTAGTCGACGCCCCACACCCGGTCGATGAGCTGACCCCGGGTCAGGACGCGGCCGGAGTTGCGCAACAGATACTCGAGGAGGTCGAACTCCTTGAGCGGCAGGGTGATCGACGTTCCGTTGACCGACACGGTGTGTCGCTCGACGTCCATCCGGACCGGCCCGGCCTCCAGGATCCCGATCTCCAGACCGTCGTCGGGCACCTCCCCGCCGCGTCGCAGCACCGCGCGGATGCGGGCGATCAGCTCGCGCGCCGAATACGGCTTCGTCACATAGTCGTCCGCGCCGAGTTCGAGGCCGACGACCTTGTCGATCTCACTGTCGCGCGCGGTCACCATGATCACCGGGACGTTCGACCGGGTGCGCAGGGCCTTGCAGATCTCGGTTCCGGACATCCCGGGCAGCATGAGGTCGAGGAGGACGATGTCGGGGCTGACGCGATCGAAGGTCGGCAACGCCTGGGCGCCATCGGTGATGACGCTGGCCTCGAAGCCCTCTTTGCGCAGCAGGAAGGCCAGCGGATCCGCCAGCGATTCCTCGTCCTCGACGATCAGAACGTGGGTCAACTCTTGTTTCCTTCGGTGGGTCGGGCAGATGGGTCGTCACCCTCCGCGGAGGGAAGTGCGCGGGGCGGCGCATCGGGATCCGACAGCGCCTGCTGGGCGGCCGGCGGCCAGCCGGCGTCGGACAGGTCCTCCGGGATGCACAGCGTGAAGGTCGAGCCGGTGCCGGGTTTGCTCCACAGGTTGATGGTCCCGCCGTGATTGGCGGCCACGTGCTTGACGATGGCCAGTCCGAGTCCGGTGCCGCCGGTCATCCGGGACCGGGCCTTGTCGACCCGGAAGAACCGCTCGAAGACCCGCTGCTGATCCTCCGGCTCGATCCCGATCCCCCGGTCGGTCACCGCGATGGCGACCATCGGCCGCCCGTCGATCTTGATCACGCGGCGGCTGATCGAGACCACGGTGTCCGACGCCGAGTACGAGATGGCGTTCGAGATGAGGTTGTTCAGTGCGGTGAGCAGCAGCGGACGGTCGCCGCGGATGATGACGCCGATCGGACCGTCGGCGCGCAGTTCGATGGCCGCCGCCTCGGCGGCGAGCGTCGCCGCGGTCAGCGCGTCGTCGATGAGCGAGTCTACGTCGATGCAGGTGAACTCCGGTGTGACGCCGTCCTGGAGTCGGGACAACGCCAGCAACTCGCTCACCATGTTGCCCATGCGCTTGGTCTCGCCGACGACGCGGCGACCGAAGTGCTGCACCGAATCGGTGTCGTCGGCCGACTCGAGCAACGCCTCGGCGAGCAGCCCGATCGCGCCGACGGGGGTCTTGAGCTCGTGCGAGACGTTGGCGACGAAGTCTCGCCGGGTGGCCTCCACGCGTTTGTGTTCGGTGTCGTCGAGTCCGTACGCGACGACATAGCGTTCCTCGCCCTGCGCGACGATCCGCGCGTGACAGCGCACGTGCTCGACACTGGGCCGGGGCGTCCGTCCGGTCGAGACGAAGCCGAGACTCGACATCGGCGGGCTGAACTCGAAGCGCCGTTCGACGCCGGTGTCGAGCACTTCCTTCACGGCCTCCCACACCGGGTCGGCCAGCAGCATCTCGCGTACGAGCCCGAGTTCGACGGCCCGCTGGTTGTACAGCACGACGTCGCGGAACTCGTCGACCACGGCGATGGCGGTCTCGGTGTTGCGCACGACCATGCTCAACAGACCGGCCTTGGTCATCCGGCCGTCGTCGGTGGTCGCCTGCACGTCGGAGTCACGGACCTCGGCCGAGGCCGGCACCTCACGGGGACCGAGGGTCGCCTCGGGAACGAATTCGGCGGCGGTGGATGCGGAACGACGCGGGATGCGATCGAGGAACGCGAACCCTCGAGACCGGTCCCGGTCCCGGGTGCGTCGACCGATCACGACACCGAGGCAGAGCGCGAGTACGAACGCGATCGTCGCGGCGAAGATTGCGGCGGTCACAGGGGCAGCTTACGGCTCGACCAACACCGAACGCACATCTGACGAAGGTGTTCGACAGTTGTTCACGCGGAGTTGGCCGGAGTCCCTGCCGACGCGGCGGCGCGCTTCCCCGGTACCGGGGCGGCCGTGTCCGGACCGGTCATTGCGGAACCGGAACCGCCATGTCCGCGAACTCGGGGTGACGTTCGATGAAGCGCTGCACGTAGGAGCAGACCGGCACGACCTGCTTGCCGCCGCGCCGGATGTCCTCGAGGACCGCCTGGACCAATTGGCCCGCGTACCCGTGACCACTGAACTGCTCGCGGATCACGGTGTGCGTGATGACCACCTGGTAGGGCTCGGAGACGTAGTCGAGATAACCGACGATCTCGTCGTCGCCCTGGGAATCGGCGACGAGGATCGCCTCGTACCGCTCCTGGGCAGGTGAGTGCTCGATTCGCAGGGTGCCCATGTCCGCCATGCCGTCTAATGTAGCGCGCGCCACACCGTCGACGCCATGGCGAAACGTGTCACGTCTGGATGTCCGAACGGACCCCGTCGGCTACTTCTGCCCCTGGGCGGCCACCGCGGCGGCACCCGCGGCTGCCGCCTCGGGGTCCAGGTAGGTACCACCCGGGTTGAGCGGTTTCAGGTCGTCGTCGAGGTCGTAACGAAGCGGGTTGCCGGTGGGGATGTTGAGTCCGGCGATGTCGTCGTCGGAGATGCCGTCGAGGTGCTTGACGAGCGCGCGCAGCGAGTTGCCGTGCGCCGCGAGCAGCACGTTCTTCCCCGCCCGGACGTCGGCGACGATCGTCTCGAGGTAGTACGGGATGAACCGCTCGACGACGTCCTTGAGGCACTCGGTCAGCGGCACCTCGGGGAGATCGGCGTACCGCGCGTCGCCCACCTGGCTGTATTCGGCATCGGGTTCGATCGCCGGCGGCGGGGTGTCGTAACTGCGACGCCACAGCATGAACTGCTCGTCGCCGAACTTCTCCTTGGTCTCGGCCTTGTTCAGGCCCTGCAGCGCGCCGTAGTGGCGCTCGTTGAGGCGCCAGTCGCGGATCACCGGGATCCAGAGCCGGTCGGCCCGGTCGAGGGCGATGTGCGCGGTCGTGATCGCGCGGCGCAGCAGCGACGTGTAGACGACGTCGGGCAGCAGGTCGTGCTCGACGAGGAGCTCGCCCCCGCGTTCGGCCTCGGCCCTGCCCTTGTCGGTGAGCGCCACATCGACCCAGCCGGTGAACTGGTTGGACGCATTCCATTCGCTCTCGCCGTGCCGCATCAGGATCAGGGTGCCGTTGCTCATGGCCGATAGTTTTCCACAGTCGGTGCGCACCCTCTCCTCACCGGCGCCGGAACCCCCGGCCGGACCCCGGCGCGCACCTGGCGACGACGAAATGGTAATGAACCGGTCGATTCGCCGCGCGAACGGCCATGGGCGGGTCTAGCGTTAGCGCATGACAGCCAGTACAGACGCCGGTTCGGCCGGCCAGAATGCGGAGAAGCAGCCCGAGCTCAAACGCGTCTTGGGCTGGAAGCTGTTGTTGCTGTTCATCATCGGCGACATCCTGGGCACCGGCGTCTATGCCCTCACCGGACAGGTCGCCGGCGAGGTCGGCGGCGCGGCGTGGCTTCCGTTCCTGATCGCCTTCGCGGTCGCGACGCTGACGGCGTTCTCCTATCTGGAACTGGTGACGAAGTATCCCCAGGCCGCCGGCGCTGCGCTGTACGTACACAAGGCTTTCGGGGTCCACTTCATCACGTTCATCGTGCTGTTCACCGTCATGTGCTCGGGTATCACCTCGGCGACCACCGCGTCGCGCGCGTTCGCGGTGAACATGCTGACCGGCATCAACGGCGGCGAGTCCCCGGATGCGACGCGCCCCGCTCTGCTGTTCATCGCGATCGGCTTCCTGCTGCTGGTCATGTTCATCAACTTCCGCGGCGTCGCCGAAGGTGTGGGCACCAACGTGGTCCTGACCCTTGTCGAGCTGACGGGTCTCCTGCTGGTCATCTTCATCGCCTTGTTCTTCGTGTTCGGTGGCAACGCCGATCACTGGGATGCGGTGGTGGTTTTCGAATCGCCGGAGGAGAGGAACATCCTCATCGCGGTGTCGGCGGCGACGGCGCTGGCGTTCTTCGCACTGGTCGGATTCGAGGATTCGGTCAACATGGCCGAGGAGTGCAAAGAACCGACCAGGATCTTCCCCAAGGTCATGCTCAGTGGTCTGGGGATCACCGCGGTGGTGTACGTGCTCATCGCGATCCTCGCGGTCGCGATCGTGCCCGTGGGGGTGCTCGCCGAGAGCGAGACGCCGCTCGTCGACGTCGTGCAGACCGCCGCCCCGGACTTCCCGATGACCGAGCTGTTGCCGTGGATCTCGATGTTCGCGGTGGCCAACACGGCCCTGATCAACATGATGATGGCCAGCCGGCTGCTGTACGGCATGGCCAAGCAGGGGGTCCTGCCCAAGTTCCTGGCCTACGTCCATCCCGGACGCCGTACCCCGTTCGCCGCGATCGTGTTCACCACCGTCATCGCGCTGTGCCTACTGGTCTACGTCAGCGCCGACCCGAAGGGTTCCATCGTCGGACTGCTCGGCGGCACCACCGCACTGCTGCTGCTCGCGGTGTTCACCGTCGTCAACGTCTCGGTCCTGGTGCTGCGCAAGGACAAGGTGGGACACAAGCACTTCCGCACCTACACGCCGATCGCGGTCCTGGGTGCGGTCACGTGCGGGTACCTGACGTTGCCGATCACCGGGCGCGATCCCGAGCAGTACGTCATCGCCGGCTGGCTGCTCCTCCTCGGCGTCGTCCTATGGGCCCTCACCTACTGGTGGCACAAGCGCACGGGAGCGCACGCAGCGCACTACGACGACATCCCGCCCCACGAAATCCCCTGACGCACAAGAAATCCGTATGACGTTGTGCCCGGTTGCCGGGCACAACGTCATACGGATGTCAGACGCAGAGACTACTTGCGGAGGTCCTTGCGCAGGATCTTGCCCGAGGCCGACTTGGGGATCGTCTCGATGAACTCGACGGCCCGGACCTTCTTGTGCGGGGCAACCTTCGACGCGACGAACTCGATGACCTCGTCGGCGGTGATCTCCGCATCGGGCTGGCGGACCACGAACGCCTTCGGGATCTCCTCGCCCGATTCCGCCTCGATCACGCCGATGACCGCGGCGTCGGCGATCTTGTCGTTGGTGAGCAGCAGCGCCTCGAGCTCGGCGGGCGGCACCTGGTAGCCCTTGTACTTGATGAGCTCCTTGAGCCGGTCGACGATGTAGACGCAGCCGGTCGGATCGACCTGCGCCATGTCGCCGGTGTGCAGGTAGCCGTCGGCGTCGATGGTGTCGGCGGTCGCCTGATCGTTGTTGAGGTAGCCCAGCATCACGTTCGGCCCCTTGACCCACAGCTCGCCCGGCTCGGACAGTCCCTCGCTCGGCAGCTCGATCTCCGCCCCCGATGCGGGGTCGACGATCTTGTTCTCGGAGTTCGGCACCGCCCACCCGGTCGAGGACAGCGGGGGGTCCTGCTGACCCAGCAGGCCGGGTGTGTCGGCCGGGATGATGTGACTCACCGGCGACAGCTCACTCATGCCGTAGCCCTGCAGCATGTGCAGGTCGAGACGTTTGGCGACGGCCTGGCCCAGCTCGTCGTCCAGCGGCGCCGCGCCCGACATCATCGTGTGCAGCGAGGACAGGTCGTAGTTGTCGATGATCGGGTGCTTGGCGAGTGCCACGGCCACCGGCGGTGCGATGTAGGCCATGGTGACCTTGTGGTTCTGGATGTTCTCGAGGAACTCGACGAGGTCGAACCGCGGCATCACGACCAGCGACGCCCGGTTGTACAGCGCCGCGTTCAGCAGCACCGTCATGCCGTAGATGTGGAAGAACGGCAGCACCGCGATCACCACATCGTCGGCGCCCATGCCCTGCAACGGTCGGATCTGCGCGACATTGGCGACCAGATTGCGATGCGAGAGCGCGACGCCCTTCGGATTCCCGGTCGTGCCCGATGAATACGGCAGGACCGCGACGTGCGTGGCCGGATCGAACGACACCTCCGGTGCGGCCAGTCCGGCGCCCAGGAGGTCCGCCGCGTTCGGGTGTCCGGAGGCGTCCTGGCCCTCGCCGTCGAGGACGATCAGGTCGGCATCCGCCAGCCCGACCTCGTCGGCGGCGGCCTTGGCCTGCTCCAGCATCGGCGAGATGGTCACCAGCATCTTGGCGCCGGAATCCCGCAGCTGCTTGGCGATCTCGGGTCCGGTGAAGAGTGCGTTGATCGTCGTCGCGGTGCCGCCGGCCCGCAGAATCCCGTGGAACACCGTCGCGAACGCCGGGATGTTGGGCGACAGGATGCCCACCACGTCGCCGACGCCGACACCCCGCGACGCCAACGCGCCCGCCGCCGCCTCGACCTGCGAGATCAGCTGCGCATAGGTGGTCGTCGCCCCCGACTTCGGGTCCACCAGCGCGGTACGGGCGAGGTCCTCCTCGGCCACCGCGCCGAACAGGAACTCGAACACACTCACGTCCGGGATCTCGACGTCGGGGAACGGACTCGTGAAGCTCATGACACCTCCATTGGGGAATTTCTCGACCGCATCGTATCAACGCACGTTGACACGGTGTGACGTGGACCTCTCTCGAGAGAGTCTACGATTCGTCCGATTCGGCGGTCGACGGATCCTCGGTGACGCTCTGCGCACCGTCGACGACCGACTCACCCGGTACGTAGCGACCTTCGAGCGGCTTCCCCGCCTCCGGCAGGGACTCCTTGTCGATGAGGTGCTCGAAGGCGAGCAGGTTGCGCAGCGATTCGCCGCGCGACACCCGCCACGCCCACTCCCGCTGGATCGAGGTCAGGAACCCGAGTTCGAGCAGGGTGTTGAAATCCCCGTCCGCGGCCTCGAGGACCTGCCCCAGGATCCGGTCGACCTCGCCGGAACTCAACCCGTCGGCGGAGATCCGGCCCACGAGGTAGATGTCACCGGTGTTGTCGATGGTGTAGGCGACGCCATACAGCCGGCGGTTGCGCTTCAACAGGTACTTGTACACGCCGGCGTGGTTCTCATCGGGCCGGCGGCACACGAAGGCCTCCACCCGGACGCCGTGCTCGCTCGCCGTCAGCAGCACGGTGGTCTTGAGTTTGCGTTCGCCGGGCAGCTCGACGACCACGTGATCGACGTCGGCCCCGCCGCCGCTCTTGCGCGCGAAGGCGATCTCGTTCTCGCCCAGCGTCTTCTCCAGCAGGTCGACGACCTCGTTGCGACTCACGGCATCCTCTCGTCGGTGGTATCGGGAACCCCTTGCGCAGCGGGCGATTTCGGCGCAGCGTCAGACGGTGACCCGGTTGCGCCGACGACCCCAGCGGCGTCGGAGGCGCGCCGAGGCCGCGGCCGTAGCGGACACCTCGGGCGATGCCGGGCGCTGGTGCGCGGCGAACGACCGCATCGCCCGGCCGTAACTCTCGAGAAGCTGATCGACCGTGTGTTCCCAGGAGAACTGCTCGGCGTGGGCGCGGGCGTGCTGTCCGAGCTCGACGAGTCGATCGGGTTGCGCGAGAAGCTTTTCCAGCGCATTCGTCCAGTCCCCGACCCGATGCCCGTTGACCAGCACTCCCGTCCGGCCGTCGTCGACCGCCACCCCGAGGCCACCCACATTCGCGGCGATGACGGGCGTCCCGCAGGCCTGCGCCTCGATCGCGACCAGTCCGAAACTCTCCGAATGACTGGGCACGGCAACCACATCCGACGCCCGGTAGACCTGCACCAGACGGTTCGCCGGCTGGGGCGGCAGGAAGGTGACCGAATCGGCGATCCCGAGTTCGGCGACCTGATCCATCAGCGCGGTGGGCCGTTGCAGCCCCGACCCCGACGGCCCGCCGACGATGAGCACCCGCAGCCTCCGCCCGGTCGCGGCGGACTCACCGATGAGCGGCGCGACCGCGGCGACGAGGAGGTCGGGGGCCTTCAGCGGTTGGATGCGCCCGACGAACGTCACGATCATCTCGTCGGGGTCGAGGCCGAGCTCCGCGCGGGCGGCCGCGGCGGAACCCGGTGTGTAACAGTCGAGATCGGCACCAGGGGTCACCACGTCGATACGGTCGGCGGCGGCACCGTACATCGCGAGCAATTCGGTCGCCTCGGTCTGGGTGTTCGCGACCAGGCGATCGGCCTCCCCGACCACCTGCTGCTCCCCGATGACCCGCAGCTGCGGCTCGGCGGTGTCGCCCTCGGCCAGCGATGCGTTCTTGACCGCGGCCAGGGTGTGCGCGGTGTGCACCAGCGGTACACCCCACCGGTCGCGGGCGAGCCACCCCACCTGGCCGGAGAGCCAGTAGTGCGAGTGGATGACGTCGTAGTGACCGGGCGCCTGCGCGGCCTCGGCACGCAGGACCCCGGCCGTGAACGCACACAGCTGGGCGGGCAGGTCGCGCTTGTCGAGGCCCTCGAACGGGCCGGCGACGACGTTGCGCACCGTCACCCCCGGCGCTGCGGCGACCGACGCCGGGTCGGCCGACGACGTCGCGCGGGTGAAGATCTCGACCTCGACTCCCCGACGGGCCAGCCGCGTCGCGGTCTGCCAGACGTAGACGTTCATCCCGCCGGCGTCGCCGGTGCCCGGTTGCGCCAGCGGCGAGGTGTGCACGGAGATCAGCGCGACACGCCGCGGGGACGGGCTCGAGGTCATGGTCTCCACCATAGAGAAACGCCGTGTCGGGCGAGGAGTCCCCCGGCCTGCGGACACCCTGCATGCCCGTCGCCGCGATCACCTAGACTGCTTTCGGTAACGATTGTCATTTGCGTGAAGGTTGTCGATGAAGAAATCCCTGCTGGCCACGGCCGGTGTGCTGTCCGCCGCCGCCCTGGTGTTGTCCGCCTGCTCCAGCGACTCCGGCGGGACCGACGGCCCCCCGACCGTGGTCGCGTCCACGAACGTCTGGGGCTCGGTGGCGGCCGCGGTCGCCGGCGACAACGCCGAGGTGACCGCGCTGTACACCAACGCCGACGGTGATCCGCACGAGTTCGAGCCCTCGGCAGCGGACACCGCGACGATCGCTGATGCCGACATCCTTGTCTTCAACGGCGGCCACTACGACTCCTACATGGAGGAGGCGGCGGCCAACTCGGACGCGACGGCGGTCGACGCCTACGCCCTGCTCGGCAGCGACAAGCATGCCGACGAGGCCGGTGGCGAGCACGCCGACCACGGCGACGAGCACGCGTCCGGCGATCACTCCGACGGGGCCCACGACCACGCGCACGGCGACCAGAACGAGCACGTCTTCTACGACCTCCCCGTCGTCGCCCAGGTGGCCGACAGGGTCGCCGACGCGCTGGCCGAGAAGGACCCGGGCAACGCGGAGACCTACCGCGCCAACGCCGAGACCTTCACCACCGGCATCGACGGTCTGCGCGCGAAGCTCACCACCATCCGGGAACAGCACGCCGACACCGAGGTCGCCCAGACCGAGCCGCTCGCGGGCTACATGCTGACCGAGGCCGGGCTCGTCGACATCGCGCCGGCCGGTTTCACCCAGGCCGTCGAGGAGGGCCAGTCACCCGCGGCCGCCGACCGTGCGGCACTGCAGGACATCCTGGCCGACCGTCGGGCGAAGGTGCTGATCTACAACACCCAGGCCGTGGACCCGGTGACACAGGCCATGCTCGACGTCGCGCGCTCCGCGGGCGTCCCGGTCGTGGAGTTCACCGAGACCCTGCCCGACGGCGTCACCGACTACGTCGTGTGGCAGGGCGCCCAGATCGACGACCTGACCGCGGCGCTGGGTTCCGGCCCCAATTGACCGGGGCAGGCGACTCGACCGGGACAGGCAGGGGCAGGCCGGTCGTGGAGTTCACCGGCGCCCGGCTCGCGTTCGGCGACCGGGTTCTCTGGGACGACCTCGACCTGACGATCGAACCCGGTGAGTTCGTCGCGGTCCTCGGGCCCAACGGCTCCGGCAAGACGTCGTTCCTGCGGGTCCTGTTGCACCAGTACGCGCTCGACCGCGGCACCGTGACCACCACCGATGCGGTGGGCTACATCCCCCAGCAGCACGCCGAGGACGACGCCGACCCGATGGCCATCCGCGGCCGGGACCTCGTCGGGTTCGGTGTCGACGGCGGCCGCTGGGGTGTCGGACTCCGGGGCCGGGCACGACGCCGCGCACTCGTCGACACCGCGCTCGGTTCGGTGGATGCCCTGCCGTACGCCGACGCCCCGCTGGGCGTCCTGTCCGGCGGCGAGCAGCAACGGCTACGCGTTGCCCAGGCGGTGGTGAGCGATCCCGCGCTGCTGCTCTGCGACGAGCCGCTCGCCAGTCTCGATCCGACCAACCAGCAGGTGGTCGTGGACCTCATCGATCGCCGGCGCCGGGACGCCGGGACGGCCGTCGTGTTCGTGACCCACGAGATCAACCCGATCCTGCCCTTTGTCGACCGGGTCCTGTACCTCGTCGACGGCCGGTTCCGCATCGGCGAGCCGCATGAGGTGATGACGACGGAGACGCTGAGCGAGCTGTACGGCAGCGATGTCGAGGTGCTGCGCGTCAACGGCCGTCTTGTCGTGATCGGCGGCGAGGACGCCCACCACTGCGCCGCCGACAGCGAACCGGGTGTCGCGAGGCGAGGCGGTCCGGCGTGAGCGTCACCCACCTCTCCGTCGACCGCTCGCTGAGCGACCTCTGGGATTTCTCCACCACCATCGACCTGCTGGGTTACGACTTCATGCAGCAGGCACTGCTCGCGATGGTGCTGCTCGGCCTCCTGGGCGGCCTGCTGGGCCCGCTCATCGTCGCCCGGCAGATGTCCTTCGCGGTGCACGGCGCCAGCGAACTGTCGGTGACCGGTGCCGCGGCGGCCCTGCTGATCGGGTTCAGCGTGAACCTCGGCGGCGTCATCGGCGCGGTCATCGCCGCGGCGGTCTTCGGCTTCCTCGGGAACAAGGCGCGGGAGCGCGACTCGGTGATCGGCGTCGTGATGGCGTTCGGCCTCGGCATCGGCGTCCTGTTCCTGGCCTTGTACGGCCGGATCGGGACCGGCTTCGCGTTGCTGACCGGTCAGGTCGTGAGCGTCGGCATCAACGGCCTGGTCGCGATCGCCATCACCACGGGCATCGTCGTCGTCGTGCTGGCCGTCATCTACCGGCCACTGCTGTTCGCCTCCACCGATCCCCGGGTCGCGCAGGCGCGGGGGGTACCCATCCGCACCCTGTCGGTGGTGTTCGCGATCATCATGGGCCTGGCGGCCGCGCAGGGCGTGCAGATCATCGGCGCGCTGCTGGTGATGTCGCTGATGATCACCCCGGGCGCCGCCGCCGCCCGCGTCACGTCGAATCCGACGCGCACGCTGGTGTTGTCGGTCGTGTTCGCCGAGGTCGCGGCGGTCGGCGGGCTGCTGATGTCGCTCGCTCCCAAGCTGCCCGTGTCGGTCTTCGTCACGATCATCTCGTTCGCGATCTACGTCGTGTGCCGGATCATCGGCAACCGCCGCGTGCATCGCACGCGCTGATCCGACAGAACACAACCACTGCCGGGCCGCCTCGCTCGCACCGCAGTACCTTTCATTCCTCGGCGAAGCCGGGGTTGCAGCCGGCGCCGACCATGTCCTCCTCGGCGACGACCGGCCGGCCGGGTTCAAGGTTCCAGCTGGGCTTCTCGGGTTCGACGATGCGGGCGAACCGCCAGTGGCAATCGAACTGGGCCTGCATTCCGGGGGTGTCGGCGGTGGGGTCGAGAGCGACGACCTCCGCCCACGCGGCGGCCATCGCGCCGGGGTCGGTGGTGTAGCGCCCGGAATTCGTGGGGAACACCGAGAGGCTCGGACCGACGTCGGTGTCGGTCCACTCGGTCCGCTCGATGTACGGCGGGCGGTAGACGATCGTCGGCGCGCTCTCGGTGGGCGAGTACGGGCCCGATGAATACGGGGTGGGCGACGGGCTCGTCGTGCTCGAGCCGGTCGTGGTCGGACCCGGTGCTGCGGGCTCGACCGTGTCTGTCCCGCACGCGGACAGGACCGCGGCGACGGCCAGCGCGCCGGCCGCGGCGCGCCACCGCCGCCGCCCTCCGTCGGCCACTCCCGCACCCGCCCTGCGCAACCCCGTCGACATACCGACACCCTAGGTGACGGGTAGCCTGCACCTTGTGGTCCGCCGGCGCACGCACAAGCGGGCGGTCGGGTTGTTCGTCACCGCGATCGCCGTCGTCGTGCTGTGCCTCGCGGGGTGTGCGCGCACCCCCGATCCGGGACCTCCCCAGATCACCCAGTCGCATCGGGCCTCGACCACTCCCACCGGCCTGGTACTCGACGGAAAACCCTGGTGGCCCGCGGGTTTCAATGCGTATCAGCTCAGCACCGACTGGTCGGTCAACCGCGGCTGCGGCGCCCAGGTCGACGCCGACGGGTACTTCGACAGACTCCCGCCCCGCGCGCTGACCCGATTCAACCTGTACTCGGTCTTCGCCGTCGACAAGCGCAGCGGGCTCATCGATTTCGGGCCGATCGACCGGGTCTTCCAGGCCGCGGCCCGGCATCACCAGATGGTCCTGCCGGTCCTCACCGGAGGCTCGGGCGACTGCGAGGACGAGCGGTTCAAGGAACGCGACTTCTATGTCGACGGTTGGCAGACCGAGGAGATCGTCGGCGGGCTGACGTACGCGGAGTGGGTCGAGATCGCGGTGACCCGCTGGCACGACGAGCCGTCGATCGCCGGCTGGGAACTCGTCGGGGAGCCCGAGGCGAGCGAATGCGGTCCGGCCTCGTGCAACTGGGAGGCGCGAACGTGTCCCGACGATGCCACGGCCGTGTTGCGCGCGTTCTTCGACCGCGCCGGCGCCCATCTCCGGGCCTACGACGCCGACCGTCCGATCTTCTCTGGAGTGGTGGGCGGCGACCAGTGCGGCCTCGCGGGCGCGGGTTATGCCGAGGTCCTGGGCTCGGCCGGCGTGGACGTGCTCGACTTTCACGACTACCGCTCCGATGTCGATCCCGAATCGGGGCCCGCGGGCAGCAATCTGCGCGCACGACTGGCGCAGGCTCGCGAGCTCGGAAAACCGCTCGTGGTCAACGAGATCGGGATACACGCCGGCTCATGTGGCTCGATCGCGAACCGGGCCGAACAGTTCGAGACCATCATCGCGCGCCACCGCGACGCCGGGGTCGCCGGCGCGCTGCTGTGGTCCTTCGTGCCGGACCCGCGCGGCGCGCAGTGCTCGTACGACATCGGGTTGCATGACCCGGCCTGGAATGTGGTGCGCGAGAACGTCTCCTGATCGCATGCGACGGTCCGCTCGGGCTCACACCAGCTGATACAGCCGCCAGTCCGGCAGATCCGCGCCCTGGTTGCGCGCCTCGAGGACGAGAACCCCGATCTGGGCGCCGTTCTCGTAGATGGTCGGATACCGCTGGTTGACCGCGTCGGAGAGTCCCCGACCTTCCGGTGGGACGGTGAGGAAGTAGCGCACACCGCCGCCGACCGGGTCGTTGAGCAGCTGCGCGAAGTCGCGATCCGACGGGATGACGAACTGGCGCGGCCGCTCGGACTGGACCACCACCGCGAAGCCGTACACGGTGTCGCACAACACCGCGCCGTCGGGCAGGTCCAGACCGTCGAGATACTGCGCCAGCGCCCGCTCGGTGGAGAACGACCGCACGATGCGCTGCTCGCCGAGGTACTTCTGGTCCACCGAGTCCGGGCGCGGATCGACCACCGATCCGAGCGCGAACTCCTGGGGCGCGTACTTGGGTGACGTCATCCCGGCGGCGGTGACCGGGATCGCGGTGGCGACCACGACGATCACGATCGTCGCGGCGATCTTGTTACTCCAACGCGAGGCATAGGGGCGGGGCGGCAGAATGTCCGAATGCCTGCCCTCGCGACGCATCGGAACCTGCTGCCGTAGGGGCACAGACAACAGGGCGATGACCGCGGCGAGCAGGACCACGGTCATGTAGAACCGAAGAAAGCCGAACGTGGAACCGCGTGAGTAACCGAAGACCTGAAACGCCAGCACGGCCACGATCAGCAGTGCGGGCAACATCGCCGCAAGCCGATGACGTCGGGCACGGACCCCGATGACTCCGAGAATGAGTATCGGAAGCAGTGGCGCGAGGATGAAGATCTCGGTGAGGGAGAACCCGATCGCATCCCCGGTCGTCGACGACCCGCTACCGCCGGACTGCGCGATGATCGCGGCGTTGCCGTACTCAGAGGTGAACTGCGCGAACGCGTCACCCGTGATGAGCCAGCCCGCCGCCGCCCAGGCGAGGAAGGCCAGTGCGCTGGGCGCCACCACCAGGGTGACGTCGAGGAGCGTGCGCGACACCCGTTTTCGGCGGTCGCGACGTGTGTAGGTCACCCAGCCGACCACGAAGGCCGCGGCCAATGCGGCGGCACCGCCGTCGTAGCGGGTGAGATAGGACAGGCCGAGCGCGATCCCGGCCACCACGAGCTCGTGGACGTCGTCTGAGGAGACCCACCGGATCAGACGACGGGTGGCCCAGGCCAAGAAGAAGAGGTACGGCGCCTCGCTCATCCCGTTCGCGGCATAGAGGACGATCATCGGATTGATCGCGTAGAAGATCGTGAAAGTGCCTGCCACGAGCGGACGCAGGCCCTGGTCGCGCGCGATCCCCGACGCCTGCACCACCGATCCGGCCATGAACGCCGACGACATGATCACCGCCGAGAGCGCCTGCGTCGTCATCTCCGGGATCCACGGGGTGAGCGCGGTCAGCGGCAGCTGGACGATGGCGGTCAGCGGGGTGAAGATGAATCCGATCGCCGCGAGATGCGGTGTCCGACTGAACAGCACGCTCTGTGCCGACTGCACCCTCGACAGCGCGTCGCCGAAGAACAGCTGCACCTCGCTGACGAGGTAGACCCCGATGACGAGGTACGGGATCCACGTCGCGAGGAAGATCAGCACCGAGGCCGGGACACGGCGGGTCACGTCGGCTCCTGCCCGTCGGGATCGGTGTCCGGCGAACTGCTCGTCGACAGACCGTGAAAGGTCTTCTCCCAGTACGACGGATTGACCAGGATCTGCCACATGCCCTTGATGGCGGCGACACTCATCATCAGCCAGTACAGCGGGATGAGAAGGGCCAAACCGAGCAGTTCGCTGCGATCGTCCTCGCGGATCGCGACGAGGTTCATGTACAGCGCTGCCCCGTTGCCCAGCAGCAGCGAGATCAGCGACAGGTAGTAGATGGGTCCGGGGAACAGCTCGGCGACGACCGGTGGCTGCCCGCCGATCCACAGCGCCAGGATCAGCCAGAACACCATGTTCAGGCAGGCGATCACCGGGGTCCCGGCGATCAGCAGCGTGAAGCGCACGAACGCGACGGGCCCGAGGATGTGCCAGAGCTTGACCGGGTGCCGCATGTGGACGAGCCACGTTTGCATATAGCCCTTGTACCAACGGGAACGCTGGCGGACCCAGTTGATGGCATCGACATTGGCCTCTTCCATCGTGACCGAGTCGAGCACCAGGGTGCGGTATCCGTGGTCGGCGATGCGGACCCCGAGGTCGGCGTCCTCGGTCACGTTGTAGGGGTCCCAAGCGCCGATCGTGTCGAGGACATCGCGCCGGAAGTGATTCGACGTGCCGCCCAACGGGATCGGCGCTCGACTGACCATCATGCCCGGCAGCAGGAAGCCGAACCAGATGCCGTAGTCGGCCGTGAACCACTCGGTCAGCATGTTGTCGCGCACGTTGTGGAAGCTGAGCTTGCCCTGCACGCAGACCACCGAGTCGTCGCCGGAGTTGTTCAGCACGTACACCGCCCGACGCAGCTGCAACGGGTCGGGTTTGTCCTCGGCGTCGAAGATGGTGACGATGTCGCCGGTGGCGAAGTGCATACCGTAGTTGCAGGCCTTCGGTTTGGTCCGCGGCTGTGCCGGGGGTGTCAGGACAACCGTGACGATCCCGTTCTCCTCCACCCCGCGCGCCGCCTCGATCGTCGGCTCGTCGTCCTCTTCCAACAGCAGCAGGACCTGGAGCTTGTCCCGTGGGTACTCGATCGTCTCCATCGCGGCCACCAGTTGACCCACCACCTCCGGCTCGCCGTAGGCCGGGACGAACACGGTGTAGGCGGGCAACTCGTCGTCGGGGATGGACCGGGCGTCCTCGTCGGAGACGCGGATGGCACCGTTGACCAGTCCCCGCCGGAAGATCACCAGGCGGTCGGCGAGGGTCACCACGTATCCGATCGTGGCGATCGAGACCAGGGTGGCGCAGGTCCCGACCGGTTCGATCACCATCGCGACGGCGATGATGCCGAGCAGCGTGAACCCGATGATCTTCTGAATCCGGCTGAAGGCCACCGAGGCCGACATGTCCTCGTCGGCGTTGCGGAGACGGTTGACGGCGTCTTCGAGGGCCTGCGCCCGGTAGTCCGGGTCGGCGAGCAGTTCGGCCACCGGACGCGTCGGTCTCGTGCTGCGCGCGACCCCCGGCTTGTCGGCGGCTGCGGCGTGCCCGGGGCCGGCCTCGTCGATGCTCATGCACCGGCCCCCCGAGCGGCCCCGAGCTGGGCCCGGATGAGCTCCCCGGCCAAGCCGATGAGCAGGGCCTCGTCCTTGAGTTGCGGGTCGGTGTCCAGCAGGACCGAGTTGCCCCGCAGCAGGATCGTCATCAGTGAGTTCATGTTCGCCAGGATCGTGATGCGCGGCTCCGGGAAGTAGGCCTCCGGCTCGTGGTTGTCGACCGCCCACAGCATGACCTGCTGGGTTCGGTTGCCGTTGTTCCATCGCCAGGACAGCACCGTGTAGGTCAGGTAGCGCTCGTCGTCGACGACACTCCACACCCGACCCCGGACCCCGTTCGACAGGTCCACCTCGATCGGAAGGCTCGTGCGTTCGTTGGACAGGTCGTAGCGGAAGATGTCCGGGTAGACGTCGAGGACGAGTGGCCGCCGGCTGTCGACGCTGTCGACGACCACCCGCCGGGGACGCGCGAACTTGTCGTAGGCCCGGTTGCCGCGGGTCTGCACCAGGACCTGGCGGATCAGCACGGACCCCGGCCCGTAGAGGCGTGACACCCACCCGTAGACACCCAGGGACTCCTGCCGCCAGCCGACCGGGACCACGAGCGGCTCACCGATACCGAGCTGCGGATAGCGATTGCTCTGGTAGTTGCTACCCACCGGCGGGGTGGGGCACAGCGCCAGCAGGACCGCCACGAGCAGCACCACCAGACCCGGCCGGCCCACGAACGGGACTTTCGGCGGACTGATCCGGCCGGCCTCGGGCGGCGACCACTTCCGGCCGCCGCGCCGCCGATAGTCGACCAGCATGTAGGCCGACGTCGCGAGGGCCGCGATCAGGCCCGGATAGGGCACGACGATGTTCCGGGGCGCGCCGAGCGCGTCGAGCACGAACAGCGCGACCAGGCCCACCGCACCGGCCAGCAACGCCGCGAGCAGCTTCCGCCGCCACGTCCGACCCACCGCGATCGCGGTCGCGGCGACGGCCATCAGCACCACCACGAAACCGGCGGCGAGCGACGTCCCACCCATGATCAGCACGACGGCGCGGACCGGCGGCGGGAAGATGAGCACCAACAGCAGCCACACCCACCGGTAGCGGGCGACCGGACGCAGCCCGAAGAGCAGAACCGCCGCGCCGAAGACGAACAACCACAGGGCGAGCAGATCCATGTGGGTGGTGAGGTACGCGCGCGCATAGCGCGGGTTGACCAGATACTTCATCGCCAGCGCGAGGATCAGCACCACGATGCCGACGATGACGTCGGTCTGCCGGTCGTAGATCGGCAGTTCGTCGACGGTGCGCCACGACACCCCGATGACGGCGATCAGCGCGAGGACGACCAGCACCGGGACGTAGAGGATGAGCGTCTGCGCCATCAACTCGTCGACGATCGCGACGATCGTGTTCCAGAACCCCAGGGCCGTGCACCCGATCAGGAACAGCCACCGGGCCGCCACCAGCCACTCCGGGTGATCGACAAAAGCGGGGTGCGGCGTCTCGGGCTTGCGGCGCGTGACGACGCCGACGAGCGTGGCGACCGCACTCGTCGCACCGGCCGACCCCGGATCCGGGGTCGACGGTTCCGGGTTCTGGGCCGTGGTCGTCGCGGGAGCCTCGGGCACGCCGGTCAGCTCTCGGCGGTCCGTTGCCGTCGACGGCGCAGGATGAGGGTCGCCGCGACGGCCGCCACCACGACGATGCCGACCCCGACGACCGCGAACGCCACCCAGGAGGTGTCGCCGGTCGACGATTCCGGCTGCTGCGCGTCGTCATCGACCACGAGGACGGGCTCCTGGCCGGACACCTGCAACAAGGCGTCGCCGTTCAGCGACGGCCAGCGATCGGGATCGGCGGCCAGCCAGTCGAGCAGGGCGTCGAGATCGGCGGCGTCGTTCGTCGAGGTCGCGACAAGCACCGACCGGCCGGCATCACGGGCCACCTGCAGCGAACCGAAGCGCACGGTCGGCGACAGCAGCACCTCGGCGCGCCGGCCGTCGGGATTGAGCACCGAGACCGTGCCGCCGTCGGCGGTCACCGGCAGCGACAGCTCGGGCAATCCCTGGCCGTCCGCGGCGATGACGACCGCGGGGGCCGAGGCCGACATGGCGTCGTCGAGCGGTACGACGTCGACTCCGAGACGCACCGCCGACAGTCGCTGCAGGCCCGACATCAGCGCCACCGCGCGGGCGACGTCGGCGACGTCACCGCGGGTCCAGGCCAACGAGTTCCGCGGCATCAACGCCTGCGGCAACGATGCGAACCCGGATGGTGTCGGCGGGTCGGCGACCTCGGATCGCACCTCCCCGGACGAGTCCAGGCTCAGCGAACTGCGCACTCCCGCGCCACACTGCTCGCCGACGTCGCCGTGGTTGTAGGTGACGGTGACCTCGGTGAAACGCGTCAGCAGATCGGCGGGGATGTCGACCCAGGAGTTGTAGCTGCCGGAGGAGTCGGCGGGCCAGGAGGCGATGACCCGGTCCCCGACGGACACCGCGATCTGGCCGCCCATCGGGGTGTAGGTGCCCTTCAGCTGCATTCGCACGTTCTGAGACGGCCGTCCCAGGCGCGTCTGGTCGACCCCGAACGAGATGGTCGGCCAGCCGGTCGCCGAGACGCGCTGATCCCCCACGCCCAGTTCGGCGAGCGTGGTGACCTCCGGCGCGAGTTGCGGTGCGGCAAAAGGCGGTCCGGCCACGGCCGCGGAGCTGACGGCGATCGACGAGAGATCAGAGGTGAGGAACTCGACCTGGGTCTCCAGGTCGTCCTCGCTGCCGCCTATCCGCAACACCGGCCAGCCTGCACCCGGCCCCAGGCTGAGTCCGTCGGGCAGAGCCGAGTTGATGACGATCTGCCGTTCGAGCGATTCGATCTCCTCGTCGGGTGCGGCATCGCCGCGCGGCAGCGAGTCCGTCTCGATCTCCACTGTCGCCGCACCGTAATTCGCGATCACGGCGGTCGCGAGCGACACGGCCGCAGCGCCCTCGGCGGGCCGCACGTCGTCGGGGACGAAGATGGTCAGCTTGCGCAGGACCGGCGGCAGGAACTCGGCGACGCTGTTCGGCGCGGCTTCCCGGCCACCGTATGTGACGGTCGCATTCTGGATGCGCAACCCCGAATCGGGGTCGAACAGACACGATCCGGCCGTGCGCAGATAGGTCCGCAGGACGATGTCGGCGGCGTTGCGTTCGACCCGCACGCCGCGTAGCGACAGCGAGATCGGCGAATTCACAGCCGGATTGATCGGCGTCCGCGAGATCAGCCGGCCTTCCTGCAGGACGTCGATGTTGCCGCCGGTGACGAAAGCGGGATACTGCGTGACGCCGCGCAATTCGGTGGGGGCGAGATCCGGCGGTACCGCGAGGGACAGACTCACCTCGCCCTGCTGTCCCGGGAACGCGATGGTCGGCGACGAACCGAGATCGCGAAGGTTCAGCGGCGCAGGCGGATCCCCCGGCGCCGCCTGCGCGGCCGGTGTCGACGGCGCCCCGATCGAGGCGATGCCGGCCAACAGCAGGCCCACCAGCAACAACGCCGGCCCACGGCTACGTCGACAACGCGACTCGCCGCGGGTTTTCCAGGACACGTGCATTCGTCACCCTTCGAGTGACCCCCGTCCCGACCCTCAAACGCCCCGAAGGAAACCTATCCCACGACACGGCTCGGCACATATTTTCACGCGATCGGACCGGTGGGCCGCCCGGTGCGAGTCATCCGTGCCATCTCGATTCGCCAACGATGCCCCGAACCGGCACCCGACTCTGCGACCATGTCCTGCAGGTCGACACGTCCGGCGAGATTCGAGGGAGCGCGATGCGACAGGTTCACGCCGGCGAACGCGTCGACGGCGGCGTCTACGTGGACATCGCCGACGCGACGATCTGGCACTTCACCGCCGGCGAGTCATACGGCCCGCCGATGGTCCTGCTCCACGGGCTGTTCGCGTCGGCGTCGACGTGGGGAACGCAGATCCCCGCCTTCCTCGACGCCGGTCAGCAGGTGTTCGTACCCGAACGGCCCGGTCACGGTCACAGTCCCGACCTCCCCGGCGAGTTCCACCTCGACCGGATCGTGGCACGCACGATCGTCTATCTCGAGACCGTCGTGCGCCGGCCTGCCAATCTGGTGGGATGGGCCGACGGCGGCACCGTCGCCCTGCTCGTCGCCCGGGACCGCCCGGACCTCGTCCATCGGCTGGTGTTCGTCGGCGGATACCTGAACCGTGCCGGCCGGATGGCCGACGAGTTCATCTCCCGGGTGTCTCGCCGCGACCCGGTGACGATGGACTACCTGCGCATCTACTACGACACCACGTCACCGGACGGGCCCGAGCATTTCGAGACGGTCTTCGACAAGGCGGTCCGGATGCTCGCCGCCGAACCGGAGTGCGAGGTCAGCGAATTCACCGGCGTCGAGGTACCGACGCTGGTGGTGGTCGGCGATCGCGGGCTCGTCCGCCTCGAGCACGCGCTCGAGCTGTCGCGGACGCTGCCGGCGGCCCGGCTGGCCGTGATCCCGGGCACCCACATCCTGCCCGTCGAATCGCCCGAGCTGTTCAACCCGCTCGTCCTGTCGTTCCTGGCCGCCGACCCCCCGTCGGTCTGGGAGTTCGGCTGACCCGCTCCGAAAGAACAACAAACCGCGGCGGGTCTGTGGGGTGCTCCCTCTGCTCCCTGAGGTGCGAGGAGCGTTAGCGACTGCCCCTTTGCTCCCTGAGGTGTGAGGAGCGTCAGCGATTGCCCCTTTGATCCCTGAGGTGTGAGGAGCGTTAGCGACGAGCCACGAAGGGCCTGGTGAGACGCGTCTCGGAGCCCTTCGTGGCTCGCTGCGCTCGCACCTCAGGGAGCATAGATGTGGACGCTCACTGTTCTTTCGTGGTCCACGACGGCCGCCAGGCCGCAGTTACTGAGGTGCGAGGAGCGTCAGCGACTGCCCCTTTGCTCCCTGAGGTGTGAGGAGCGTAAGCGACGAGCCACGAAGGGCCTGGTGAGACACGTTGCGAAGCCCTTCGTGGCTCGCTTCGCTCGCACCTCAGGGAGCAGAGATGTGGATGCTGAGGGGTGTTCTCTCGTTGTGCACGACGGCCGCCTAGGCCGGCGAATGCACCCGGTACCACGCCTGGCGCCGCAGGGTGTCCGGGTCGGCCTCGACGTGGTCGGGGTCGTCGAGGACGAGGACCTTGCGGTCGGCGGTGGTGTAGGCGGGCCAGCCGAAACCGGGGTCGCCGGTGCGGGCGAACCCGCCCCAGCGGGTCTGGACGTTCTTGGTGACCCGGCCGGTGGCGGGCCAGTCGGCGAGGGCGAGACCGGCACCCATCGGGGCCCGGTAGGCACCGAACACGCTGAACAGCTCGGTGCCGTGCGTGGCCCCGAAGCCCGTGGCCTCGAGCACCTTCGTCTGGTAGTCGTAGCGGTACACGTAGGTCGGGGCGACGGCGCTGTGCCCGTCGGCGAAGGCGCTCATCGGTGCCCAGAACATCGAGTCGCCGTCCAGCCGGATGCGATCCCGGTCCCCGTCCTCGTAGTGCGAGGCGATCTCGCGCCGGACCTCTTCGTCCTCGACGCGCATCAGGGTGCGTTCGGCGTCGGGCAGGACGTTCCAGTCGGGCAGGACGTTCCAGAGTTTGGCGAACAGCTTGCCCTCGTCGCGGTTGCTGCCGATCACGAGCGGCACCGGCTGCGTGAGCCCACCCGCGGCGGCGGCGAGCGGCGACCGCGGCAGCAGATCGCCGTCGACGACGGGCGCGAACGGGATCGCACCGCCGGCGGTCTTGGTGGCGAATCGCATCAGCCGGTTCGCCGCCGCCAGCAGCAACGCCGGGTTGGGCGAGGTGAGCAGACGCTGGGCGTGGACCGTGTCGACGGGCGGCTCGTCCCGTTCGAAGGAGGTCGCCCGACGCTGCGGGTCGCGCAACAGCCGGACGAACTCGTCCGCGAAGATCTTCGCCGCGTCCTGCTCGACGATCAGTTCCGGGGCGGGACTCTGCGCGATGGCCTGGTGATAGAGACCGGTCGTCGACGGGGCGGACAGCAGCGAGAGCACCGACGACCCGCCGGCGCTCTCGCCGAAGATCGTGACGTTCTCCGCGTCCCCGCCGAACGCCTCGATGTTGTCCTGGACCCACTGCAGGGCCGCGATCTGGTCACGCAGGCCGACGTTGGAGTCGAACGGACGGTCCTCGGTGGCGAACTGACCGAGGTCGAGGAAGCCGAACGGACCGAACCGGTACTGGATGGTGACGACGACGACGTCCTGGGCACGCGCGAGGAAGGCGCCGTCGTAGAGCGGGGTGGCGGCCGTGCCGAGGATGAACACACCGCCGTGGATGAACACCATCACCGGTCGCGGAGTCGACGACGCGACGTCGGGCGAGTAGACGTTCAGCGTGAGGCAGTCCTCGGCCATCGGCGCGAACTTGCCCGGGGCGATGGCCGTGAACCGCTTCTCCTGGATGGCCGCTTTGGCCACCTTGGTGCAGTCGCGGACGCCGGGCCAGTCGTGGGCGGGCTCCGGTGCACGGAACCGGCGATGGGCCACCGGCGGTGCCGCGAACGGGATGCCTCGCCAGCTGATGGTCCCCTTGCGCAGCCGCTTCCCCCGGGCGCCCTCGACCACGCCGTTACGGGTGGTCACCTTACTGTCGAGAAATGCCATACCCACCACCGTAGACGAAAACGACGACTTCGTCTACCCGCCGCCGCGCACACACCGATCGGGCGGTCCCCGCTGGTCGGCCACCACTACGATGCGCTCATGGGTTCCGGCGCGGCACGCATCGACCTCAACGCCGACCTCGGTGAGGGCATCGGTGACGACGCGGCGATGCTGGGGATCGTCACCAGCGCCAACGTGGCGTGCGGCTTTCACGCCGGCACCCCCGCGCAGTTGCTCGCCACCTGCCGGGCCGCGGTCGACGCCGGGGTCCGGATCGGCGCCCAGGTGTCCTACCCCGATCGCAGCGGCTTCGGGCGCCGGTTCATGGAGATGACGACTCCGGACCTCGTCGCCGACCTGGTGTACCAGATCGGCGCGCTCGACGCCCTCGCCCGATCGGTCGGCGGGGCCGTCACCTACGTCAAACCGCATGGCGCGCTGTACAACACCATCGTCCATCACGAGCAGCAGGCCGAGGCCGTGGTCACCGCGGTCCGCGATGTCGACGCCGGATTGGCGGTCATGGGGCTACCGGGATCGGAGGTGCTGTCACGCGCCCGACGGGCGGGACTCGACACCATCTCCGAGGCGTTCGCCGACCGCGCCTACACCCCGGAGGGCACCCTCGTGCCGCGCGGAACCGACGGCGCGGTGTTGTCGGACAGCGCCGAGATCGCGCGACGGGTGGTCGAACTCGTCACGACGGGCCGGATCGGCGCGATCGACGGAACCCTGATCGACGTCGACGCCGGATCGGTCTGCCTCCATGGCGACACCCCGGGCGCGGTCGGACACGCGCAGGCCGTGCGCGACGCACTCACCGCCGCCGGAATCGTCATCGGCGCGCCACCGGCCTGACCGGCCGGGAGGGATGCTGCCTAGCCGCGTCGCTGGCGGGCGAACTCGGCGAGGACCACACCCGCGGCGACCGAGGCGTTGAGGCTCTCGACGTCGCCGGCCATCGGAATGGACAGGATCGAGTCGCAGCTCTCGCGGACGAGGCGGGAGAGCCCCTTGCCCTCCGAACCGACCACGATCACGGTGGGGCCGCTGCCGTCGTAGTCGTCGAGGGTGACGTCACCGTCTGCATCTAGACCGACCAGTTGCGCCCCGGCGTCGGCCCAATCCTTCAATGTGCGAGTCAGATTGGTCGCGCGGGCGACCGGCAGGCGCGCCGCGGCACCGGCGCTGGTCCGCCAGGCGACGGCCGTCACGCTCGCGCTGCGTCGTGCGGGGATGACCACGCCGTGCCCGCCGAAGGCCGCGACCGAGCGGATCACCGCGCCCAGGTTGCGCGGATCGGTGATGTTGTCGAGGGCGACGAGCAGCGGCGGGGTGCCGCTGGCCTTGGCCTCCGCCATCAGGTCGTCCGGGTGGGTGTACTCGAACTCCGGCACCTGCAGCGCGATGCCCTGGTGCATTCCGTTGGTGGACAGGCGATCGAGTTCGGGTTTGCCGACCTCGAGGATGGAGATCGCCGAGTCGCCGGCGATCTTCACCGCCTCGGCGACCCGCTCGTCGGGCTCGGAGTTGGTGGCGATGTACAGCGCGGTGGCCGGCACGCCGGCGCGCAGGCATTCCACAACCGGATTGCGGCCGAGGACATACTCGGGACCTTCGTCCCGGGCCCGCGCCCCGCTGCGACCGGCCGCCGACTTCGACGCCGCCTTGGCTCGCTTGTGAGCCGGATGATACGGCCGGTCAACTGCTTTCGGTGTCGCGCCACGGGCCTCGAGGCCGCGGCGACGCTGACCACCCGAGCCGACGGTCTGCCCCTTCTTGGTGCCGTCCTTGCGAATCGCGCCTCTGCGCTTGGAGTTCCCTGCCATCACGCCTCACCCTTCAATGCCCATTGCGCACCGTCGGGGGTGTCGGTGACCTCGATACCGGCCTGCGCCAGCCGATCCCGCACCGCGTCCGCGGTCGCCCAGTCCTTGGCGACGCGCGCGTCGGCGCGTCGCTGCAATTCCGCCTGCACCAGCACGTCGAGTGCGGAGGTGGCGGCCGACTCGTCGGCGGCACCCGCCCACCGGTCGTCCAGCGGGTCGACGCCCAGAATCCCCATCATCGCGCGGACCGTGGACGCAGCGGCCAGCGCGGCGGCTCCGTCACCGGACTCCAACGCGGTATTGCCCTGCCGAACCACGTTGTGCACGACCGCGAGTGCGGCCGGGACGCCGAGGTCGTCGTCGAGCGCGGCGGCGAACTCGGGGTCGACATCCCCGACGACCACCTCGCCCACGCGCGCGCCGACCCGGGCCACGAACGACTCGACGCGCCGATAGCCGGCGGCGGCCTCGGTGAGCGCGCCAGACGAGTACTCCAGCATCGACCGGTAGTGCGCGCTGCCGAGGTAGTAGCGGAGCTCGACCGCCCGGACCCGTTGCAGCATCGCGGGGATCGACACCACGTTGCCCAGCGACTTGCTCATCTTCTCGCCACCCATGGTGACCCAGCCGTTGTGTAACCAGTAGCGCGCGAACGCATCTCCCGCACCGTGTGCCTGCGCGATCTCGTTCTCGTGGTGCGGGAAGATGAGATCCATCCCGCCGCAGTGGATGTCGAACTCAGCGCCGAGCAGCGAGGTGGCCATCGCCGAGCACTCGAGGTGCCAGCCGGGACGGCCGGGGCCCCAGGGCGTCGGCCAGGACGGCTCGTCGGGCTTGGCCGCCTTCCACAGGGTGAAGTCGCGGGGATCGCGTTTGCCGGTCCCCGCGCTCTCGCCCTGATGCACGTCGTCGAGCCGGTGTCCGGACAGCGACCCGTACTCCGGCAGGCTCAGGACGTCGAAGTACACGTTGCCGTCGGCGACGTAGGCGTGCCCGCGGTCGATCAGTCGCTCCATGTATTCGATCATCTGGGTGACGAACCCCGTGGCCCGCGGCTCGGCCGACGGCGGCAGGACCCCCAGCGCGCGGTAGGCGTCGTCGAACGCACGCTCGTGGGTGGCCGCCCATTCCCACCACGGCCGTCCCGCGTCCGCGGCCTTCCGCAGGATCTTGTCGTCGATGTCGGTCACGTTGCGCACGAACAGCACGTCGAGGCCCTGGTGGGTCAGCCAGCGCCGCAGGATGTCGAAGGCGATACCGCTGCGGACGTGCCCGATGTGCGGAACTCCCTGGACCGTCGCCCCGCACAGGTACACCGACGCCTGGCCTGGGTGCAGCGGCACGAAGTCGCGCACCTCTCGGGAGTCGGTGTCATACAGGCGCAGGGTCACGACCGGCAATCCTACCGGACCCTGACCTGGCCACCGACGGCCCGAGCCGCAGGTGCGCGCACCTCACGCACCCTCACCGGGGACGCCGACCGGGCCGGCCGGCTCCGCGGCGACGGCGGCGGCGGTCGCCCTCATCTCCGCGATGGTCGCGGACAGGACTGCGACTGCCCGCTCGGTGGCGGGATGCCGCACGCGGACGTGGATCCCGTCCGCATCGCGCCAGAACCACCATTGCGCGGTGTCGGTCGGTTTGGCACTGGAGACCTGTTCGGCCCGTACCCCCCGATGCGGACCCGGCAGTCGCGTGTAGTCGACGTAGGACATCATGAAGACGTCCGACCGGCGCTGACGGAGCCGGTTGCCGAAGGCGAGGTAGACCGGGGTCAGCCCGATCTCGGCCAGCGGCAGGGCGGCGGCGAGCCGGACCGTGTTGATCTCCGCCGCCCCGAACAGATCGTCGCCGCCGGTGATCCGCAGGGGCGCGTTGCCCACCGACCAGCCCACACAGCCGGGGCCCGCGCCGGTGCCGGTGGGCACCACGGTGGCGAGCTCGTCGGGCCCGCCGAGCGACTTGACGGCCATTGCCGCGCAGGTGAGCACCGCGGGGTACGTCCGCCCGCCGTGTCGGTGGACCGCCGAACTGAATGCCCGCGCCTTATCGCCCGGCAGGAGGGTCTCGACGATCGTGCGCATCTCCACGGATTCGCCCGCCGGGACACCGAGGTCGACGGGGAACTCCGGGACCTGCCAGTCGGTCGCGGCCAGGAATCGTCCCCACTCGCCCAGTCGGGGGTCGTCGGGGGGCACCGCCGCCTCGTCGCCCGCGACCCGACGCAGCGCGTCCAGCCCGGACTCCGCGGGAGCGAGGGCCGCGCCGGCGAGCAGATCGCAGATCTCGGAGGACAGCAGCGCCATCGAGCGCGCGTCGACGTAGCAGTGGTCGAACCCGCAGACGAGGGTCGTGCTCGACGCTCTGCGGACGGCGGCCAGGAAGTGCGGCACCGGCTCGAACGGGTTGCACGTGGCGGTGATCCGTCCGGCCAGTTCGGCCGCGAACTCCGCGGGCCCGAGCCCGGCGTCGGGTTCGTGCGAGTCCTCCTTGACGTCGACGCCGCCGTGCAGCACTCGCTGGTATCCGGTGTCGGTCGCCACGTAGTGGCTGCGCAGGACGTCGTGCCGCGCGATGACGGTGGACACCACCTCGCCAAGGCGCGCGAGCTCGAGCCGCTCGGGGAAGTCGAGCGTGAGCGCGATCCAGCCGGGTTGCCCCTGCGCGATCGAGTCCAGGTGGAATCGCTCGTTCTCCGACACCGGCGCGCTCGACGACGCCGCGCAGCCGCCGGGTAGCGGAAGCCATCGGATCAGTTCCCCCGGCTCGACCTCCCAGGTCTCCGAACTCGAGAGCTTCACCGCTGCGGCCTCCCGCTCGCATAGTCGTCGAGGATGCCGCCGACACGTGCGAGGTGGTCGGCGACCGATGTGCGTGCCACGTCGTTGTCGGGGAGATGACACCGGACGACGAGGCCCGCGGGGGTCCGCGTGAACCACAGGTTGGCGTTGCGCGTGGGGCCGACGCCACTCGAGGTCTGCATCGTCGTCAGGGCCGGGTCGTCGCCGATCGGTAGTCGCGCCAGATCGGTGTAGGACACCATGTACGGGCTGCCGTCCAGGCCCCGGAAGACGCCTTCGGCGGCCAGCAACGCCAGGACCCCGTGTGCGGGCGCCGAACTCGCGCGGCGCGCGGCGCGCACGCTACGTCCGGCCGCGCGCACCACGTCGTCGAAGGGCGTCGGCTCGGCGGGGAGCTCCACTGCGATCGGGGCGAAGTTGCACAGCCAGCCCTGGGTCCACGCGGTCCCGGCGTCGCGGGTGGCGAGCACCGTGGAGACGAAGAACCGCGACTCCCCGGTGATCTCGCGGTGACGCACCGCCAGGGTGGCGTACAGGAGACCGGCGAATCCCTCGCCGGTCCGGTCCAGTCGGGCGTCGCAGCGCGCGAGCGCATCCGGATCGAGCAACCACTGCTCCACCGCGACCGCCGGGGCCGGGGCGTCGTCGGTGAGGCCCAGGTCGAGCGGGCACCGCGGTGCGCGACCGTCGTTGGCCAGCAACACCTCTCGCCACATCGCCACCCGCTCGTCGTCGGGCGGGAGCGCGGCCGCCGCGGACCGTTCGGCGAGCACGGCTTCGCCGAACGCGCCCGGCGCCGGCGGTGTGGGTGTCCTCCCCGCGCAGTGTGCACGGTAGAGCGCGGTGATCTCGGTCAGTGCGAGCACCGACGAATATCCGTCGCCGTGCGCGTGATCCGTGGCCACGAAGAAGGTGAAACCGCCGTCGTCGACGGTCGCCGCCCACCAGGACCCCGGAACCAGTTCCGCGCGAGCCTTTTCCGACGCCCGACGCCCGACCCAGGTGCCGAGATCGGCCCCGGCCACGATGACGGATTCGGTGTCGGCGACCTCGATCACGTACTCCTCGGGCGGCGCCACCCACCGCTGGGGACCGTCCGGTCCGGGGCGGTAGTGCGCGCGCAGTTCTTCGTGCCGACGCACGAAGTCGGTGAGCGCCGCGGCCATCGCGCCCTCGTCGAGGACGGTGTCGAAACGCATGGCGGCGAGCAGGAATCCGGTGTGCACCTCGCCGCGACGCCGCTTGTCGCCCATCGTCGCCAGGTGGTCGGACTGCAGGAACGAGACCCCGCTCCCCCACTGCTGCGCGGCACGGCCCACTCGATCGGCGTCGCGCAGTTCCCACTCGACGGTCCGACCGCCGATCAGGTGGTCGCGCAGCGGGACCACCACCGAGCCCGGCGCACCGAACCGGGGCGTGGCGAAGACGGTCCGCACGGCGCCGGTCATCAGCTGCCGAGTGCGGCCGTCGACCCTCCGGTGTGCGCTCCGGCCGGCACGGATTCGACCGCACGGTAGGTGTACTCGCAGTCACCGTCGGCGACGATCGTCGTCAGGATCTCGCGGAACGTGGAGAGGAAGACCTCGACGGCGGCGGCGTTCTCGTCGGCGGGGAATCGCGCGGACACGTTGAGCCCGGTCGGAATCCGGTTGATCCAGAAGTAGACCTCGTCGGCGTCGCGCGTCGCGCTGCGCAGCACGCGCGCCTGGCGAGGTGTCCAGTCGGCCGCACCCTCGGCATGACGGAGGTCGATGTAGGACACCACGAAGCCGGGCGGCGTCACGTCGCCGCCGATGAGTTCGGCCACCGGCGCGAACGGGGCCGCACCCACGCTCTTGTACTGCGCGGAGGTCGCCGCCACGGCCGTCAGCGCGTCGGTGAACTTCGCCGGCCGGCCGGGCCGGATCGCGACGGGGATGATGCCGACGAACCAGCCGACGGCTTCGCCCCACTCGATGGCGTTACGGGTGTGCACCGGGCCGATGAATCGCAGATCCGCACTGCCCGACAGCGCGGCCGAGGTCATGGACAGCGCGGTGTAGATCCCCGCCGCCATCGACGATCCGGCACCCTTGCACACCGCGTCGAAGCGCTTGGTGTCCGCGGCGTCGAGCAGCCAGTGCGACAAGGTCGCCTGGAACCCGTTGTCCGGCAAGCGTTCCGACACGATGGTGCGCGGCGAACCGGCCGGCACCTCGAACCGCGGGAAACGTGGGACGGGTTCGGGCTGCACGGCGGTCGGGGTGTCGTCGAAGAAGTCCCGCCACTGACTGACCGCGACGTTGTTCGCGTCGATCTGCTCACCGAGTCGACGCTCGGCGTCGCTGAAGTCGAGGTAGCTGCCGAACTGGTTCAGCGCGTGGGGTTCACCGGTCACCTCGGCGGCGTAGAGCGCGGTGAGCTCGCGGATGGCGAACACCTGGGTGTAGGCGTCCATCACGGTGTGGTCGGCCGCGAACACGAGCAGGAATCCGGTGTCGTCACCGGTCGGCTCCACGGTCACGGCGATGCAGTGCGGCCAGCTCAACGGCGTGACCGTGCGATTGAAGTAGTCGGTGACCAGGCCGGAGACCTCGTCGGCAGCCAGGTCCGACCCGAAGTCGCGCTGGCGGACGGTGATCGAATCGGCCGAGATGGTGATCCGGGTCAGGTCGCCCTGCGGATGCTCCGGTTCGTGGACGCGTACCGAGGTCCGAAAGGCCTCGTGCCGGCGATACCACGCGATGATGGTGCGGGAGAGAGCTTCCCGGTCGAGCGGATGCTCGATCCGGAAGGCGGTGCCGATCCACTGGCTGTACCACTCCGACCCCTCGCGGACCGCCCGGCGGGCGTGTTCGAGGTGCATGTAGGACAGCTGTCGGGAGTCCGTCTGCCACTCGGTGGCGTCGACCTGCGGCTCCCAGGCGGTGACGGTGCCGCCGGGCATCGAATAGTCGGTCAGCTCGGTGTATTCCACAACTTCCTCCGTGTTCGCCACGCGTTCGAGCACCTCGGTGGACGTCCTCAACGACACCACCGCAGACCCAGACACCACAGCCGATCGCACCAACGTGGTTAGGACGCCCTTATCAACGGTCAAGACAGTAACCCGGATCCGCCTTGATTGATAGTTTGGCGAGCAAAATGAATGCGAGGCTATGCGGTGGCAAGAGTCGGCCGACAACCTGACTCGAACGTCCGTAGGTCCGACTAACGTGCTCGTATGGCTCTGACCCTTAGTTTTGAGGTCTCCGGAGCGCTTTTCTGCCGTAGCAATGACCGCTGGGCGCGCGGGAGTCGCCCGTTGGTCCCTGACTCGGTGTGAAAGATCTCATCGTCAGAACCCCTACCGAACCGCGGTTTCCCTCTCGTGTCTCCCGGAGAGGCGTCCGGTAGTGTGCGCGTCCTGCGGTGAAGAGTGCGGAGTCCGTACCGGCAATCACCTGACCCGATCAACCAACGGCAAGGCAAGCATGAATTTTGCATCCCTGGTCCGCCCCGACCGCACGTCGGCACCGGAGGTCGTCGACCGCCTGACCGCAGACGACGACCTGTTCGTCCGGATGGACGTCGTCCTCGGCCTCCCCGTCGTGAACCAGACACTCTGGCGGTTCCCGGGCACGGTCGACGTCGACACCATCACCGCACTCGGCCAGAAGTTGCGTTATGGGCGCCTGAGCAGGCTCGTCACCCGACACCGTGGACCCGGCCGCGCGTACTGGCGGTACACCCCGGAGGCGGGCGCGGTCTCGGTGCAGACCGAACCGGTACCGGCCGGCGACGAGGAGGCCTGGGGCCGGGCACAGGCGGACGCCCCGCTCGACTTCGAGAACGGGCCGGCGTGGCGGCTCGTCGTCGCCCGCGCGGCCGCCGACGACTCGGTGCTGGTCTCGCTGATCATCTCCCATGTCATCGCCGACGGCGGCACCGGAGCGGTCGCGGTCATCGAGGCCATCCACGGCCTCGACTACGTGCCCGGCGCCGAACCCGGCCTCGTCTCCGACGTCCGCGATGCGGCGGACCTGCTGTGGACCGCGGGCACGACCGCGGCGCGGATCTGGCGGGCGAGCCGGTCCACCCCGCCGCCCTCCCCCGTGCGGGTGACCGGCCGGCCCACACCCGACACCGACGTCTCGAGCGCCGAGACCGCGCCGAATGTCACGGTCCTGATCCCGCAGGCGGACTACACCGGGGCGGCGAAGTCCCGCGGGGGCACCGACAACAGTCTCTTCGCCGCCCTGATGGTCGGCATCCTCGAGCGCAGCGGCCGCGTGTCGGAAGGGGACGTCGTCCCGGTCTCGCTGCCGGTCTCCTCCCGCACGCTCGACGACCGGCGGGCCAACGCCAGCTCGGGCGCAACGGCTTTCGTGGAGGTCGTCCCCGGGCGCTACGACGACCTCACCGCGGTGCGCACCGCATGCAAGGACGCCTACGGCAGACTCGCCGCGAACTCGGGCGCCGTCGCGCAACGAGCCGTCGTGTTGCAGGCGCTGAGCCCGTCGATCACGCGGCGCCTGGCGTCCAAGGTGACCACACCGCTGTGCCTGGCGTCGAACGTCGGCCAGGCCCCCGACGAGTTCGCGACGCTCGGCACCGGAACCGCTGGTGCACTGTCGATCCGGGCCATCACCGCGACCGGCGACCCGGTGCGGTTGCGCGACCGCAAAGGCGGCGTCAGCGGCTGGCTCGCGATCAACGACGGCCACGTGATGTTCAGCGTCAGTTCCCTCGACCCGGTCCGCATCCCCGACGCCGCGTCCCTGCGGTCCCTCGTCGAAGACGAGCTCGCCGCCTGGGGGATCTCGGGAAAGCCCTGGGGCGCATGAGGTTCGCATTCGCGGTCCACGGCAGCCGGGGTGACATCCAGCCGGCGATCGCGCTCGGCGCCGAGCTCACCCGGCGCGGACACGGGGTACGTCTGGCCGTACCGGCGGATCTGGTCGACATGACCGCCGCGACGGGTCTGCCGACCGAGGTGCTGGCACCGTCGACCGCCGAGCTCCTCACGAGCCCTCTGGTGAAAGAACGCCTCAAATCGAAGAACCCGCGCGTACGTCTGCGTGCACTCGGCGAGGTCGCCGAACACGGGCGCGCGACCTCCGAGCGCGTGATGCGCGAGCTCGCCGACTCCTCGGATCTGCTCGTGACCGGTCCGCTCGCGCAGGACCGCGGCGAGGCGATCGCACAGAGCCGTGGAATCCCGTTCGTGCCGTTGCACTTCTGTCCGCTGCGGCCCAACGCGAGCCTCGACGTCCGCTACCGCCGCTACCCCCGGCCCGTCTCGCGAGCGATGTGGCTGCTCGCCGACCGCACCTATTGGCTGACGGTGCGCGGGGCGGACCGTCGACTCCGCCACGAACTCGACCTACCGGCCGCGAAAGGCCCACTCGGGAGCCGACTCCGGGCGCGGGGCGTGCCGGAGATCCAGGCCTACGACGCCGCGCTCTTCCCCGGTCTCGACGAGGAGTGGGGCGCGCAGCGTCCGCTGGTCGGATTCCTGTTGCCCGACAAAGCGTCCCGGAGTGCGATGGCGACCGGGAACGACGCGACGGCCGCCGCGCTGGACTGGATCGGCGGGGGCGAACCACCCGTCTATGTCGGTTTCGGCAGCATGAAGATCAGCAGCGAGCAGATCACCGCCATCGTGTCCACTCTGCTCGCCCGCGGCCTGCGCGTCATCGGGCACACCGAACACCCGCTGCCACACCACGACCGGCTGCTGCACATCGATGGGCCCGTCGACCACGAGCTCCTGTTGCCGCAGTGCGGCGGTGCCGTTCACCACGGTGGCGCCGGCACCACGGCGGCCGTGGCGCGCGCCGGGATCCCGTCGGTGGTCGCGTGGTTGAGCGCCGATCAGCCGATGTGGGCGGCCGCCCTGCGCAGAGCCGGCGCCGGAGCGGGCAACCGTCTCGCCCGGTTCGGCCCGGACGATCTGGCCCCCCTCACCGATCCCGCGGTGGCGGCGGGCGCGGCCGGTCTCGCCGCGCGTCTCACCCCGCCGGCCGAGGCCACCGGCCGGGCCTGCGACATCCTGCTGAGCTCGGGGAATTAGTCCGCGGCGTCCAGCAGCGCGGTGGCCACCGCGGCGATCCCCTCGCCGCGGCCGGTCATGCCCAGGCCGTCGGTCGTTGTCGCCGACACCGACACCGGGCCGCCCAGCACGTCGGACAGCACCTGCTGCGCCTCCGCACGGCGCGGTCCGATCTTGGGCCGATTGCCCACCACCTGTACGGCCGCGTTCACCACGCGGAGCCCGTCGGCCTCGATGAGAGTCCGTACGTGCGAGAGCATCTGGACTCCCGAGACACCCTCCCACTCCGGGCGACCGGTGCCGAACACGGAACCCACGTCACCCAGACCCGCCGCCGACAGCACCGCATCGCACAGCGCGTGGGCGCCGACGTCGCCGTCGGAGTGGCCTTCACACCCCGGTTCGTCGGGAAAATACAGACCGACCATCCAGCACTCGGCGGACGCGTCGACGCGATGGGCATCGGTACCGATGCCGACCCTCATCGCCCACCGACCATGTCGCGCACGATACGCAGGTCCCAGGGCGTGGTGATCTTCATGGCAAGCGGGTCTCCAGGGACGAGGTGGACATCGATTCCGCATCTCTCGACGAGGCCGGCGTCGTCGGTCGCGATACCGGCGTCATCGGCGTGCGCGCGGATGAGGGCGTCACGGGCGAAACCCTGAGGGGTCTGCACGGCGCGCAACTTCTCGCGGTCGACGGTCCGCGTCACGCGTTCGAGACCGGCCGGGCCGGGCTCGACCTGTTTGAGGGTGTCGACGACGGGAACGGCGGGGACGACCGCCTGATGCCCGGCGCGGATCGCGGCGACGACGTCGGTGAACACCCGCGCGGGGGTGAGTGGTCGCGCGGCGTCGTGCACGAGCAGGATGCCGGCGCCACCGGCGGCGGCGATGCCGGCGCGCACCGAATCCGATCGGTGAGCGCCACCGGCGACGACGCGCACGCCGGTCAGCAACGCCGATGCCCGCTCGACGAGGTCGGCGGGCACCACGACGACCACGGTCGCCCCCAGCGAGGCGGGGATGTTGTCGACGCATCGCTCGATGATCGTCCGTCCACCCACGTCCACGAAGGCCTTGGGCACCGGCTCACCGAGCCGGGTTCCCGACCCGGCGGCCGGGATGATGACACAGACTTCTGCGCCGGAAAGCTCCGGCGTAGGGGTCACGAAGAGTCCTGATCCAGGTGCGACCGGCGGTCAGGAAGCGGCGGCGAGGACCTCGTCCAGCATGCTGGTGGCCTTCTCGTCGTCGGTGTTCTGGGCGAGTGACAACTCGTCGACCAGAACGCGACGGGCTCGGGTCAGCATCCGCTTCTCACCGGCCGACAACCCACGATCCTGTTCGCGACGCCAGAGGTCGCGGACGATCTCGGCGACCTTGATGATGTCGCCCGAGATCAGCTTCTCCTGGTTCGCCTTGAACCGGCGCGCCCAGTTGGTCGGCTCCTCGGTGTGCGGGGCCCGCAGAACCTGGAAGACCTGATCGAGACCTTCCTGCCCGACGACGTCGCGAACGCCCACGTACTCGAGCTTCGTCGAGGGAATCTGAACGGTCATGTCACCGTCGGCAACCTTGAGAACAAGGTATTCGATCTGCTCACCCTTGATGGTCCGGGTCACGATGTCTTCGACCCGGGCAGCACCGTGATGGGGGTAAACGACGGTGTCGCCAACTTTGAAATTCAATGTTCCTTGCCCCTTTCGAGTGAAGCCAGTCTAGCACGGGCGTTCCGAGGCACCCACCCAACGGTGCAGGTCAACGCGGTGAACAGGTTTCATGACAGGCTCTTGCGAGGTCGCGAGGGGTGCGCGGTGAGGGTGGGCTACCCCACCGGAGCTCCCCGTCGGCCTGGCGCGGGGTACGCCCCACCACGGTGTCGACCGGGCTCCCCGGCACCGCCCGCCGACCCCTGGGACGACGTGGGCTCGACCACCCGGCGACCGCTGCGGGGCCGTGGCGCCGGCGACGGCGACAGACCAATCGGGTACCCGGCCGGACTTTTCCGCACCGCGCCCACTACGCTGCGTAGTGCAGGGTTTCGCGCGCTGCATGTCGGCTTCGTTTGACCTGGGAGGATCGGGTGTCAGTGCTATCACTTTCCGCGCGGCGGTCGGCGGTTCGGCCATCTCGCATGGTGACCGCGGTTGCCGCGATCGGCATCGCCGTCGCCCTCGGCACCACCGGCTGCGGTGCGGGTCAGATCTCGCAGACCGCCAATCAGCTGCCCGCGATCAACGGCGCGAACGTCAACTACGACGAACTCGAGCTCCGCGACGTGCAGATCCTCTACCCCGAGAACGACGCATCGACGGTCTTCGGCGACGGCGGACCGTTCGAGCTGGCGTTCGTCATCGCCAACTCCGATCCGCTGGTCTACTACCGCCTCAAGGGGATCAACCCCGAGGAGGGGCAGGTCACCTTCATCGAGGGCGCTGAGGCCGATGACCGCGTCATCCCGCCCAACGGGGCGCTGCGCGGCGGCACCCCGGTCGGCGCCAACCCCGAGTTCGAGAAGCGCCTCAGCGTCGAGCTCGACAACACCGGTGACACGGTCGCGGCGGGTCTGACGACCGAGCTGACGTTCGTGTTCGAGAAGCGCGAGGCCGACGGCCGCTGGGTCGATGCCGGCCAGACCACCGTCGACGCCCCGGTCGACGGCGGCGCCGAGCTCGAGCGCCAGGACGTGGCACGTAACGCCGAGCCGACGTTCTACAACTAGCATCACGGCGACGAGGGCCACGGCGAAGAGGGCTCCGGGGCCGGCACCGGCGAACACGGCGCCGACGGCGAGGGTCACGGCGAAGGCGGCCACTGACCACCGGTCGAACCACTTCCACGAGCGAGGCCCGGCACACGCCGGGCCTCGCTCGTTCTGTCGGCCCCGCCCCCTAGGCTGACCGGGTGGCCAGAACCAAGACGTCCTTCCGCTGCACCGCGTGTGGCCATCAGGTGCCCAAGTGGGTGGGCCGCTGCCCCGAGTGCGGCGAATGGGGCACCATCGGCGAGGTGGCCGGGCCGGCACCGTCGGCGCGCTCGACCGCGGCGGTCGCACCGTCGAGCCCCGCTCTGCGCATCACCGAGGTCGACGCCGAATCGTCCGCCGCGATCCCCACGGGCATCGGCGAGCTCGACCGGGTGCTGGGCCGCGGCGTCGTCCCGGGCTCGGTCATCCTGCTGGCCGGTGAGCCCGGCGTCGGCAAGTCGACGCTGCTGCTCGAAGCCGTCAAACACTGGGCGGCACAGGACCGCACGGCGCTCTACATCACCGGCGAGGAATCTGCCGGGCAGGTCCGCATGCGGGCCGAGCGCACCGGCGCGGTGCACCCGAACGTCTACCTGGCCGCCGAGACCGACCTCGCGACGATCCTCGGCCACGTCGACTCCGTCGCGCCGTCACTCATGATCGTCGACTCGGTCCAGACCCTCGTCGCCTCCGGGGCCGACGGCGTCACCGGCGGCGTGACCCAGATCCGGGCGGTCACGACCGCACTGGTCTCGCTCGCCAAGAACCGCGGGGTCGCGGTCATCCTCGTCGGCCACGTCACCAAGGAGGGCGCGGTCGCCGGGCCGCGGTCGCTGGAGCACCTCGTCGACGTCGTACTCGCGTTCGAGGGTGACCGGCACTCGACGCTACGCATGGTCCGCGGTGTCAAGAACCGGTTCGGGGCGGCCGACGAGGTGGGGTGTTTCGAACAGCGCGACGACGGCATCCATCAGGTCCCGGATCCCTCCGGAATCTTTCTGCATCAACGTGATTCGGATGTGAGCGGCAGCGCGACCCTGGTGACCATGGACGGCAAACGCGCACTGGTGGGCGAGGTCCAGGCGCTGGCGAACGGCACCGAGATGAACATTCCGCGCCGGGCGGTCTCCGGCCTGGACATGAACCGCGTCTCGATGGTGCTCGCGGTACTGCAGGCACGCGGGGGTCTGAAACAGATCGCGAAGAGCGAGGTGTATCTCTCCACGGTGGGCGGCATGCGCGTGACCGAGCCGGCCGCCGATCTCGCGATCGCGCTCGCCGTGTACTCCACGGTGAAGAACCAGCCGATCCCGCAGTCGACGGTGGTCGTCGGCGAGGTCGGGCTCGGCGGTGAGGTCCGTCGTGTCTCGGCCGTCGCGCGCCGACTCGCAGAGGCGAAGCGACTCGGCTTCCGGGAGGCGATCATCCCCGCGGCCACCGACGAGGAACTGCCGACGGGCATCCGGATCCTGCGTGTGGCGAACCTCGGCGACGCCGTCGGTCTCCGCGACGCCGATCCGGTGGACGCGCCCTTCTGACCCGTCCCCCTGGCCGCTGCGCCTAGGGGTACATCCGGCGTTTGTACTCCTCCGCCCGGGCGCTCTTCTCGACATGGGCGGCGAAGTGCTTCCGCACATCGATCGTCACGAAGATCGCGTGTGCGCTGGCCACCGGCTCGTCCGGATTACCGATGTGGGCGACCGCCTCGGTGAAGATCTTGCGGCGCTGTCGGCCCAGCAAGGTGCCGGTGAACTGCAGCGTCGAGCCCACCGGGATGGGCCGGATGTAATCAACCTCGAGATGCACCGTCACCCCGGAGGGCCCGATCAGGAGCGGGATCGTGCCCATCACCTCGTCGAACGCGGTGCTCAGGATGCCGCCGTGGATGACGCCGGGGCCGCCCTCCATCCGGGTCTCGACCTCCATCGACGCGTCGACGGTGAACCCCTCACCCGCATGCACCACCAGATGCAGGCCCTGCGGGGAGTCCGGTCCACAGCCATAGCAGGTCGGGTTGTGCATGCGGACGGGTTCGCCCGGCTTGGCCGCCTTCGGGTGGCGTTCCACCTCGTCCAGGTCGTCGGGCACCACGAAACTGCTGCTCTTCACACCCCGGTACCCTAGTCACCATCAGAACGGCCGATGTCGCTGGCATCCGGCCTTGCGCGGGTGGGCGCCGTCCCCGCGGGGACGGACGGGTCACTGGAGGGAAGTCATGGTTGCCGAGGTGGTCAGATCCGAGCTGACGCGCGACACGGTGGCGCGCGTCGCGCCCGGCACGCCGCTTCGTGACGGCCTCGAACGCATCCTGCGAGGCGGCACCGGCGCCCTCATCGTGCTGGGGCACGACTCCGACGTCGAGAAGATCTGCGACGGCGGTTTCCACCTCGACGTGGAGTTCGCGCCGACGCGACTGCGCGAGCTCGCCAAGATGGACGGCGCAGTCGTGCTCTCCACCGACGGCAAGCGCATCGTGCGGGCCAACGTCCAGCTGGTCCCCGATCCCTCCATCCCGACCGAGGAGTCGGGCACCCGTCACCGCGCGGCGGAGCGGACCGCCATCCAGACCGGGCATCCGGTGATCTCGGTGAGCGCGTCGATGTCGATCGTGAGCGTCTACGTCGACGGCGCCCGCCGGGTCGTCGAGAGCCCGGACCCGATCCTGTCCCGCGCCAACGTCGCGCTGGCCACCCTCGAGCGGTACAAGGCCCGGCTCGACGAGGTGATCTCGGCGCTGTCGCGCGCGGAGATCGAGGACTACGTGCTGCTGCGCGACGCGATGTCGACCGCCCAGCGCATGGAGATGGTCCGTCGTGTGTCGGCCGAGATCGAGGAGTACGTCCTCGAACTCGGTGTGAACGGCCGGCAGGTCAGCCTGCAGCTCGAGGAGCTGATCAGCGACAACGACACCATGCGCGAACTGCTCGTCCGCGACTACTACGCCAGCCCCGAGCCGGCGACCGCCGAGGATGTCCGCCAGGCGCTCGAGGTCGTCGAGAACCTCAGCGACGCAGACCTTCTCGACCTCACCCTGCTCGCCGGGGCCTTCGGGTACCCGACGACGATCGAGGCCCAGGACACGGCGATGAGTCCCCGCGGTTACCGTCTGCTCGCCCGGATCTCGCGGCTGCAGTTCGCCCACGTGGACCGGCTCGTGCGCAGCTTTGGGACCCTACAGGCGCTGCTCGCGAGCTCGTCGGCCGATCTGCAGGCGGTCGAGGGTATCGGCAGCATCTGGGCCCGCCACATCCGTGAGGGACTGTCCCGCCTGGCCGAGACCAGCATCGAGCGCTACGACTGATCGCGCGTATTCGGGCGACTGGTACCTCGATCACGGCAACGGCCGCGAGGCCGCTAGTTGGACAGCAGTGCTCGTTCGATCATCTGCGCGTCATCGTTCGCGTCCGCCGACCACGCATACCAGTTGTGTCCGCCGTTCCGATAGTTGAACGAGATCGGCAGTCCGAGACGTGTCGATACGGCCTGGAGGGCCACCGTCGAGAACATAGCGCCAGACTCCAGCGCAACTCCCAGAGCTAGCGCGGTTGCCGCCTGCTGCACGAGCTTCGGACCCGATCCGGGATCAGCAGCCAATCGTTCCTGAAGGACCTGGTTGGCTTCGCGGAGTTCATTGCTGGTCGGAATTCCGTTCCCGGAGGAAACAATCACGGTCTGGCGAGTTCGCGCGACTTCGCCGATACGGGACAGGACGTCGTTCTGTGCCCAGCGGTTACCCGGCGCCTCAGGGTCTCCCCACATCGCGGTGCGTCCGTTCTCGATGTCGGCACGCTCACGCTGGATGGCAGGTATTCCCAACCACCCGAGCGGGTTGTCAGTCGGATAGTAGCCGGAGTAGGAACGGGCCACTTTGAACACCGTTGGATGGTCCAGCGCAAGGACGATCGCCGGACCCGCGGACATCGATACCCCGACGATGCCGTTGCCCGATCTCGGCACATCGAAGTTCCGCTGCAGATACTTCGGCAGTTCGACCCCGATGAACGAGCTCCATTGCGGCGGAATCGACTGACCGGTGGGCGCTTTCTCCCAGTCTGTCATCCACTCACCTGCACCACCGGCCGGAAAGACGAGAGTGTTGACGGAATCGTAGGCAGCGACGGTTTCAGGCTCCGCTGTCCACGTACTGAACTCCGGATTCGACCCCAATCCGTCCAGGAAGTAGATTCCGCGCCCTGCCTGGCGCTCTCGTGTGTCTGCGGCTCGGATCTGGACCGTGGCCTCTCGCCCGAGCGCAGTCGAGTCGAAGGTACATGTCTGTAGGTTCTGAGCGCGCTCGGCCGGCGTTCTCCAGACGCAACCCGCGTCAGCCCTGAGCATCTCCGGGTCGGATGCCACTGCGGGCCCGCTGCCCCACACCAGCGTTGATGATGCGCACGTCACCGCAACGCCCGCGGCAACCACACAGCGACGCATGAACGCCTTGAATCCGACTCGGATGAGAGACCTCCCCGCCAGACGAGACCGAGGTAGGAGATCTCATCATTGATACTCAACGAGTCGGTACTTTACCTAGCGAACGAATAGTTCGCGGTACCCGCCTGGCCGAGACCAGCATCGAGCGCTACGACTAGTCGCCTGGCCCGGCGAACGTGACCGTCGCTCAGGGCTGTTGGGCCGGGGCGACCATGTTGAACGTGATCGGGAACGATTCGCGTTCGCCGATCTTGCCGATGGCGGAGTAGGAGCCGGCGGGCACCTGGGTCCGCGGGCGCTCGCAACCGGGGCTGCTGGTGGTGCCCGACCAGGTGATCGTGTCCTTGACCTGCTGCGCAGGCTTGAGCACCACGTTGTTGACGGTGTTCAGCGGCGAGCAGTCGCGCGCCGACCACAGCGTCCGGGTGCCGTCCAGGGTGCGGACGATGACGTTCTGCACGGCCTTGCCGACGTCGCGGGTGCACTCGGACAGTCCCGCGTTGGTGGTCACGATGGTGAACACCGGGTTCTGTCCGATCGTGTAGGTGGGCTTGTCGGTGTAGAGGACCACCGAGATCGCCTGATCCGGGCACAGGGCCGGCCCGCCGGCCGCTCCGGGAACGCCTGCTGGACTTGCCGATTCGACCGGGGTCGCGGACCCCGCGGGCGGCCCCGCCGGAGCACCCGCCCCGCCGCCGGCGCCGCCCCCCGCATCCGGTTCACCGGAGGCGCCACCCGCCTGCGGTTCCGACGCGGGCGGCGCGGATGTCGTCGACGACGCCGATGAGCTCGACGACACGCTCGCGGTGGCTGCGGTGTTCTGCGGATCCCCGCTTCCCGACGTCATCCACACGATCAGTGCTACGACCAGACCGACCACGACCAGCGCACCACCCGCGGCGACGACGCGGCGTCGCCAGTAGATCTCGGGTGGCAGCGGGCCCTGGGGTTCGATCACGACCACAACGCTAACGGCCGGGTCTTGACTTCTGGTTCATCACGTGCGGCGTGTCGCAGCGGGAAAGCGGTCCCGAGCAGGCAAAGTCTAGAGTTCGCCTTCAGGTCCACCGCATGCGGAGACGAATACGACGTCAGGCAGACTCGGCCACCGCGGTGGGCGCCGGGCGTTCACCGATGTCCCCGTACACGCCCTGGACGTTCACCTGACCCTCGCTGAGCTGGTAGGTCAGGCCGACGATCGCCAGGCGGCCGGTACTGATCCGGTCGGCGATGATCCGGCTGCGCTGCATGAGCAGCTGCCCGGTCTCCACCACATGGCGGGCCTCGAACTCGTCGACTCGTGTCAGGCCCTCGCTACGGCCGGCGAGGATGCTGGGGGTGACCCGTTCCACGACGTCGCGGATGTAACCGCCGGGGATCTGGTTGTCGTCGAGCGCGTCGAGGGTGGCCTTCACCGCCCCGCAGCTGTCGTGTCCGAGGATCACGATGAGCGGCACCTGCAACACCTCGACGGCGTACTCGAGCGAACCGAGGACCGCCGAGTCGATGACCTGACCGGCCGTGCGGACGACGAACATGTCGCCGAGACCCTGGTCGAAGATGATCTCGGCCGCCAGCCGCGAGTCGGCGCAACCGAAGAGCGCGACGTGCGGGTGCTGGCCCCCGGCGAGTCGCGCCCGGTCCTCGATACCCTGGCTGGGATGCTGAGATTCACCTGTCACAAATCGGTTGTTGCCGTCGCGCAGGATGCGCCAGGCCTGCCGTGGTGTCGTTGCGGTCATGCCCAATAGTGTGCCATCGGGCCATCTGCTCGGTTGGTTCGATATGCATGAACGGGATCTTCCGTGGCGTGACCCGTCGTGTAGCGGCTGGCAGATCCTCATCAGCGAGATCATGTTGCAGCAGACGCCGGTGTCCCGGGTGGTCGAACCCTGGCGGGAGTGGGTCCGGCGATGGCCGGTCCCCTCGGCGATGGCGGTCGAACCGGCCGGGGAGGTCCTGCGGGCGTGGGGCAAGCTCGGCTACCCCCGACGCGCGCTCCGCCTTCACGAGTGCGCCAAGGTGCTGGCCGCCGACCACGGCGATCGGGTTCCCGAGGATGTCGAGACCATGCTGGGACTGCCCGGTATCGGGGACTACACCGCACGGGCGGTCGCCTGCTTCGCCTATGGACAGGCCGTGCCGGTGGTCGACACCAACGTCCGGCGGGTCATCGTCCGCGCGGTTCACGGGCGCGAACAACCGGCGAATCCGTCGCGGCGGGATCTCGCCGACGCGCAGGCGCTGCTCCCCCGGTCCGACGACGGCACCTACGCCGCGTCGGCGCCACGCTTCTCGGCGGCGCTGATGGAACTCGGCGCGCTCGTCTGCACGGCCCGAAACCCCAAGTGCGACAAGTGCCCTCTCGTCGACAATTGCACCTGGGTCGGTCTCGGCCGGCCGGCGCACTCCGGACCGCCGCGCCGGGTGCAGAAGTTCGCCGGCACCGACCGCCAGGTGCGCGGTCTGCTCCTCGATGTCCTGCGCAACACCGACGACGCCGTCGACCGAGCCGCACTCGACGTCGTGTGGACCTCCGACACCGCCCAGCGCGACCGGGCCCTGGATTCGCTGCTCGTCGACGGGCTCGTGGAGATCACCGCGAGCGGACGCTACTGCCTCGCCGGCGAGGCATAGCTCCGCCGGGACTCCGCCGAACGGCACCGAGACGGCTGTACCGGAACTCCGCTCGAGCCGGCGATGACAGACCTCATAATCCGTGCCGGGTTCATTGACCAGTCGTTTGATCGTTCGGAGATAGTCTCCCACCACGCCCGGATCGTTGCTAATGTCCCGATCCATGAGTCAGCCGCCGTATCCCCCTGTCCCGCCGCCGGACCCGCAGCAACCGGGCGGCTTCCCCGGGCAGCAGCCGCCCCAATACGGGCAGCAGCCGCCGCAGTACGGGCAGCAACCGCCGTACGGCCAGCAGCCGCCGCCGCAGCCGCAGTACGGCCAGGCCCCGCCTCCGCCGCCTCCGGGCGGGCCGCAGTACGGTGACGCCGGGGCCTATCCCGGAGCCCCGGATCCCTACGGCGCGCCGGGAGATTCGGGCAAGATCGACGTGGGCACCGCGTTCTCGTGGGCCTTCGGCAAGTTCAAGAACAACGTCGGCGCGATGATCCTGCCGGGCCTCGCGGTGTTCCTGTTGGGCGCAGCACTCATCGCGGTGGGGTTCTCCGCGGTGTCGATCTTCGGCACCACCGAGACCGTCGACTACGGCAATGGCTTCTACTACGAGGAGACGTCGCTCGGCCTCGGCGGCGGCATCCTCCTCGGCCTGGTGTACCTCGTTTTCATCCTGGGCCTCCTCTACATCCAGGCGAGCATCATCTCGGGCGCGGTCCGGGTGGCCAACGGCGAACCGGTGACGGCGAAGTCGTTCCTGACCCCGATCCGCTTCGGGCCGGTCATCGGAACCGCGATCCTCGTCGGCCTCATCACGGGTATCGGCTACGCGCTGTGCATCATCCCGGGCATCATCGCGATGTTCTTCCTGATGTTCTCGGTGGTCGCGACCATCGACAAGAGTCTGTCGCCGATCAACGCGATGAAGGCGTCCTTCGAGTTGACCAAGTCGAAGGTCGGCGACTCGATCCTGACCCTGCTGGTCACCTACGCCATCAACCTCGTCGGCGTGCTCCTCTGCTACGTGGGACTCATCGTCGCGGCTCCGGTGGCCCAGTTGTTCCTGGTGCACTGCTGGCGTCGGCTCAACGGCGCGCCCATCGCGCCGGCCGACCCCGCCTGACGCCACCCGTTCCTCCTCGGGGCGTACACGATTCGTCGTGTACGCCCCGAATTACGTTGCGCGGCGGTCTCAGCGGTCGAGGCCGGACAGGAATGCCTCCACCGCACCGCGATACACATGTGGCGCGTCGTCGTGGATCAGATGTCCGGCATCCGGCACGCGGAGATGCCGGGCGTGGTCGTTGACCGCGCACATCGTCCGCATCTGCCCCGGCGGGGTGACCCCGTGCTCGGCCTCGATCAGCAGCGCCGGCACGCCGACCGAACGCCATTGCGTCCAGAAATCGCGTCGGCCCCATTCCTCGGCGATCGCGGCCCACAACGGAATCCGACCGTGTAACCGGCCGTCGTCGAAGGCCTCGAAGAAGTAGCGGCCGGCCACCGGCCCGAACATCTCGACGGCTTCGGCCTCGGAGGCGAATCGGTCCGGCCAGGACTCGAACCACGGGGTCCAGCTCGTGGTGGTCCGGCCGCGGAAGTCGGGGGCCATGTCCTCGACGACCAGCGCTGCGACGAGTTCGGGGTACTCCGCCGCCGCGCACCAGGCGTGTAGGGCTCCCATCGAATGCCCGATGAGGACCGCAGGCCCGCGGTCGATCCAGGTGAGGACCTCGGCGAGGTCGGCGACGAACCGCTCCGTCGCGAGTTCGCCGTCGTCGCAGGGTTGTTCGGCGTAGGCGCCGGTGTGGAACGCGGCGTCGTAGGTGAACACCCGGCCGTACCGGCGCAGCCACGGGACCTGGCGGCGCCATGTCCGTCCGCGGCCCATCAGGCCGTGCAGCAACACGATGGGCGGCGCCGCGCGCTCGACTGTGGCCGACGATCCGTTCGCTTCGTCCGCGACTTCGGGACCACCGTGGTCGCGAAGTCCGGTCTCCTGCGGAACCTCACCGTCGAACATGCCAGAACTGTAGTCGCAGAACCGCAGTGCCACCGACGACCGGCACGGGGCCCGACCACCGTGTCGTCGTTCCCCAGACGACCGCCCCCGCACAGCGCCTATGGTGGACGCATGTCTGTTGTGAAGATCAATGCCATCTCCGTCCCCGAGGGCGCGGGCCCCGAACTGGAGAAGCGGTTCGCCAATCGCGCCCACTCGGTCGACGGGTCCAAGGGGTTCCTCGGATTCCAGCTGCTGCGTCCGGTCAAGGGCGACGACCGCTACTTCGTCGTCACCGAGTGGGAGTCCGAAGAGGACTTCCAGGCCTGGTCGGCGGGTCCGGCCCGCGAGGCGCACTCCGGTGAGCGCGCCAAGCCGGTCGCCTCGGGTGCCGATCTGCTCGAGTTCGAGGTCGTGCTCGACGCGCGGCCCAAGTCCTGAGACGAGCACGCCCTGACCCCTGAACCGGCGGCGGGCGCGTCGCTCGTCGCGCCCATGTTCCCGCTCGGCACCGCCCTGGTGCCGAGCGCGGAACTGCCGCTGCGCATCTTCGAACCGCGCTATCGGCAGATGCTCGACGACCACGTCGACACCTCGACCGATCCACCCACGGTCCGATTCGGCGTGGTGCTGATCGAGCGCGGTTCGGAGGTCGGCGGCGGCGAGTCACGCTGCCGCGTCGGCACGCTGGCGCACGCCGAGATCACCGCCCGGCTACCGGACGGCCGCGCGACGCTGACCGCGATCGGCCGACACCGGTTCCGGGTCGAGGAGTGGCTGCCCGACGATCCGTATCCGCGCGCCCGCATCACGGTGTTGCCCGAGCGGACCCCGAGCCGCTCCGATCTGGCCCGTCTGCGCGACCTCGCCGAACGACACCGCGAGCTGATCCGGCGGAAGTTCCGCGCCGCCGGCGAGGATCCCGAGCCGATCATCGCCGCCTTCGCCCTCATCGACTCCGATCCCCGGGCCGCGGACCTCTCGCCCATCCACCGGTGGGCGGCGCAGACGGCGGGACAACCGCATGACCAGCAACGACTCCTCGAGGCCGAGGACCCGACCGATCAGATCGAGATCCTCCACGACGTGATGCAGGGGATGGAGGCCCGGGTGGCCTTCGGGAGTTCCTGACGACCACCCCTGGCATCAGAGTTAGAACGTGTTCTAGTATTGCGTGTGCCGTAGTTCACACCTGTCCGTCGGCGGCTGTCGACCGCCCACGCCCGGACAGGGCCCCGTCCTCTGAGGAGCACACGCGTAATGACCGAGACCGTGGAGTCCCAACCCGCCACCCTCACCGGCGGGGGCGATCAACCCCAGTTGCTCATCGGCGGCCGATGGGCCGATCCCCATTCCACCGAGACCCTCGAGGTCCACTCCCCCGCCACCGGTGAGCGCGTCGGTTCGGTACCGCTCGCCGACGCCACCGACGTCGACGCCGCGGTCCGCGCGGCGCGCGCGGCCTTCGACTCCGGGGTCTGGAGTTCGACGCCGCCCGCGCAGCGCGCCGACATCATCGCGAAGGTCGCCGATCTGATCGACGAGCGGGGCGACGAGATCACCGCGCTCGTGTCGGCCGAGATGGGCGCGCCGCCGAGCGCGATCAGCACCCTCCAACAGCTCCCCGGCACCGGTGTCCTGCGCGCCTACGCCAACGCGGCCCGTGACTATCAGTGGGAGGAATACCGCACCGGCCTGTTCGGCACCACCCGCATCACCCGCGAACCGGTGGGCGTCGTCGGCGCGATCTGTGCCTGGAACGTCCCGCTGTTCATCACCTGCAACAAGATGGGTGCCGCACTGGCCGCGGGCTGCTCGGTGGTGCTCAAACCCGCACCCGAGACCCCCATGACCGGCAACTACGTCGCGCAGCTGTTCATCGAGGCAGGCGTGCCCGCCGAGGCGATCTCGGTGGTCACCGGCGGCGCCGAGACCGGGCAGGCGCTCGTCGCGCATCCCGACGTCGACAAGATCACCTTCACCGGTTCGACCGCGGCCGGCAAGGCGATCGGCGCCGCCTGCGCCCAGACCCTCAAGCGGTGTTCGCTCGAGCTGGGCGGCAAGTCGGCCGCCATCGTCCTCGACGACGTCGACCTCGCCGCGAACGCTTTCATGCTGACGTTCCTCGGCCTGTTCAACACGGGCCAGGCATGCGTCGCGCAGACGCGAATTCTGGTGCCGCGCAGCCGACAGGACGAGATCGTGGCCGCGATGGTCGAGGCCGCGAAGGCGATGAAGGTCGGGCTGCCCTCCGATCCGGAGGCCCAGCTCGGACCGCTGATCACCGAGAACCAGCGGAACAAGGTCGAGGAGTACGTCGAACTCGGCAAGAAGGCCGGTGCCACCGCGGTTCTCGAAAGCGAGCGTCCCGAGGGACTCGACTCCGGCTACTTCCTCACCCCCACGATCTTCACCGGCGTCACCAACGACATGGCCATCGCGCAGGAGGAGATCTTCGGTCCCGTGCTGTCGGTCATCGCCTACGACGACGTCGACGAGGCCATCGCCATCGCCAACGACTCGAGCTACGGACTCGCCGGCACGGTGTGGACGAACGACGTCGAGCGCGGCATCGAGATCTCCACCAAGATCCGCACCGGCACCTTCGGGATCAATTGGTACGCCATCGATCCCGAGTCACCGTTCGGCGGTTACAAGAACTCGGGCATCGGCCGTGAGAACGGCCGAGAAGGTCTCGAGTCCTTCCTCGAGCACAAGTCGACGATGCTGCCGATGGGATACGAGGTGTCCACGGGTTAGCCCTCCCGCCTCTCACAGGGGGGAACCGGGGCCGGACGACGTGTACGTCCGGCCCCGGTTCCTGTTCTTGATGCGAGCGCCGAGTCGAAGCCACCACCCCCGCTGGTTGAGCCGGCACCGAGCGCAGCGAGGCGCCGAGTCGAAGCCACCTGGTGACCTCGACAAGCTCGGCCAGCGGGGTAGAGGCTCGGCCAGCGGATCGGAGGCTCGCCAGCGGGTGGGAGGCTCGCCAGCGGGTGGGAGGCTCGGCGAGACACGTTGCTACGCCCTTCGTGGCTCGCTTCGCTCGCACCTCAGGGAGCAGAAAGGGGCCGGCCCGCCAATTCGAGGACCTCCACCGCACCGGTATCGGCCGGTGGCTGGTGCGTCACCACGACGACGATGCGGTCGGGCCCGAACAGGTCCCGCTCGATCCCCAGGAGGCGCCGCAACAGCTCGTCGGAGTCCGCCTCGTCGAGATGCTCGGTCGGTTCGTCGAGCAGGACGACCGGCGCGGGATGCAGCAGTGCGCGGGCGAGCAGCAGTCGCCGCCGCTGCCCGCCGCTCATCGCATCGGCCCCACCGGTGAGGACGGTGTCCAGACCGTCGGGAAGTGCTGCGGCCCAGCGCTGCAGCCCGGCGGCCGCCAGCGCGGTGTCGATCTCCTCGTCGGTGATGTCACCGCGGGCGACGCGCAGGTTCTCGCGGACCGACGTCGAGAAGATGTGCGCCTCCTCGGCGAAATAGCATCCCGCCGAACGTAACCCGACGATCGAACCGTCGCCGACGTCGACCGCCTCGACGTCCCCGGCCATCGGCGGCAACAACCCGGCGAGGGTGAGGAGCAGCGTCGACTTCCCCGCCCCGCTCGGGCCGGTGACCACCAGACGCGAACCAGGTCGCAGGTCGAGATCCACGCCCGCCGCGGGACCGAGGACCTCCCGATCCCGGTGTCCCCAGCGCAAGCCCGTGGTCCTCAGGCGCACCGGAGACCGATACACCTCGGCGTCGGTTACATCGACTGTTCCGTCGGCGTGCGCCCCGTCCACCAGCGCCATGAGCCGGGCCGCACTCTGTCGGCTCCGCTCGATCTGCAGCCCGGCCTCGGTGAGCGGCGCGGTGGATTCGAAGGCCGACAGCGGCAGCAGGACGAGCACACCGAGGATCATCGGCGTCAGTCCAGCCCCCGAACTCACCCCGGCGAGCGAACCCGAGGTCGCCGAGGCCAATTCGACGGCGATGACGCATGCCGCGATCAGCGACGCACCCAATGCCAGCGGAGTCGCCGCCGCGGCGGATGCCTGCCACCGGATACCCCGGTCCGTGGCGTCGAGATGGCGGCGATCCGCCGCTGCGGCCGCTGCCAGCGCGTGATGGCGTCTGCGTGCGACGACGAGTTCAGGCGCGTGCCACAGCGCCGTCGTGGCGGCCTCCGTGGCCTCGGACGCGGCCTGCGCGCCGTCGCGGATCGACCGGGCACCACCGCGTGCGGCCAGCCACGGCGCCACACCGCCGCTGACGGCCAGCGCGAGTGCGAGCACCACGGCCGCGGGCACCGAGACCAGCGCCATCACCACCACTGCCGCAAGCGATGTCGTGGCACCGATGCCGATCGGGATGAGGCCGCGGATGAGGGCGTTCCCGATCTCGTCGACGTCGTCACTGGTCCGGTTCAGCAGTTCACTCCGCCGCAGCGTGACCGAATAACCCGGTGCGCCCGACGCCAACGCCGTGTACACCCGTTGCCGCGCGGTGGCCATGGCCTGCAGAGCGAGATCGTGGGTCGCCAGCCGTTCCAGATAGCGGAACACACCGCGCGAGATACCCAGCGCCCGGACCGCGGTGATCGCGACCGACAGGTACAGCACCGGCGGCATCTGCCACGCACGGGTGATGAGCCAGGCCGACAGCGCCGCCAGGAAGAGGGCCGAGAGCGAGCCGCCGACACCGAGCGCGAGCGCGGTGAGCGCGGGACGCCGGCGCAGGCCGAGGAAGCCCAGGGCCCGGATCAACGGATCACCGCGCATGGTCCACCTCCTCGGCCGTGCCCGCGGCTGCTGTGCCGGTGGCCGCCGGGAAGTCCACCACCCGGTCCGCGTACTCGCGGGCGACTCCCCGGTGCGCCACCACGACGACGGTGTCCCCGGCCCGAGCGCGATCGCGGAGTGCGGCGAACACGTCGCGCTCGGACGCCTCGTCGAGGTGGGCGGTCGGTTCGTCGAGCAGCAGCAGCGGCGCCGGCGAGGCGAGGACTCGGGTCAGGGCGAGGCGTTGCCGTTGTCCCGCGGAGAGCCCGACCCCGCCGGTTCCCAGCACCGTGCCGAACCGGACCGGCAACTCGCCCAGGACCGCGGCGAAGCCTGTTGCCGTGGACACCGATTCGAAGGCGTCGCGGTCCAGCGCGCCGAGCAGCTCCAGGTTCTCGGCGACCGTGCCCGGCACGATCACCGGTTGCTGGGGCAGCCAGGCGATCTGTTCGTGCAGCGCCGCCGGATCGGCCTGGGCGACGGGGATGGACCCGATCAGCACCGATCCCGCGTCCGGAGCGAGCAGGCCCATCATCGCCGCCAGCATCGTCGACTTGCCCGACCCGTTCGGTCCGGCGAACACGGTCAGCGCCCCGGGTTCGATCGTCGTGCGGAGGCACTCCGGCGCCCATCCGTCGCGCCCGTGGATGCCGACGTCGAGCACGGTGATCGGTTCGCCTGCGACGCTGACCCCACGATTCCCGGTGGCGGACAGCGTGGCCGCCTCAGACTGCGGTGTGATGAGCTCGAAGACCTGCTCGGCTGCGGTGAGGCCGTCGGTGGAATTGTGGAACTGCATGCCGACCCGACGCAGCGGCAGGTATGCCTCCGGCGCCAGGATCAACGCGAAAACTCCTGCGTACAACGACATCTCGCCATAGACCAGACGGAGACCAATCCCCACGGCGACCAGTGCGACGCAGAGCGTGGCCAGTAACTCGAGGACGGCGCCCGACAGGAACGCGACCCGCAGCGAACTCATCGTGCTGCGGCGGTGGGCTTCACCGAGTTCACCGACCCGAACCGCCGGGGCGCCGGCCCGGTTCAGTGCGCGCAACGTCGGCAATCCGGCGATGAGGTCGAGGAGCTGGGCACTCAGCCGGCTCATCGTCGCCAGCTTGCGTGTGGTGCGATCGCGCGTCATCAGTCCGACGAGCACCATGAACAGCGGGATGAGGGGCAGGGTGACGAGGATGATGAGCGCCGACGGCCAGTCGGCGAACGCGATGACCACCGTGACCGTCGGCGTCAGAACCGCCGCGGCCACCAGGGCCGGTAGGTAGCCCGACAGATACGGCCCAAGGGCGTCCAGCCCGCGCAGGAGGACAGTGCTCGCGTGTTCGCGGATCGCCGTCAGCGATCGCGGCGACGTGCGGGCCGGATCGGTGAGGACATCGAGGGCCTCGGCACGCATCTCCGCGATCGCACGCTCGGCGGCGCGGTGCGCGTATCGGTCGTGTCCGTATGCCATCGCGGCCCGGGCCGCCAGTGCTGCGGCCAACACGGTCAGGTGAACGCCCTGCGCGGCGAACGACCGCGCCCCGGGCGACACGATCAGTTCGGAGACGATCGACGCCACCATCGCGGCCACCACGATGATCGCGACCACCTCGGCCACCGCGAACGCCGCGGTGACCCCGACATACCGCCGCGTCGTCGGCGAATACCGCAGCAGCCGGGGGTCGAGCGGAGGCCGGGCGGTGCGTCTCACTTGCTCGGGATTCGCAACGACGGAAGTCCGGCCGGGTCCGGGATGTGCGCGACCGACAGTCGCTTTCGGAACACCCAATAGGTCCAGGCCTGGTAGCCCATCACCACCGGGGTGATGAGCACGGCCGCCCACGTCATGATCGTGAGGGTGTAATCGCTCGACGACGTGTTCTCGATGGTGAGGTTCCACTGCGGATTCAGGGTCGACGGAATCGTGTTCGGGAAGAGCACGGCGAACAGCGTGGCGACCGTGCCGGCGATCGCGATGCAGGTGAACATGAATGCGTAACCCTCGCGGCGGATCTGGGTGGCGGCCACCATGCCCACCGCGGCGACGGCGGCGATGAGCACCGGAATCCAGGTCCACGAGCTGCCGTAGGCGAACTGGGTCCACAGCAGGAACACGGCGGCCACGATCAGTGTCGGCCAGGCCAGCCGGGCAGCGTAGCGAGCCGAATCCTCCTGCAGCACACCGGAGGTCTTCAGCGAGATGAACACCGCCCCGTGGGTGAGGAACGCGAGCAGGGTCGTGGCGCCGCCGAGCAGGGCATACGGGTTGAGGAGGTTGAAGAACCCACCCGTGTACTGGGCGTCAGCGTCGATCGGGAGCCCGCGCACGATGTTGGCGAACGCCACACCCCACAGGATCGCCGGAATCCACGAACCCAGCCCGATTCCGACGTCGCACCACACGCGCCAGCGGGGGTTGTTGATCTTGCCCCGCCACTCGATCGCGCAGACCCGCACGATGAGCCCGATGAGGATGAGGAACAGCGGTAGGTAGAACGCACTGAACATGGTTGCGTACCAACCGCCGAAGGCCGCGAACAACGCCGCACCCGCGGTGATGAGCCAGACCTCGTTGCCGTCCCAGACCGGGCCGATGGTGTTGAGGAGCGCGCGGCGCCGTTTGTCGGGGTCGGCTTCGGGATCGTCGGCGGCGACCTTGTCGTCGCCGCCGGTGTGACTCGAACCGAGGATCGGCATCAGCATGCCGACACCGAAATCGAAGCCCTCCAGTACGAAATACCCGACGAACAGGAACGCGATGACCAGGAACCAGATTTCTTCGAGACTCATGAGCACGCTCCTCTAGTACGCGAACGAGAGCTGTTTGGGTTCATCGGAATCGGACTCGTCGTCGTCGGTGTGGCCCGGCGGTCGCGCATCGTGTGCGGCCGGGCCCTCGATGACATAGCGCCGCTGCAGCATGAACCACACGATGCCGAGGGCACCGTAGAGCAGCGTGAAACCGATCAGCGTGACGAGCACGGTGCTTGCCGAATGGTTGGACACACCGTTCTGCACCAGCATGCTGATCCGGAGCGGGTCGAGGTCGTCCTCCCAGTTGGGCGCCACGACCCACGGCTGGCGTCCCATCTCGGTGAAGATCCAGCCGGAACTGTTGGCCAGGAACGGCGTCGGGATCATCAACAGGGCGATGAAGCCGAAGCGTCTGGATTCGACCACCCGCTTACGGCGCGTGAACCACAGTCCGCCCAAGGCCACGACCACCGAGCCGAGCGCCCAGGTGATCATCGCCCGGAAGCCCCAGTAGGTCACGAAGAGGTTGGGTGCGAAGTTCTGGTTCGCCGGCACGTTCGGCTGTCCGGCGAAGGCCCGGGTGTACTGCTCCTGTAGTTCCTCGACGCCCTGCAGAGTCGAATCGAAGTCGTGATTCGCGAGGAACGACAGCATCTTCGGGATCTCGATGACGTGTTCGATGTTCTCGCAGTTGTTCTGGCGGCCGATCGACAGAACCGAGAAACCCGGACCCGTCTCGGTCTCGCACAGCGACTCCGCGGACGCCATCTTCATCGGCTGCTGTTTGAACATGATCTGCGCCTGGAGGTCCCCGGTGATGAACAGCGCGACACCGGAGACGATGGTGATCCACAACGCGAGTCTCGTGACCGGCCGCCAGAGGTCGCGGGCGTCCTTCTCGAGGTCCTCGGGTGTGGCGTCGACGTGGCTCGGCGAGGTGCTGTCCGGGATCTCGGACAGGTCACCGGTGTCCGCGGCCTCGCGGATCTTCTTGGCCCGCCATGAGTTCCGCGCCATCCACCAGATGCCGATGGCCGCGACGAAGGTACCGGCGGTGAGGAAGGCGCCGGCGATGACGTGCGGGAAGGCCGCCAGGGTCGTGTTGTTGGTGAGCACCGCGACGAAGTCGTTCATGGCAGGCCGGCCGCGTTCGTCATCCCATGTGACGCCGACGGGGTGCTGCATCCACGAGTTCGCGGCGATGATGAAATACGCCGACGCGTTCACACCGATGGCGGCCAACCAGATACAGGCCAGGTGCACGCGGCGCGGCAGGCGGTCCCAGCCGAAGATCCAGAGCCCGATGAACGTCGATTCGAGGAAGAAGGCGACGAGACCCTCCAGGGCCAGTGGCGCGCCGAAGACATCGGCGACGAACCGGCTGTACTCGCTCCAGTTCATGCCGAACTGGAACTCCTGGACGATGCCGGTCGCGACACCGAGCGCGAAGTTGATCAGGAAGAGCTTGCCGAAGAACTTCGTGGCGCGCAGCCACTGCTCGTTGCCGGTGACATGCCACACCGTCTGCATCACCGCGATCATCGGCGCGAGGCCGATCGTCAACGGCACCAGGATGAAGTGGTAGACGGTCGTGATCCCGAATTGCCATCTGGAGACGTCCAGAGCGTCCATATCGCCTCGAATCGAGTTGCCGGCCCCCGGGCTGCGGGGGCAAGGTCGAAACCTGCCGGGTACCTACTACTAGCGGTAGTAGTAGGTCGTAGGCGCGACGTTACGCCTGGTCACCGGGCCCTTACAAGCGCCAAAGGTCCCGCCGACCAGTTCGAAGCGGTGTCTTCCCTCTCACCCACGCGGGTGTGTGCCCCAGGCGGACGAGATCAGGTGGGGGTGACCGGGATCAATTGTCGTCCACCGAGATGGCCCGGTCGACCAGATCGGTGAACTTCGCGGCGTCCGCGGCGAGCGGCATCACGTACCGGTTGAGATGGGTGACCCGCGCCGCGAGGGTCACGCTGCTCACCAGCCAGACCGAGTCGGCCGCCACCAGATCCTCGGGCCGTAGGACGTCGGTCTTGGTCGTCCAACCCTCCTGTTCCGCGACATCGAAAACCGCACGCACGGTGGTCGACTCGAGAATCCCGATCTCGGTCGGCGGTGTGACCAGGGTGTCGGAGTACACGGCGACGACCGTGGCTCGGGGCCCTTCGAGGACGGCGCCCTCGCTGCTGACGAAGATCACGTCGTCGAAGCCCTCGGCCGACGCGTGGCGCAGGGCCGCCATGTTCGTGGCGTAGCTGAGGGTCTTCGCGCCGAGGAGCTGCCAGGGCGCCGTGGCGGCGAGGTCGATCGAGAAGCCGCGAGCGAGGGTGACCACCCGGACACCGTCCGCACGCGCCGCCGACACCCGGTCGGGCACCGCGTCGACGGTGACGTACGCGGTCGGCGCCGAACCGTGCTCGCGTCCGCGGGAGTAGACGAGCCGCAGCAGTGCCTCACCCGACGACCCGTGCTTCTCCGTCCACGCCTGCGTCGCGGTCTCGATCACCGCCCGCCACTCGTCGAGATCGGGCTTGTCGAGTTCCATCGCGGCCGCACTCCGGGCCAGTCGCTCGAGATGCAGTCGGACGCATCGCGCCCGGCCGCCGCGCACGAGAAGCGTCTCGAAGATGCCGTCACCGCGCACCGCGGCCAGGTCGTCGGCGTGGAGGAAGGGAGCGTCGGCATCGTGTCGGGTGCCGTCGAGGGAGACAAGGATCGAATCCGCCATGGATAGAAGGTTGTCATGCGTCGCAGCCCCGCGCCGAATCGACCCGTAGAATCGACGCGTGAGCCGCTCACCCATCCTGACCAGGCATTCCGAGGGCGGGGCGGTGCCCGGCCCCGGCGACCTCCTCTCCGCCGACACCGCGTGGCACTACGGCGACCCCCTCGGCGAACAACGAGCCGCACAACGTGGCGTGATCATCGCCGACAGGTCCGACCGCGCCGTTCTCGAGATCGCCGGCGCCGAACGCCTGACCTGGCTGCACACCATCAGCAGCCAGCACATCGCCACCCTCGCCGACCGGTCGAGCGCCGAAGACCTCTCTCTCGACCTCAACGGTCGTGTCGAAGAGCATTTCGTCCTCACCGACATCGACGGCGTGACGTGGATCGACACCGAGGGTTCGCGCGGCGGACCGCTGCTCGACTTCCTGACCAAGATGGTGTTCTGGGCCAAGGCCGAACCCGCCGCGCGTGCGGACATGAAGGTCCTGACGCTGATCGGGCCCGGGGCCCTCGACGGTCCGGTCGCTGATCTCCTGGAGATCGGCGCGGACGCCGTCGTGTACCAGGCGGGCGGGTTGCCCGAGTCGCACCACGAGGACGAACCGCTCGGCTTCTGGCGGCGCATGCCCCCGCTCGGCGAGGACCGGGACCTGCCGGTCGTCGACCTCGTGGTGCCCGAGTACGTGCTGACCCGCTGGTGGGACACGCTGTCCGAGGCCGGCGCGCGAATGGCCGGCAGCTGGGCTTTCGAAGCCCTGCGCGTGGCCGCCCGCCGACCCCGGCTCGGCGCCGACACCGACGAACGCACGATCCCGCACGAGGTCGACTGGATCGGCGGTCCGGACGAGTTCGGCGCGGTCCACCTGGACAAGGGTTGCTACCGCGGCCAGGAGACCGTCGCCCGCGTACACAACCTCGGCAAGTCGCCTCGACGGCTGGTCCTGCTGCATCTGGACGGGAGCGTCGACGAGCGACCCGTCCCCGGCGACCCGGTCACCGTCGGCGGACGAACCGTCGGCCGGGTGGGCACGGTCGTCGACCACCATGAGTGGGGTCCCATCGCGCTGGCACTCGTCAAGCGCAACGTCGGCGCCGACGTGGAGTTGTCGGTCGGGGCCGAGTCCGCCGTCAGCGCGCGGATCGATCCGGATTCGATTCGCGACGACGATCGGGTCCAGGCGGGACGCGCGGCCGTGGAACGACTCCGCAGCGGTTCGGCGGCGCCGGGACGCAACGGTTGAGCACGGGTGTGGTGCTGGCCGTGTGCGCGGCCGGCGACGACGTGATCCTAGAGGGCATCGGCCCCTCCGCCATCGACAAGCGGCCCCGCAGAGGGCGCCTCGACGTCGACGAACTCGGTCTCGTCGACGACCACGTGGGTAACAAGCGACACCACGGCGGCGTCGATCAGGCGGTGTACGCCTACGCCGATCCCGAGGCGCGCCGATGGGCCGACGAGCTCGGACGTGAGCTTCCTTACGGATGGTTCGGGGAGAACCTGCGCATCGACGGGATGGCGGTCACCGATGCGGTCGTCGGGGAGCGATGGGAAGTCGGCACCGACGGGCCGGTCCTCGAGGTGACCATCCCTCGCGTCCCCTGCAAGACCTTCGCGGTGTGGGCGGGTGAGCCACGCTGGATGAAGCGGTTCCTGGCGCAGGCAGATTTCGGCACCTACCTGCGCGTTGTCCGCAACGGCACGGTGGCGCAGGGCGATCGGATCACCGTCGTTTACCGCCCCGGTCACGGTGTGCGATCACGTGATCTGCTCGCCGGCGGTGACGTCGAGGCGATCCGGTCGTTGCTCGCGCAGGACGATCTACCCGCGAAGGTCCGCCGCGAGGCGACCAAGATGGTGAACAAGTCGGAAAGACGCGTCGGCGCGGCAACACAGGGTGGACAACACAAATCCTAGAGGCGCGCTAGACTGGTCCCCACGACAGAATTACTTCAAGAGAACGGGGCCGCCAATTGTTTGGCCGCCCCGTCATTGTGCGAGGGGGTCCCATATGGGCCGCGGCCGGGCAAAGGCAAAGCAGACGAAGGTTGCACGTCAGCTGAAGTACTCCACTCCGAACACCGACCTGGAAAGCTTGCAGCGTGAGCTCTCCGGACAGGGCGATCCGGTTGTAGAACGACCGGATCCGGTGGACGACTGGTTGGACGAAGAGGAGTGGCGACGCGCTTGACGCGCACACTCTTCGGGCGTTGATCTCTCGACGCCCGGGATCACCCCACATTCTCTCCGCATGAGCGGACCCGCGGCGACGCGGGACCATGATTTCGTACGCACCACCCGTTTCTGATGGGTGGTGCGTGCTCATACGCACGTTCCGGGGTGATCCCGCCATGAAAGACACCGACGCCCGCCGAGGGAATCCGGCTCATCCCAATCGGGGGTGTAGGAGTTGGGGTCTGAAGCCGCCGGTCTCGAGCAGGCTTCGGGCGATGTAGTTGGTCAGGTTGCGGAACCCGAGTGCGGAGCCGCGCAGGTGTTCGAGCCGTCCGTTGAGCGCCTCGGTCGGCCCGTCGCTGGTGCCGGGTCGTTCGAAGTAGGCGAGCACGTCAGCGGCTCGCTTCTTCAGGGTCCGGCCCAGGGTGGTGAGCTCGGTGAGCACCTTGGGGACGCCGGCGCTGAGGTCGGTGATCAGCTTCTCCATGAGCTCGCGGCCACGTTGCCGGTCCTCGTGGCGATAGGCGGCGATCATGCGCTGGTAGACACCCCAGGTCGCCTCGACCTCGACGTGAGCGTCATCAACGAACAGCGCGCGTAGCCTGTCGCTCTGCTTGTCGGTGAGCAGGTCCTCGCCGGTGTGCAGCGTGCGCCGCGACTTGTAGAGCGGGTCGTCCCTGAACCCACGGTGCCCGTGGATCGCGAGTTGGACCCGGCGCCGGCACCTGTCGAGGGCGTCACCGGCCAGGCGCACGACGTGGAAGGGATCCATCACCGTGACCGCGTCCGGGATCTCCTCTGCAGCGGCGGTCTTGAACCCGGTGAAGCCGTCCATCGCGACCACCTCGACCACGTCACGGAAGGCGTCGTCGCGGTCGGCGAGCCAGGTCTTGAACGCCGCCTTCGACCGGCCCTCGACCATGTCCAGCAGCCTTGCTGGCCGGCGCCATCGCGGACCGGGGTGAGGTCGATGATCACGGTGACGCACTTGTCGCCACGCCTGGTGTGGCGCCAGACGTGCTCATCGACGCCAATGACCTTCACGCCCTCAAACCGCGTGGGGTCGTTGATCAGCAGCCGCTTGCCTTCAGCCAGGACCGCGTTGGCGGTGTCCCACGCGACCCCGAGTCCCTCGGCGACACGGGCGACGGTGAGGTGTGCGACCACGATCCCTTCCAGCGCCCACCGCAGCCCGGTGCGCGAGAGCTTCGCGCGTGGCTCCGCCGCGGCGCTGGTGTCTTGGCGCCACACGTGTCCGCAGTCGGCACAGCGGTAGCGGCGCACTACAACTTCCAGCACGGTCGGTCGCCAGCCCAGCGGCTCGTGGGCCAACCGCCGGATCACGGTGTCACGAGCAGCGCCTTCGCGGCCGCACCGTCGGCACCACTGATCTGGTTCCACCACGCGGCACGCGAGGACCGCACGATCCGGTTCAAGCCGTTGTCCGGTCACGCTCAGACCGAGGCCGTCGAGTCGAGCGAAGGCGGTCAGGTCTGGGCGGCCGAAGCCGGCCGGCGGGGTAGCGTCGGACACGTCGAGGTCTTTCGGATGGAAGGCGTAGGAACCTCCGTCGTCGGGAGACCTCGACGTCTATCTCCGGACCGACGCGCTCGGCCGACCTACACCGTCATCTGAGAAGACCCCTGAAACGTCTTCGACGACGACGGGACCGGCGAGGAGGAGGGCGCGGTTAGCTAAAGGAATGGAGCTTGCTCGGCTTCGACGCCGCCGCAAGCTCCGGTGAAACGGTCGGTACTGGTCGGTCGTCGTCGGTCACCACCGGATGGCGGCGTCCCCCACGCTCGGCGTTTGCGCAGGTCAGCGGCTCGTTCGCCCAGTGGGCGCATCAAGCGATAGACGCAAAGCCGACGTGATTAGGTCGTCGGTTCGATTCCGACAGGCGGCTCCGGCGAACAGCCCCTGACCTGCGGAAACGCAGGGCAGGGGCGATTCGGTTCTGGTGGTCGCGCGATGCGCTGGCCTCACGGCTCTGCCCGACACCGACGTCGCTCTCCTCTGCGACGGACCCCTCGCCGGCTGAGCGCTCGCGGCCGGCATCCTGTCCGTGTGCCGATAGGCCTCGCACCGCTCGGCAACGCAGCGTGGCGTTGCGTTGCGTCGCGACCTGGCGACGGCTCGGCGGGGCGCGATCGTCTAGTGCGTTGGCGGACTACGGGAGCTTGGACGCGAGGACGTCGGCCGGAAGGATCTCGGGTGCTGCGCCGAGGAGGTGCTGGTTGGCCATCAGGGCTGCGACGATGGCGCCGTTGGCGTGGGCGTCGCGAGCGGCCTCGTCAGGGAATGCATCGAAGATCCAGAAGGTGTCGGCGTGGGTCCTGACCGCGAACCAGACAATCGTTCCTACTTCTTCGTTGGCGAGCGCGACAGCGCCGGCGAGCAGATCGGCGAGCGCGTCGTGCTGTCCATCGGCTGCGACGATCTTGGCGACGAAGGCATACGGAAGTGATGCGGGTGTGGACATGAGGGGTTCTCCTAGGTGTCGAGGTTTCTTGGTGAAGCGAGTTCAGCGTATGGCGAGCAAGGGCATGTGAGAAGTGGCGTATACGGCAGTATTGCTATTGTTCGCGCCATGCGTATCGGACTGATCGCGATCGACGGCTGCTTCGGTTCGGCTGTCGCGTCGGTCATCGACATCGTGCGGGTGGCCGACGGAGCCCGCGGCGATGTCGACCCGCGGATCGACCCGATCGAACTCGCCATCCTCGGACCGAAACGGAGAGTGACCACGACGGCATCGATGACCCTGTCGGTGGACCACCCGCTGTCGGAGTCCGCAGAGTTCGACGTGGTCGTCGTCCCTGCGCTTGGAACCCTCACGGCCGCCGCTACCAACGACGCCCTCCAGAGCCGAGATGCTCGTTCGGTCATCGCCTCGCTCGGGCGCCTCGACGACGCGACCACCCGGATCGCCGCGGCGTGCACCGGCGTGTTCGCTGTCGCCGAGACCGGACGGATGCATCATCGGCGGGCGACGACCAGCTGGTTCCTGGGGCCGGAGTTCCTGAAGCGCTATCCGACCGTCGCCCTCGATCTCGACACCATGGTCGTGGTCGACGGGAACCTCGTCACCGCCGGCGCCGCGTTCGCCCACATCGACCTCGCGCTCTCACTCGTGCGATCGATCAGCCCCGACCTGGCCCAACATGTCGCCAAGCTCCTCATCATCGACGAGCGTCCGTCGCAGGCGGCCTTCGTCGCCTACGAACATCTTCGGCACGAGGACCCGATCGTCGTCGAGTTCGAACGCTTCGTGCGCGCCCGCCTGGACGAACCGTTCAACGTCGCCTTCGTCGCGCAGTCGCTCGGCACCAGCCGGCGCACCCTCGAACGACGAGTCCGTGCGGCGCTCAACCTCACTCCGCTCGGCTTCGTCCAACGGCTTCGCATCGAACGAGCTCGGCACCTCTCAGCAACCACGGACCTCACCTCCGCCGAGATCGCGCTACGGGTCGGCTACGCGAACGCCGAGACTCTGCGCTCCCTCCTGCGTAGGGAGCGACGCCGTTCCTGACCTATCGCCATGCCTGTAGCCGGTGTCCTAAGTGCTCGACTGGAACCACCTCTCAGCACGTCGCGTCGACGCTCCTGCGTCGCCCCTGGACGACCCACTCGACACGCCCGCAGCACAGGCCATGTGACGTGTCGAGGCTTCCCGGACGGTCGGGGTTGGGTGGCTGTGATGTCGCTGCGTTCTCGTCGAGGGGGTCAGCAGACTCGATCAGGGTCGATTGGGATGAGACGCGAAGGCGGTCAGGTCAGGGCGGCCGAAGCCTGCCGGCGGGGTAGCGTCGGTCACGTCGAGGTCTTTCGGATGGATGGCGTAGGAACCTCCATCGTCGGGAGACCTCGACGTCTACCTGCGGACCGACGCGTTCGGCCGACCTACACCCTCATCTGGGAAGAGCCGGGGAATCCCTCCGGCGGGCGTCGGTGTTGTGTGTGCGGCTGCTCCCCCGCTCCAATGTTCCTGCGAGAGTTGCGGATTCACCGATCGCGCTAGAAGCGCGGGTGCTCCCCGAGCAGGGTGACGCGAGAGTCGTTGTCCGAGCGGTCACTCGCGCGCTTGACGGTGCCGAGGACCCAGTTGTCGACGTGCCGTGCCGTCAGCACGGCCTGCGCGCGGTCGGTGTCCTCCGGCGCGACGACCGCCACCATGCCGACGCCCATGTTGAAGGTGCGTTCCATCTCGAGCTGTTCGACCCGGCCGCGCTGACCGATGAGCGCGAAGATCGGGGCCGGCGTCCACGTGTTGCGCTCGAGCTCGGCCACCAGCCCGTTCGGGATCACACGCGCGAGGTTCTCGGCGAGGCCGCCGCCGGTGATGTGCGCGAATGTACGCACGTCAGCCTCGGCGATCAGGGCCAGGCAGTCGCGGGCATAGATCCGGGTCGGCTCGAGCAGCTCCTCGCCCAGGGTGCGACCGAACTCCTCGACATGACCGAACAGGTCCATGTGACCCCACTCGAGCAGCACCTTGCGGGCGAGCGAATACCCGTTGGAGTGCAATCCCGACGACCCCATGCCGATGACGACGTCGCCGGCGCGGACGCGGTCCGGGGTGAGCACGTTGTCGGCTTCGACGACACCGACCGCGGTGGCGGACATGTCGTAGTGGTTGTCCTGCATCAGGCCGGGGTGTTCGGCGGTCTCGCCGCCGAGCAGGGCGCAACCGGCTTCGACGCAGCCGTCGGCGATGCCGGCGACGATCTGGGCCACCGTCTCGGGGACCACCTTGCCGACCGCGATGTAGTCCTGCAGGAACAGCGGCTCGGCGCCGCAGACGACCAGGTCGTCGACACACATTGCGACGAGATCGCGGCCGACGGTGTCGTGCTTGTCGATGGCCTGTGCAACGGCGAGCTTGGTGCCGACGCCGTCGCTGGCAGCGGCCAGGACCGGCTCCCGATAGTTGCCCTTGAGTGCGAACAGACCGGAGAAACCGCCGATCCCGCCGAGAACCTCCGGGCGAGACGCACGCTTGGCATGGGGCGCGATGAGTTCCACAGCCCGCTCACCGGCGTCGATGTCGACCCCGGCCGCCGCATACGACGCCGGTGTCGAGCTCCCGGCCGTCTCGTCGGCAGCAGCATCCCGCTCCGTCATCACCGCAGCACTCCCGTTCCAGAAAATCTCGGTCGAACGTTGTTTCCGGCGTGTTCGCCGACGGGTCATACGGTACCGGAGGGCCTACGGCACGAAATCAGGGCCGCATGACCGCGCTGACGTTGTCGTTCGGCTGGGTCAGCGGGTCCACCGAGCGGTCGCCGGCCGCGCTCGCCAGCATCTGTTCGAGGACCGCCTTGCCCATCGAGGTCTCCTTGGGCAGCTCGATCGGGTACTTGCCGTCGAAGCACGCAGCGCAGAGGCTCGACGCGGCCTGCCCGGTCGAGTTGATCATCTCGTCGATGCTGATGTACCCCAGCGAATCGGCACCGATGGCCTGCCGGACCCCCTCGACCATTCCGGCCTCGGACTCCATGCCGTTGGCGATCAGTTCCGCCGGGGACGCGAAGTCGATCCCGTAGAAGCACGGCCACCGGACCGGGCTCGACGCGATGCGGACGTGCACCTCGGCGGCACCGGCCTCGCGCAGCATCCGGATGAGCGCGCGCTGGGTGTTGCCGCGCACGATCGAGTCGTCGACGACGACGAGCCGTTTGCCGCGGATCACCTCGCGTAACGGATTGAGCTTTAGGCGGATACCGAGCTGGCGGATCGTCTGCGACGGCTGGATGAAGGTACGGCCGACGTAGGCGTTCTTCATCAGTCCCTGGCCGTACGGAATCCCGGATTCCTGGGCGAACCCGACGGCCGCCGGCACGCCCGACTCCGGTACCGGGATGACCAGGTCACCGTCGGCGGGGTGTTCCTTGGCGAGTCGGCGACCGATCTCGACGCGGGTCGAATGCACCGAACGACCGTGGATCACCGAGTCGGGACGGGCGAGATAGACGTATTCGAAGACGCAGCCGCTGGGGGTCGGCTCGGCGAAGCGCGTGCTGCGCACGCCGTCGGCGTCGATGGCCAGGAGCTCGCCCGGCTCGATGTCGCGGACGAACGACGCACCCACGATGTCGAGGGCGGCGGTCTCCGAGGCGACGACCCAGCCGCGGTCGAGGCGGCCGAGTGACAGCGGGCGCACACCGTGCGGATCGCGCGCGGCGTAGAGCGTGTGCTCATCCATGAAGGTCAGGCAGAACGCGCCCTTGAGGGTGGGCAGCAGTTCCATCGCGGCCTGCTCGATCGAGCTGTCCGCGGCGCCGTGCGCGAGGAGCGCACCGACGACATCGGAGTCCGACGTCGCCGCCGAACTCTTGATCCCCTGCTCGCGTGCACGCGCCGCGAGGTCCGCGGTGTTGACCAGGTTGCCGTTGTGGCCCAGGGCGACGCCGGTCCCGGCGTCGGTGGTGCGGAAGATCGGCTGCGAGTTCTCCCAGGTCGTCGAGCCGGTGGTGGAGTACCGGCAGTGGCCGATCGCCACATGCCCGCTCATCGCACCCAGGGTCTGCTCGTCGAAGACCTGGCTGACGAGTCCGAGGTCCTTGAACACGACCACCTGGCTGCCGTCGCCGACGGCGATGCCCGCGGCTTCCTGGCCGCGGTGCTGCAGGGCGTAGAGGCCGTAGTAACTCAGCTTGGCGACGTCCTCGCCGGGCGCCCAGACACCGAAGACACCGCATTCCTCACGCGGTTCGTTCTCGAGATCGTCCAGCGGGGCCGGATTGATCGCACCCGAGCCGCGTGCGGAGCATCCGCCCGCCGGCGTCGTGGCAGCGAGCAGGTTCATGTGGGCGATCGAATGATCAGGCATCGACTAGCTCCCTGGGGCTGCGAATCGGTCCGTCGAGTGGGCTGGGAGACACGCGTGAGTTTACGGGTCGGTCGGCTCCCGATGCGAATCTTCCAGCGGTGTCGACCGGCGGGTCATTCCCGACGCCCCGGTCGAGTGATGCATCACACTCCTACTCCCGGTCGCCCGGCGGGCCGATCGGGATGAGCGGCAGCAGGTCGGCGATGAGTGCCGCGCGATGCCCGGACGCATCCACCAGGCCCGCGGCGAGGGCGTCGTCGTAGGTGAGGACACCGGTGACGAGGAGCAGCCAGGTCCGCGGCGCCATCTCGACGACGTTCGGCGGCGTTCCGCGGGTGTGACGGGGACCTTCGATGCACTGGACCGCGACGAACGGGGGCATCCGGACCTCGACCGAGTTCCCGGGGGCGAGCTGCTCGAGTGTCCGGGCCGATCGACGGACGGCGTCGGCGAGGGCGGCGCGTCCCGGGGTCGGCACGGTCGGGTCGACGAGCCAGTCCGAGACGGCCAGCACCGCGGCCCGGACCTCGGCGGGGTCCACTCTCCTGCGTGGTGGCACCCGGCCATCTTCGCAAGGGGGTTCGCGCCGATGCGGATCGGGCAGTATTGACCGCATGGGAGCCGAGGTGTCCAAACAGCAGTTCACCGGCGAGGACCGGGTTCGTTTCCGGCGTCAGGTGGGTCGCGGCACGGAAGCGATCGCGCGGATGCTCGCCGACGGGCTGTTCACCGATCAGGGCCGTCCGCCGAAGCCGTTGCTCGGCATGGAGGTCGAACTGAACCTCGTCGACGAGGACATGCAACCCGCGATGGCGAACGCCGCCGTCCTCGAGGCGATCGCCGATCCGGACTATCAGACCGAACTCGGCCAGTTCAACATCGAGATCAACGTCTCGCCGCGACCGTTCACGACCGACGATACGATCTCGCTCGAGCAGGCGTTGCGGACGTCGCTCAACCGGGCCGAGCAGCGGGCCGCACAGACGTCGAGCCACCTGGTCATGATCGGCATGTTGCCGACACTGAAGTCCGAACACTTCGCGCATCACTGGATCTCGGCGAACCCGCGCTACGACCTGCTGAACGAGCAGATCTTCGCCGCCCGCGGCGAGGATCTCGAGATCGACATCACCGGCGTCCCGCTGACCGATGGACACCACACCGAGCACCTGCGCACCTCGACCGATTCGATCCTGCCCGAGGCGGCCTGCACCTCACTACAGCTTCACTTGCGGGTGGCGCCGGAAGACTTCGCCTCGCACTGGAATGCGGCACAGGCCATCGCCGGGGTGCAGGTCGCCCTGGCCGGGAACTCGCCCTTCCTCGCCGAGACCGCGTTGTGGCACGAGAGCCGCATCCCGGTCTTCGAACAGGCCACCGACACCCGGCCGCTGGAGCTGAAGAACCAGGGTGTCCGGCCGCGAGTGTGGTTCGGAGAGCGGTGGATCAACACGATCTTCGACCTCTTCGAGGAGAACACGCGCTATTTCCCCGCGCTCCTCCCCGTCTGCACCGACACCGACCCGCTCGCCGAGCTCGACGACGGACGCATCCCCACCCTCGACGAACTGCGTCTGCACAACGGGACCGTCTACCGCTGGAACCGTCCGGTCTACGACATCCACGAGGGACAGGCCCACCTGCGCGTCGAGAACCGCGTGCTGCCCGCCGGTCCCACGGTCGTCGACACGATGGCCAACGCCGCCTTCTACTACGGCGTCGTCCGAGGCCTCGTCGAGTCCGACCGTCCGCTGTGGTCGCGGATGTCCTTCAACGCCGCCGCCGAGAACCTGCAGTCCGGCGCCCGCACCGGCATGGAGTCGCAGCTCTACTGGCCCGACGTCGGCTGGGTGCGACCCGACGAACTCGTCCTGCGCCGACTTCTGGCGCTCGCCGAAGACGGGCTGCGCCGGTTCGGCGTCTCCGACAAGGCCCGCAAGCGCTACCTGTCGGTCATCGAGGGACGCTGCATCTCCCGCCAGACCGGGTCGGTCTGGCAACGCCATGCGGTCGCAGTCCGCGAACGCGCGGGTGAGAGCCGGACACAGGCGCTGCACGGGATGCTCCGCGACTACGTGACCCAGATGCACGAGGGCGAGCCGGTGCACACCTGGGAGGTCTGACACCCGCCTCGGCGTTCGGCAACGGACCTTGCTTTAATGGAAACAATTTCCATTAAGGAGGCTCCGTTGAAGGTCCGTGCATCCATCCGGTCGTTGAAGAACCAACCCGGCTCACAAGTGGTCAAGCGCAAGGGGCGCATCTATGTGATCAACAAGGGCAACCCCAGATTCAAGGCGCGCCAGGGCTGATCGCCGTCGGGCGGCGGCCCCGCCCGCGGGCACCGGCAACCTCGAATCCACGATCGTCGGTTTCGTCGACACCGCGCTCGCCGCCCAGAACGCGGTCGTCGCCGCCGAATCCCTGGAATTCGGAACGGTGTTCGTCGGGTCGATCCGCAACCACCCCCTGGCGGTGGCCGACGAACTCGGCCTACCCGACCATGCGGTCGCGACCTTCGGTCTGGCGATCGGACGACCCGATCCGACCGAGCCCGCGGGTATCAAACCCCGCCTGCCCCAAGCGGCGGTTCTCCACCACGAGACCTACGACGCCGAGTCTGCGGACTCCCACGTCGAGGCCTACGACGAGGTCCTGTCCGGTTACAACCGTCGGTATGGTCTCGAGGGAGACTGGAGCACAAGGGTTCTCGCTCGTCTCGCCCATGCCGAGTCGCTACACTTGCCGGGAGCGACTGCGTGCGCAACTCGAGGCACGCGGGCTGCCGTCGTGGTGATCGTGTTCGCTGACCCAACCGACAATACTCATCGCCCCGCCGAATCCTACCGGTCGCCACCGACAAGCTCCCGCAGCACAATGAATCTGATTCACATTGCCGGGCAATTGTTTTCGTGGTCAGACCTGCCGAACTCGTGTACACTCGAACGTACATTCGCAGCAACGGTTCTCGGGGGAGGTGACCGTCATGCCCAGCACCACACCACTCGCCGACCACGGTTCGCCCGTGTCTCGCGCGGCCAAACTCGTCGCCGAACTACACGCGAACCTCGACGAACTACAGACCGTCGACTTGTCCTCGTGCACCGACGAAGAACTGATCGACGTCGCCTCTGCCACCGAACGTGCCATTGCGCGGTTGACCGTTGCCGGTGACCGGCAGATCGATCAGGCCGTGGCTCGTGATCTGCCACGCAAGGCCGGCTGCCGCACCCTCATGCAGTTCATGACCCACCGGCTGCGGGTGTCGAACCCGATGCGTCGTCGTAAGCAGATGGACGCCACCGCCCACCGGACCAGCCTCGGCGGCGAGGTCCTCCCACCCGAATACCCCTGCCTCGCCGAAGCTTTCGCACAAGGCGCAGTCGGCACCGCCCACGTACAAGCCACCCTCGACGTCCTCGACCGCATCCCGGGCACCATCGACCACGACATCAAGGTCGCCGCCGAACGACAGATGGCCGAGATCGCCGAAGCTCACACCCCCGCCGAGATCACCCAGCTCGGTGCGCGGCTGCTTGCCCACCTCGACCCCGACGGCACACTGTCAGACGACACCGACCAGAAACGACGCCGCGGCCTGTGGATCGGCCGACAACGCGCCGACGGCACCGCCAAAATCTCCGGCACCCTGACCCCCGCACTCGCCGCCCGGCTCACCATGATGTTCGCCGTGTGGGGCAAACCCGGACTCAACAACCCCGACGACCCCCACTCGCCCCAAGGCCCGGCCGGCACCGCCGACCCCGACGCCCTGACCGCCGCAGCCGACCGCGACGGACGCACTCTCGCCCAGACGAATCACGACGCGCTCGACGCCGCACTGGCCGCCGGCTTCGCCGACGGAACACTGGGCACCTCGCACCGAGGCCTGCCCGTCCAACTGATCATCAAAGCCGACCTCAACGACCTCATCCGCGAAGCCGGACTCGCCACCACCGCCACCGGCACCCTGCTACCCATCCGGGACTTGATCGCGATGGCCGGTGACGTCCAGCCGTGGTTGGCCATCTTCAAAGACGCCACCACCGTCCCCCTGCACTTCGGACGGGGCAAACGCCTCGCCACCCGCGAACAACGCCTGGTCTCCTTCGCCCGTCCCGACGGGGAAGTGTGTTCGGCACCCGGGTGCGATCAACCCGCCACACACATCGAGCTTCATCACGCCGAACGAGACTGGGCCAAGGGCGGACTCACCGACATCGACGACCTCGCACCCGCCTGCCCACGCCACAACCGCATGGTCGGCGACCAAACCGGCCAATACACCACCCGCATCGCCCGATCCGGACCCGACGAAGGCCGCTGCCTCTGGCGATTGAACGCCGAACCCGGCGCACCACCCAACCCCGAACACCTCAACCGCCGACCCGACATACCCCGGCGGTTCGCACAACACCTGAACACCGTGCGCAACGAGATCCACGGACCTGCCACCAGGCCCGGCGATGAGTCGCGCCCAACCCTTCGTGACGCGCCCTCCGCAAGCTCCGGGCGCTCCTCAGGGAGCAGCGGGCGCCCCGACGCCGTCGGCTACGGCGACCGCGGCCGGCGCCTCGAACTCGCCTACCGACAACTCGTCCATCCGCGAACACCGCCGGAGCACCTCACCACCCCACCGCTGACCCCGGTCGAAGCAGCACTCGCGCGCATACTCACCGATCACGCGTGATCGCAGCGCTGCTCGCCAACTCAGCGCCGACGGTGAGTCGACGGCGGCCGCACAGATAGGCCGTGTTGGTTCCGGCGCATCGGCTACTTCTGCGCGAACAACCCCCGACCCGTCACGAGCGGGAGGTCGAGCGCGGTGACCAGGCCGGGTTTCGCATCGACCACCGCCGCAACGGAATTGACCAGTCGCATCGCGGTGACGATCATCCCGGACACGTTGTGGTCGCCGTTCTCACCGTGGTGCCCGAACTCGACCGTCATCTCCGGTTCGCCGGAGATGGCGATGCGGTAGCAGCCGTCGCCCTCGTTCGGGGTCGGCCAGTCCGGGCACTGGTCGGGGTGGGTGCGCGTATAGTGCTCCAGCACAATGCGATCCACGCCGTCGACCTGACCGGCGACCTCGAACCGGACCGCGGCCATCGTGCCCTTCGGGATCTCGACGGACACCGTCGAGTAGTCGCGGTCCGCCTCGACCCGCTCGACGCGTTCCACGAGCGGCTCGTCGAGCACGAGGTCAAGTCCGGCGGCGATCTGTCGCACGACACTCCCCCACCCCATCGACAGGATGCCCGGTGCGAACAGCAGCGGCGTGGCGTCCAGGGGCTGCCCGAAGCCGAACAGGTCACGCATGACGACGGGCTGATAGTAGGTCGAGTAGTCGGCGATCTCCTGGCAGCGGATCTCGTCGATGCGCTGGGAGAGACTCGTCATCGCCAGCGGCAGTGCGTCATTCGCGAAACCCGGGTCGATGCCGTTGACGTGGAGGCTCGCGCCACCCGCCGCACCCGCGGCGGCGATCCGATCCAGCAGCGAGTCGGGCAGGATGCCATGGGGGAACTGCAGGACCACCGGCCCGCTCGACACCACGTTGATCCCGTTCTCCACGAAGAAGATCAGATCCTCGATCGACTCCATGACGCGGTCGTCGGTCATCGCGGTGTGCACGATGCAGTCGGGTTTCAGGGCGATCAGCGCGTCGCGGTCGCCGGTCGCCGCGACACCCAGCTCACGGTCGAGACCCGCGAGTTCGCCGGCGTCCTTGCCGACCTTGGCGGGGTCGGACACCCACACACCCACGAGTTCGAGGTCGGGCCGGGCGTCGATCCCGGCGATGGCATGTCGTCCGACGGTTCCGGTCGACCACTCGACCACGCGCAATGTCATGCGATCCAAACTAGAACACGTTCCAACTTCGCCGTGCGAATTCGGCGAGATGCGCCTCGCCAGTGGTGTGTCTCGGAAATAGGTGGCCGGTATCCGGTGGAGCGATCGGCGGTCTGGCAAGGCGGAGGAGGGAGGGATAGCGGAGCTATCTCGACCGACGACAACGCAGCCAGGCGCCGATCGAGCGCTGGAGACCAGTCGTTTATTTCCGAGACACACCACTAGAGTCGGGAGCTGTGACCGCGACGTCGCCCCCGGACCCCGCCGCCCCGATCCACATCGACCACGACGGCCATCGGACGATGCTCAAGTGGCACCGCGGCCGGCGGCGCGCCGACGACACGGCGTTCACCGCGACCCGGATCGTCGAGGGCATGCGGCTCGGCGCGAGTATCGAGATCGATCTGGTGATCCACGCCGAGCGCGGTTTCGCCGTCCTGCACGACCGCACGGTCGACCACGCCACCACCGGCACCGGCGTGGTGTCGGCGCTCCCGGCGTCGTATCTGCGGGAACTGTCCCTGCGGGACAACCGCGGCCGGCCCGTCGACGAGCACGTCCTCCTGCTCGAGGACCTGACCGAACTCTTCGACGGCGTCGACATCGCGCCCACCGCGTCCCTCCAGCTCGACTTCAAGGAGGACGACGCCGCGCTCGATCCCGAGGCCGTGGCGGTGTTCGCCCGCAGTGTCGCACCCCACGCCCGCCACTACATCTTGTCGTGCGGCGACGCCGCGGCGGTCGACACGTTGACCTCGGCCGCACCGGGCATCCGGATCGGTTACGACCCTTGCCATCACGGTGCCGCCGACGCGGCGATCCGCTCCGGGGACTTCGACGGCTTCGTCGACCGCGCGGTGGCGGCATCGCCGGAGGCCGAGATGGTGTACCTGGAGAACCGGCTGATACTGGCGGCCGACCACCGCGGCCACGACCTGATCGGCGCGTTCCACGAGCGCGGTCGGCTCGTCGACGGGTACACGGTGACGCGGGTCGGACCGCGCGTCATCCCGGACATCAGGCGACTGCTGGAGTTACGGGTCGACCAGATCACGACCGATGATCCCGAGGCCCTGGCGACGCTCGACCTCGATGCCCCCGCACGTGATTCCGGTTCGCGGCTGGTGCGCTGGATCCGCGGCAGCAGCCGACGCTCAGACGTGCAGTGACCAGAACGGTTCGACAGGGATGTTGCGGACGACGAACCAGGCCAGCACGACCACCAACACGACGACCCCGGAGTAGCGGAGGTGCTGCCAGCTGCGAACCCGGCGGCCGGTCCACAGTCGCAGGCAATAGGCGCCGAAGGCGAAGAGCAGCAATCCCATTGCGAGCACCCCGACGGCGTTGTAGTGCAGCGCCGCCGGGACATCGCCGTGCAGCAGCGAGTAGATCGCCCGTAGCGACCCGCACCCCGGACACGTCACCCCGAAGATCAGCTTGGTCGGACAGACCGGCAGGGCACCGCCCGGTGTCGTCGGATCGGCGAACCACACGGCCCCGCAGACCATCCCGGTCCCGGCGACGACCGTCGCCGGACCGAGGTACCGATGCTTCGAAAGGGCCGACACCCGTCCGAGGACGGCCCTCTCGAAACGCTCAGTAAGTGGACGTCGACGCTGAAGCACCGAGGATCAGCGCGAACAGGACGAAGTAGACGATGACGATCAGGACCCAGATGATGACGGCGGAGATGGCACTCCACATCGCCCACTTCTTGGCCTCGTCGGCCGCCTTCTGCGCACCGGCGTAGTCGCCCGCGGCCCACAGCTTGCTGACCGAGGTCGACTTCACGATCGACACGATCCCGAGCGGTAGACAGCAGAGCACCGTGGACAGGATCGCCCACACGAGGTTGTTGTCCGGTTCCGGGCCGGCCGGGTTCCCGCCCGGGAACCCGCCGTACGGCTGCTGTCCGTAGCCACCCGCGCCGTAGTTCGGCGGCTGGTTCGGATCATTGGGGTAGCTCATCTGCGCCCTTTCGACTCGGTCAGAGAACTCCAGGAGCGTAACCGTTCGTCACCGGGCGCGACATGCCTGGAAACGATATTGATTCCATTGACATACAACGGAATCCTCGCAGGCCGGACCGTTGCGTGATGCAACTAGGCCGTGCTCTAGACCGTGTCGCCGAACAACCCCGGAAGGGTGCCCTCGTGCGCCTCACGGAGTTCGGCGAGGGGCACCGAGAAGTAGTCCTGGACCTCGACGGCGTCGCTGCCCTGGTCGACCACACCGATGCGTGTCCACGGCATCGAACGGGCGTCGAGCATGGCGGTGAACCGCGATTCCTCGGTGCGCGGGACCGCCACGAGCACGCGCCCGGCCGACTCGGAGAACAGCCAGACGAACGGGTCGGCGTCCTCGGGCAGCAGGACGCGGCACCCGGTCTCGCCGGCCAGGGCCGCCTCGACGACGGTCTGGATGAGGCCACCCTCGCTGAGATCGTGTGCCGCGGAGATCAATCCGTCGCGGGACGATGCGGACAGGATCTCGGCGAGCAGACGTTCGCGTTCGAGGTCGACCTGCGGCGGGACGCCACCGAGGTGGTCGTGACTGACCTGGGCCCAGATCGAGCCGTCGAATTCGTCGCGGGTCTCACCGAGCAGGATGAGTGTCTCGCCGGGTTCGGTGCCGATGCCGGTCGGGATGCGGCGGTGCACATCGTCGATGACACCGAGGACGCCCACGACCGGGGTCGGCAGGATGGCCGTCGCGCCCGTCTGGTTGTAGAAGCTCACGTTGCCGCCGGTGACCGGGATGCCGAGCTGGGCGCAGCCGTCGGCGAGCCCTCGGACCGCCTGCTGGAACTGCCACATCACCGCCGGGTCCTCCGGGGAACCGAAGTTGAGGCAGTTGGTCACGGCCTTCGGCGTCGCCCCGGACACCGCGACGTTGCGGTAGGCCTCGGCGAGCGCGAGCTGCGCGCCACGGTAGGGATCGAGGAACGTGTAGCGGCCCGACGCGTCGGTCGCCAGTGCGATGCCTCGCCCGGACTCCTCGTCGATGCGGATCATCCCCGAATCGGCGTGCTCGGCCAGGACGGTGTTGCCGCGCACGTAGCGGTCGTACTGGTCGGTGATGAACTTGCGGCTGCACAGCGCGGGCGAGGCGAGCATGGCCAGCAGCGTCTCGCGCAGCTGGTCGGGTGTGCTCGGGCGCTGCAGCGGTTCGGTGGTCGACGCGATGACGGTGTCCTGCCAGTCGGGCCGGGCGACGGGACGCTCGTACACCGGACCGTCGTGGGCGACGGTGCGCGGCGGCACGTCGACGACGGTCTCACCGTGCCAGGTGATGACCAGCTGATCGCCGTCGGTGACCTCGCCGATGACGGTCGCGAGCACATCCCACTTGCGGCAGACCTCGAGGAATTTCTCGACGTTGTCCGGGGTCACGACGGCACACATGCGTTCCTGCGACTCGCTGGAGAGCACCTCCGCCGGGGTCATGCCCTCGGCGCGCATCGGCACCTTCTCCAGGTCGATGTGCATGCCACCGTCGCCGGCCGCGGCGAGTTCGCTCGTGGCACATGACAATCCGGCACCGCCGAGATCCTGGATGCCCACGACGAGTCCGGCGTGGTACAGCTCGAGGCAGCACTCGATGAGCACCTTCTCGGTGAACGGGTCGCCGACCTGGACACTGGGCAGCTTCTTGCGATTCGGACCCGAGCCCTCGGAATCGTCGAAGGTCTCCGATGCCAGGACCGAGACACCGCCGATGCCGTCGAGACCGGTGCGCGCACCGAACAGGATGATCTTGTTGCCCGCGCCCGAGGCGAAGGCCAGGTGCAGGTCCTCGGTGCGCAGCACGCCCGCGCACAGCGCGTTGACGAGCGGGTTGCCCGCGTAGCTGGCGTCGAAGACGGTCTCACCGCCGACATTGGGCAGGCCGAGGGAGTTGCCGTAGCCACCCACGCCGCGCACCACACCGTCGACGACGCGCCGGGTGTCCGGGGCGTCGGCCGGGCCGAAGCGCAGCTGATCCATGACCGCGATCGGGCGTGCGCCCATGGCCATGATGTCGCGCACGATGCCACCGACTCCGGTGGCGGCGCCCTGGTACGGCTCGACATAGCTCGGGTGGTTGTGCGATTCGACCTTGAAGGTCACCGCCCACCCGTCACCGATGTCGACGACGCCGGCGTTCTCGCCGATGCCGGCCAGCATGCTTGCGCGCATCTCGTCGGTGGTGGTCTCACCGAAGTAGCGCAGGTGCACTTTCGACGACTTGTAGCTGCAGTGCTCGGACCACATGACCGAGTACATGGCGAGCTCCGCGTCGGTGGGCCGGCGACCCAGGATCTCGCGGATGCGCGCGTACTCGTCGTCCTTGAGACCGAGTTCGCGGAAGGGTTGCGGATGGTCCGGGGTCTGGGCAGCGGCTGAGACGGTATCCACCTGGGCACTCACCCGGACAAGTCTAGGCGTGCGCGGGCGGTTGCGGCCGCCGGGGCGCCTCGGGTGCGCGCCCTGGGAGATCTGCGACGGATGTCACGCCGGTCTAGCGATACTCTGTCTCCGGCGACCGCCCCCCGGGGTGTGTCGTCGTGGTACCCGGGGAGAACGGTTCGGGGTCGGTGTGCGCCGATGGGACGACACAGGGGGAAACGATGGCCGATGTCCGCAAGGCGAGGGCACTCTTCGAACTCGGCGTCCTGTCCCTGAACATCCCGGTCGAAGGTCAGGAACCGGTCGACAATCCCGCTCAGGCCGCCAAGGCCTTCACCCGTGCGACCGAATGGGACCCGGCCCTGGGCGACGCCTGGATCGGCCGGCTGGCCTGCGGCGACAGCAGCAACGAGGTCCTCCTGGGCCTCTATCGTGCCCGCGGGTCGATCGGCGCGGAGCAGCGCCGGCTCGGGCTCCCGCCCGGCACGATCGCGGGGCGCTGGTACACCGGGATGCTGATCGACTTCCCGGCGTCGAATGCCGTCGAGGCGACCGCGGCCTACGCGGCCAGTCTGGTCCGCGGCGCGGACTTCGCCGGTGCGGAAGAGGTCCTCGACGAGGTACCCCCGGCGCACCGCGTGCCGATCGTGGATTTCGTCCGCGCGTTCCTGCACTTCGCCACCCAGCGCTGGCCCGACGTCCTGACCTCGCTGACCAGGTCCGACCGGTGGAACGACCCGTACATGCAGGCCGTCGCCGACTTCATGGCCGGGACGTCGTGCGTGCATCTCGGCATGTACGGCGAGGGCATGCGGCGCCTGCAGAACGCGGTCGACGGCCCGATCCCGTCCTGTTCGACGCAGGCGATCTTCGTCTACGGCCTCGCGCTGCGCGAGCAGGGCCACGAGGAGAAGGCGAAGTCGATGTTCGAGCAGGCCTACGCACGTGACCCGTCGCTGACCGGCGCGGCCGACGCCATCCGGTCGCCCTCCTACCGGATGCCCCCCACGACGCCCGAGCAGATCGCCGAGCGCACCGACCGGTGGGACCCGAAGTCGGTGCCCGATCGCGCCGAGTCCCTGGTGTCGTCGACCTCCGGGGACCCCGCCGAACAGAATTCGCTGGTGACCGAGGCGCAACGGGAGCTGGCCGAACAGATCGGGCTCGAGTCGGTCAAGCAGCAGGTGGCCAAACTGCAGTCCACCGCGACCCTGGCGAAGGTCCGCGCCGACCGCGGGCTGTCGACGTCGGCCCGCAGCCTGCACCTGGCTTTCACCGGACCGCCCGGCACCGGCAAGACGACCGTGGCCCGCATCGTCGCCAAGATCTACTGCGGCCTCGGCTTCATCAAGTCCGACAAGGTCGTCGAGGCCACCCGCCGCGACATGGTCGGTGAACACCTCGGCAGCACCGCCATCAAGACCGCGGCGCTCATCGACTCCGCGATGGACGGCGTCCTGTTCATCGACGAGGCGTACACGCTCATCCAGCAGGGGCTGTCCGGCGGCGACGCGTTCGGTCGCGAGGCGGTCGACACCCTGTTGGCCCGGATGGAGGACGACCGTGACCGGCTGGTCGTGATCATCGCCGGTTACGACGCCGAGATCGATCGGTTCCTCGCCTCCAACGACGGACTGGCGTCGCGCTTCGCGCGCCGGGTGCGCTTCGACTCCTACACGCCTGACGAGCTCGCCCGCATCGCCGATTTCATTGCGCGCAAACGTGATTCGTCGTTGACCCGGGATGCGATGCTCGAGATCGAGCAGGCGTGCGCTCCGCTGTACCACGACGTCCGCGAGCATCAGGGCACCGCGCGGCGCGCCACCGATCTCGCCGGCAACGGCCGTTTCATCCGCAACATCATCGAGGCGGCCGAGGAGGAGCGCGAGTTCCGGCTCAGCACCGCCGGCGACTTCGATTCACTCAGCCAGGACGACCTGATGCGCATCGAGACCACGGATGTCCGGGCCGCCATCTCGGGCGTGCTCTCCGGCCTCATGCGCTGACCGCGCCCCATCCCATCCCGCACCACCGGTCACCACCCGGACCGCTTCCCGAGGAGTTCCGTGATGTCTGTTCCCGCCCGCCGATCCCGCCCCGCCGAGCTGGCCGCGGGCCTGTCGATGGCCGCGATGATGATGCTGGCGATCGGTGCGTGTTCGTCCGACGACGCCGCGCCCGCGCCTTCATCCGACAGCGCGGTCCCGACCACGAGCGCCACCGAGACGAGCAGCTCCGCCACATCTGCGGACAGCAGCCGGGCCAGTGCGTCAACGTCGCGCGGCTCCGGGTCCGGTTCCGACACCGGGTCCGGCTCCGCGTCGACCATGACGTGCACGGAGTTCCGCGAACTCGACGACGCCCGGCGGGCGGCGGTCCTGACCGATTTGGACGTGACCGACAATGTCCAGCAGGTGGCCACCGTGGCGGCGACGGTCTGCCTGACGCGGCCCGACGACACCATCGCCGCTGTCGTCGCCGAACTCCTCCCGCGCTGATAGTTTCACCAGCTATGAGCAACAGTCCGTGGGCCCTGCTGCACGGGCCGCTGTTCACTCGGGACAGCCCGCTCGACCGCAAGCACGCCGCGCCGCGCATCAGTGCCTACATCTACGGCAACATCCTGATCTTGGCCGTGCTCATCCCGTTGCACGTCGAGGACGACTTCGTCGGTATCGCGATCCTCGCGGGCACCGCCGCGTCGACCTTCATCGCGCACGTCTTCGCCGAGGGCGTCGCCCGGCGCGTGTCGGACGGCAAGGTCGAGCCGACGCGATCAGAGGTACTCGGTCATCTCCGCGACTCGGTGCCGATCCTGACCTCGGCGCTTCTACCTTGCGCGATCCTGTTGCTCGGCCTGATCGGCTGGATCGAGCCCCGTACCGCCCAGTTGATCGCAGAGATCGTGATCCTTCTGCGCATCGGCGGCACGGTCTTCGTCATCGACCGGCTCAACAACGAACGGCCCAGCCGGGCAACGCTGTTCAGCTCCGGAGCGGTCACGCTGGTGGCGACCGTGATCGTCGCGATCAAGGTCGTGGTCACGCACTGAGGCGCTCGGACGTCAGCCGCCGGCACCCTCGGTGGTGACCGTGAGGATCGCCTCGGTGAATTCCGGCCGGCAGATGACGAGGTCGGGCAGGTAGGTGTCCTCGTTGTTGTAGACGAGGGGCGAACCGTCGATCCGCCCGCACCACAGACCCTTCGCCTTCGCGACGGCGACCGGCGCGGCCGAATCCCACTCGTATTGGCCGCCCGCATGGACGTAGGCGTCGGCCTCGCCGCGCACCACCGCCATCGCCTTGGCCCCGGCGGACCCCATCGGCAGCACCTCGCCGGCCATCGCCGCGGCCACCTCGTCGGCGAACGCCGGTGGGCGCGAACTGCTCACGACGACGCGCGGGACCCCGGTCCGGGGCCGGGACGCCAGGCCTTCCACGGGCTCGACGGTGGAACCGTCGTCGAGGTAGGTCACCCCGAGGGCCGGCAGGGCGACCGCACCGGCGATCAGCCCGTCGTCTGCCGACCACAGCGCGACGTGCACGGCCCAGTCGCTGCGACCGCCGCCGGGTTCGTAGGTGCCGTACTCGCGCGTGCCGTCGACCGGATCGATGATCCACACGCGCGACGCCGACAGTCGCGACTTGTCGTCGGCCGATTCCTCCGACAGCACGGCATCGTCCGGCCGCTCCTGTGCGAGGCGCCCGAGGATGAACTCGTCGGACCGGCGGTCGCCCTCCTGACCGAGCTCTTTGCCCGTCAATCCGCTGGAGCGTCGGATGTCGAGCAGGAGTTCACCTGCGGCGGTGGCCAGTTCACCGGCCAGGGCACGATCGTCGGTCACGGGGTTTCCTCTCGGTCGGGATACCGGTGGCAGGACGCGGCGCTTCGCGCCGGACGGCTATGAGGCTGCGCTCACAGACCCAGGTTACGCAGCACCAGGTCGGCGACCTCGGACGGCGGGCCGTCGTCGGGGGTGATGTGCAGATCCGGGTCGGACGGACGCTCGTAGGGCGAGTCGATGCCGGTGAACTGACTGATCTCCCCCCGCCGCGCGCGGTCGTACAGCCCCTTCGGGTCGCGTCGTTCGCATTCGGCGAGCGGGGTGTCGACGAAGATCTCGTAGAACGGCAGCCCACGCTCGGCGTGGATCTCCCGGGCCCGCTGCCGTTCCTCGGCGAACGGGCTGATGAGCGAGACGATCGCCACCGAACCCGAGTCGGCGAACAGCGCCGCCACCTCGCTGGTCCGGCGGATGTTCTCCCGGCGGTCGTCGTCGGAGAAGCCCAGATCCGAGTTCAGGCCGTGCCGCAGGTTGTCCCCGTCCATCAGGTACGCCGGACGCCCCTCGGCGACGAAGCGCCTTTCGAGTTCGACCGCCAGCGACGACTTCCCGGAGCCGGACAGACCGGTCAGCCAGATCGTCGCACCGCGGTGCGCACGGTGCTCACGGCCGACCTTCGTCGCCTGCCAGACGACATGACTGTCGTGACTCACCGGCGCCGTGATCATCCCCGCAGCGACCGTCCGATTCGTGGCCTCGTCGATCAGGATGAAGCTGCCCGTGTCGCGGTTGCGCCGGTACGAGTCGAAGGTCACCGGCTCCTGGGTATGCAGGGTGACGCGCCCGATCTCGTTGAGCGACAATCCCTCCGCCTGCTCGTCGCGGTGCAGCGAGTTGACGTCGAGGCGATAGTTGAGCCCGTTGACCTGCGCGCGGGTCAACCGTGTTCCGCAGAGCAGCTGATACCGGTTGCCCGGTCGCAGTTCGGCGTCGTCGGCGAACCAGCACACCATCGCGTCCAGGTCGCGTCCCACGTACGGCCGGTTGTTGGGGCGGGCCAGCATGTCGCCGCGCACGATGTCGATCTCGTCGGCGAGTTCGACGGACACGGCCATCGACGCGAAGGCCTCGTCGACCGGCTGGCCGCCGGGCGCCCAGATCTCGGTGATGGTCGTGCTGAAACCGCTGGGCAGGACGACGATCTCGTCGCCCTTGGCGAGTACACCGCCGGCAACGGTGCCCGCGTAGGCGCGGTGGTCGGCGCCGTCGCTGCGCTGCGGCCGGATCACGTACTGGACGGGCAGACGGGTGTCGATCAGGTTGCGGTCGGAGGCGATGTAGACGTGCTCGAGGTGATTCAGCAGCGGACGCCCCTCGTACCACGGCATCGCCGCGGACTGTTCGACGACGTTGTCGCCCCGCAGCGCCGACATCGGGATGAACGTCAGGTCGACGACGTTGAGCTTGGTCGCGAAATCGACGAAGTCCGCGCAGATCCCGTCGAACCGCTCCTGCGACCAGCCGACGAGGTCCATCTTGTTCACGCAGACCGTCAGGTGCGGGATGCCGAGCAACGACGACAGGAACGCGTGCCGCCGCGTCTGCTCGAGCACGCCCTTGCGCGCGTCGATCAGGATCATCGCGAGATCGGCAGTCGAGGCACCGGTCACCATGTTGCGCGTGTACTGCACATGGCCGGGGGTGTCGGCGATGATGAACTTCCGCCTGGGCGTGGCGAAGTACCGATAGGCGACGTCGATGGTGATGCCCTGCTCGCGTTCGGCACGCAGCCCGTCGGTCAGCAGGGCGAGGTTCGCGTACTCGTCACCGCGCTCGGCGCTGGTGCGCTCGATCGATTCGAGCTGGTCGGTGAAGATCGCCTTCGAGTCGTAGAGCAGCCGGCCGATGAGTGTCGACTTGCCGTCGTCCACCGAGCCCGCGGTCGCCAGACGCAGCATCTCCGTCGCGCCGCCGACGGCGTTGAGGTCGCCCATCAGAAGTAGCCTTCCTTCTTGCGGTCTTCCATCCCCGACTCGGAGATCCGGTCGTCGGCGCGCGTGGCTCCCCGCTCGGTCAACCGGGTGACCTCGATCTCCTCGATCACCTTCATCACGTCGTCCGCGCCGGACAGCACACAACCGGTGCACGTGGCGTCGCCGACGGTCCGGAACCGCACGGTCTCGGTCCGCACCTCCTCACCCGGGAGCTCCTGCAGGAAGCGGGTTTTCGCGAGCAGCATGCCCTCGCGCGGGATCACCTCGCGCTGGTGCGCGTAGTAGATCTCCGGCAGATCGATGTCCTCGGCGGCGATGTACTGCCAGATGTCGAGCTCGGTCCAGTTCGACAGCGGGAACACCCGGATGTGCTCCCCCTTGGCGTGCCGCCCGTTGTAGAGGCGCCACAGCTCGGGTCGCTGCTCGCGCGGATTCCACGCGCCGAACTCGTCACGGAAGCTGAACACGCGCTCCTTCGCCCGCGCCTTCTCCTCGTCGCGCCGGGCCCCGCCGAACACGGCGTCGAAACGGTTCTCGGTGATCCCGCGCAACAGCGCCGCGGTCTGCAGCCGGTTGCGGCTGGCACCCGGGCCGGTCTGCTCGACGACCCGCCCGGCATCGATGTCGTCCTGCACCGAGCTGACGAGAAGGCGAACCCCGGTCTCGGCGACCACGCGATCGCGGTACTCGATCACCTCGTCGAAGTTGTGCCCGGTGTCGACGTGCATGAGCGGGAACGGGATCGGCGCCGGCCAGAACGCCTTCCGCGCCAGATGGAACATCACCACGGAGTCCTTGCCGCCGGAGAACAGCAGAACCGGACGTTCGAAGGTCGCGGCGACCTCGCGGAAGATGTGCACCGATTCGGCCTCGAGCGCCGCGAGATGCGAGAGCTCATAACCGTGGTGACGACGACGCCGGTCCTCGGTGTCGTCGGGACGACGTCCGTCGTCGGCGTCGATGGTGATGGCCACCGGAGCAACCCCCTTGACATGTCGAATATTCGACACTATGTGTTGACAATGTGACACAAACCGTAGGTGACTTCTCCGACGCGCGTCAACCGGCACGTGCGGCGTCGCCACCGACCGCCCGGGTCGTCCGCATCGTCGAACTCCTCGCCGACGCCGAACAACCGGCGCTGACGCTGGCCGAGATCGTGCGTCAGACCTCGATGTCGCGCGCCACCGCGCACGCCGTCGTCTCCGAACTCGTCGACTGCGGATGGCTGATCCGGGACCCGTCGGCCGGCACCTTCGGCGTCGGACCAGCCTTCGTCGGCCTCGTCCGGAACGCCGACGGCGCGGACCACCTCGTACGGTGGGCGGCGTCGGCGGCGCGCGACCTGTGCGAACGGTTCGACGTCCCCTGTTTCGTCGCCCGACGGACCTCGGCCGACGCGGTGACCCTGGCGTCGCACGCCTTTCCGCCCCACCTGGCACCGGAGACCGCGCAGCATCCCTGGTTGCGCAACGGCAGCCGCATCCGGCTCCGCCCGCCGATCTGTCGGGAGTTCATCGCCTTCGACCCGGACGACGCCCGGTCGAACTGGATCGGCCAGGCCGCCGAGTCCACCCGCACCCGGCTGGGCATGGTGCTCGACGTCGTCGCCGAACGCGGCTACTCGATCGAGCGCATGACCGACGACCACGTGGCGATGATCGAAGCCCTGAGCTCCCTCGACACCATGTCGGACACCCTGCGCGCGCGGGTCGGCGACCTGCTCACCGAGCTGTCGGTCATCGATTACCTGCCCGAGGAGATCGACGCCTGCGCGGCCGACGGCACAGGGGTACCCGTGGTCACCATCGGCGCCCCCGTCTTCGACTCCGCCCGTCGGGTGGTCGCGGCCATCGTCGTCTGCCCGAACACCACGCTCGACGTCGCCGAAGTGCGCCGACTCGGCGAGGCCACGCGTGCTGCCGCCGACGGGATCTCGAGTCATCTCAGCTGAGGGGCGGGTCGACCGATCGAATGAACACAGCGCCCGGAAATACCCACGAAACGGACTTCCCTGCGGAAAACTGACCGGTGATCACGACACGTCACCGTCGCCACCAGCAAGGGAGTCGAGATATGCCCAGCACCAAGACGATCACCCGGTTGGCCGCCGCCGCCATCGCTCTAGCCTCGGCTGCCGGGCTCGGCGTCGCGGCCACCGGCGACGCGAACGCGGTGTCCCGCGAGTATCCGCTGTCGACCTGCGTGGGCCTGAGCCCGAACGTCGTCGACGTCCCGTTCCTGGCGCGACGCACGATCGTGAGCACGTATGCCGGCAACGCCTACATCGCCGCCGACTTCACCAGCTATTTCCCCGGCGGGTATCAGTCCTCGGCTCGCCTGGACTGGCACAACCTGGCCACCGGCAAACGCGGCTCGAAGGTCAGCAACGTCCGCGTGAACCCGCCCTACCAGGGCGTCCACTACTTCGTGATCCCCGTCAACCAGATCGGCAAGGGTCGCGTCAACGTCACCTTCGGCGCGGTCAACCGCAACGCACTCTGGAGCATCCCGTCGACCAGTTGCAGCGGGAGCATCGTCATCCCCTGAGCCGGACCGCCACCGATGACTTCCGGCGGCACCCTGCTCAATCCGGATCCACACCCACTGGTCCCTGATCCGAAAGAAGCGACCCCATTGCTCCCTGAGGTGTGAGGAGCGATAGCGACGAGCCACGAAGGGCCTGGTGAGACAGGTTGCGGAGCCCTTCGTGGCTCGCTTCGCTCGCACCTCAGGGAGCAGAGATGTGGACGCTTAAGAGTGTTCTTTCGTAGTCCACGCAAGACCTGCAACGCTGCCGGCCCGACACGACGGCGCCACTTCGACGGAACTTGCGCTGCCCCGACATGTGACCGGCATGGCGGCCGTCGTGGACTACGCAGCGAACGCTCGAGAGCGTTCTGTTCATGCTCCCTGAGGTGCGAGTGAAGCGAGAGGGTCCTATAGCTTGTCAAGTGCTCCGAGGTCAGTGGTGAGGTCGCGGAACACTTCGCGGGCGATGTAGCGCTTGAGGCAGCGGAGGATGTCTTTCTTCGTTTTGTGTTCGGCGGAACGTCG